>NZ_JABFMQ010000002.1:0-391718 GCF_013359625.1 Herbaspirillum sp. C9C3
GCGCAAGGCAGCATGAACACGGACCGCTCGGGCGATCACCTCCGCATATGTCGTGTCACCGGCTCGCAGGCCGGATCCTTCAAAGCTGATGACGCCGCCGCCAACACGATAGCTCTCCAGGTTGCCCTGTCGGATGACCGGCGTCCCCGTGGTCATGGTGGCGCGCTGCGCATTGATGAAACCGCAACCGGCACAGGTGATGCCGGAGGGGTTGGCGATGATCACCTGCGCCCGGTTGCCGGCGACCTCGATGAAGCCACGCAGGTAGCTCGGGTCCGATGAGTTGATCTGGTTGAGAATGACCTGCGCGCCACCCTGGGGCATCCAGGGATTGCCGGCGATGTAGCCGCCCAGTTCGGTCTTGCTGGAGCCGCCCGCGTTGTTGAGGATGGCGCCCCGCTCATCGACATCGAAGCGCCGATAGCTGTTGACCGAGAGTCCTCTTGCGTTGGGCTGCCGGATGTTGACTACCGGCACGCCATTGGCCGCCTTGACCACCAACGGCTGCTGTTCGCGCGGGGCGTTGCGGTCGACCAGGATCTGCGCATGCGACAGGCTCTGCCATGCCAGTGCCACGCACAGTGCAATGCGCGCGGTGCGCCATGGCAGCAGCGTGAGCGGCACCACTGCGGCTCGGGCCGTTCCTCGCCTCTTGGCACTGATGACAGACGCGGTTTCTGCCACTGCCATCACCATGCCGCGATGACGGTTGAAGATCAGTTTGTAGCGCAGCCGGTTCAAAGGACTCTCCTCCGTGATACCCGCCTTGCGAAAGGGCAAGACGATCGGAGCAGCAGTCTATTTTTTTGTATCGGCGCTAAAAATCAGAAATGTCTCATTTGCTGGAAACTAAAGAACGCAGGTTTCAAGCAATTCGATCGCTTTCGAATATCAATTCATTGCGAAGCTGCAAGATGATTTTGATGAGATGCCTATCGGTTGTGAATCGATGACGACCGGGCTTTCCCGGCCTGTTGGGCTTGCTTGTACGTCAGCGCAGGAGGGGAGCCCATCGGGCAGGAATGCAATTTTCCTGTCGCGGCAAGCAAGTCATAGCCGGCTAATGGCCTGGTTCCTGATCGCATCGAGAAAATCGCGGGCCGGTCCCAGTCCCGGGATCACCACGTCCGTATCGATCTCCAGCATGGGCACCAGCACGAAGGCGCGCTGCGTCATACGCGGATGCGGGACGATCAGTGCCTCTTCCTGCAGGCGTGCATCTCCGTACATCAACACATCCAGATCCAGCGTGCGGGGGGCATTGCGATAGGGGCGTTCACGTCCGTGCTGCAGTTCGATGGCCTGCAGGGCGTGCAGCAGATCCAGCGCCGTGAGTGAGGTACTGAGCAACGCCACGGCGTTGACGTAGTCATCGCCGCTGGAATCGATGGGGGCGGTGCGATAGAGCGAGGAGCTGCGCAGCAGTTGCGACTGCGGCAGCCGGGCCAGGTGGGCGAGCGCCTCTTCGACGGTGGCGCGGGCATCGCCCAGGTTGCCACCGATACCGATCCAGGCCCGCGTGAAAGAGGACGCCACGCGGCTCAGTCGTCGCCCGCAGGCGTACTGTCACCACCCGCGGCGCTACCACCAGCGCCACTACTGCTGCGACGACGGCGACGGCGCTTGGGAGCTTCTGCGGTCCCGGCGTCGGCCGGTTCAGCGGCGCTCTCGGCCGTTTCCTTGAGGGTGGGTGTGCGGGTCTCTGCGGGCGGCGTGCTCTCCTGCTCGATACCGCTGTCGTTGCCGCCCATGTCGGCGCCAGACTTGCTGCGGCTACGTCCGCCTCGGCGCTTGCGCTTCTTGGGGCCGGCACCGCCGCCGGCGGCATCGGCCGGCTTGCGGGCGATCAGTTCTTCACGCTCGGCACCGTTGCCGGCGATGAAGGCTTCCCACCATTCGCCGAGTTCGGCATCGAGTTCACCGGACTGGCAGCGCAGCAGCAGGAAATCGAAACCGGCGCGCAGGCGCAGATGTTCCAACAGCTTGTAGGGCGCCTTGCCGACGCGACGTTCAAAGCGCGGCTGCATGGCCCAGATGTCGCGCATGTCGGAGGCGATCTTGCGTTGCAGTGCCAGCTTCTCGGTTTGCGCATCGAGCACGTCATCGGCGGCCAGATGCAGCGCGGGGATCGGATACTCACCGGCAGCCTGGTAGGCACGCCATTTCTCCAGCACCTGATGCCACAGCAGCGAAGCGAACAGGAAGCCCGGCGAGACCCCCTTGCCTTCCTTGACGCGGGCATCGGTATTGGCCAGCGCCAGGCTGACGAACTTCTCCCCCAGCGGCTGTTCCAGCACCACATCCAAGAGCGGCAGCAGGCCGTGATGCAGACCCTCCTTGCGCAACTGCTGCAGGCAGGCCAGGGCATGGCCGCTCATGAGCAGCTTCAACATTTCATCGAAGACACGCGCTGCGGGTACGTTGTCGATCAGCGGGGCCATCACGCGGATTGGCGCGCTGCTGGCCGGGTCGATGGTGAACTTGAGCTTGGCCGCGAAGCGCACCACGCGCAACATGCGCACCGGGTCTTCGCGGTAGCGCGCTTCCGGTTCGCCGATGATGCGCAGTTTCTTGTCGCGGATGTCGGCGATGCCGCCGTGATAATCCAGCACCGCCTGGCTGGCCGGATCGTAGTACATCGCGTTGATGGTGAAATCGCGCCGGGTGGCATCCTCATGCTGCTCGCCGAAGGTGTTGTCGCGCAGCACGCGGCCGTGCTCATCCTTGGGCGCCGCTTCGGCCGAGGCACCACGGAAGGTGGTGACTTCGATCAGTTCCTGACCAAACATCACATGCACGATCTGGAAGCGGCGCCCGATGATGAAGGCGCGGCGAAACAGTTGCTTGACCTGTTCCGGCGTGGCATTGGTGGCCACATCAAAGTCCTTGGGCTTGATGCCCAGGAGCAGGTCACGTACCGCACCGCCGACGATGAAGGCCTTGTAGCCGGCTTCCTGCAGGGTCTGCGTCACACGCACCGCATTGGGCGAAACCAGCGCCGGATCAATGCCGTGCTGCTTGGGGCCGAGCACATCGGGCTCGATCTTCCCCCCGTTGGCACTCGCCTTGGCGCGCGATTTCTTGGGCGGCTCGGTGCCCTCGGCAGCGGCGGTCTTGCCCCGGCCCAGAATGGAGCGAATCAGTTTCTTGATCATTGCGCGTGGCCGTCGGCGAAGAGGTTCAGCACCGGCCAGCCGCGCGCCTGGGCATGGGCCAGCAGCTTGTCGTTGGGGTTGGTGGCGATGGGATCGGTTACGCGTTCGAGCAGCGGAATGTCGTTCTGCGAATCGCTGTAGAAGTAGCTGCGCTCGAACTGGGCCAGCTTGAAGCCCAGGCGTTCCAGCCAGGCTTCGGTATGCACGATCTTGCCCGGGCCGAAGGTAGGCGTACCGTCGAGCTTGCCGGTGAGGTTGCCCTTTTCATCGAGCATGGGCAGGGCGGCGATCAGGTGTTCCACGCCGAAGTGCGAGGCGATGGGCTTGGTCACGAAGTGGTTGGTGGCGGTGACGATGGCCAACAGGTCACCGGCGTCGAGATGCTTCTTCACCAGGGCCACGGCTTGCGGCAGGATGGCGGGCTTGACCACTTCGTCCATGAATTGCAGGTGCATCTCGTCGAGCTGTGTACGCGTGAAGCGCGACAGGTTGCCCAGCGCAAACTCCAGGTAGGCCACCGGATCGAGCGTGCCGTTCTGATAATGGGCGAACCATTCGTCATTGGCCTTGCGGAAGCTGTCGGCATCCACGGCGCCGATGCGCGCCATGAATTCGCCCCACTCGTGGTCGGAGTCGAGCGGCAGCAGGGTATGGTCGAGATCGAAAAGGGCGAGGTTCATTGTTCTTCGGATTCCTGTTGTAACAGTTCGCGTAGCAAGGGCAGGGTGATGGCGCGCTTGGTGGCCAGCGAGTAGCGGTCCAGCGCGTCGAGCATGCGCGACAGCGAGGGCATGTCGCGTCGGTAGTGGGTGAGCATGTACATCATCACGGCGGGAGGGATCTCCAGGCCGCGGTCCAGGGTGATCTGCAGCAGGGCGGCGATCTTCTCGTCGTCCGACAGGTCATGCACCTGGTAGATCAGGCCCCAGCCGAGCCGGGTGCGCAGGTCTTCGCGCAACTCCAGGCGGGTCGGTGGCAGGGTGCCGGTGCAGACCATGCAGCCGCCCTGTTCGCGGATCTGGTTGAACAGGTTGAAGGCAGCGATCTGCTGTTCCTCGAACAGCTGATCGACATCGTCGAGCAGGTAGTGACTGGTCTGCGGGTGATAGTCGAAGGCGGCGTCGGGAGAGTCGGCACCGATCAGGCGTGCGCGCTGGCCTTCCTGTCCGGCCTTGGTGGCCAGGGCATGCAGCAGGTGGGTCTTGCCGGCACCGGCTTCGGCCCAGAGGTAGATGAAGCGGTCGGTGCTGGCGCTGCCGCGCTGGGCGGATTGCTCCGCGCCGGCCGTGGCCAGCAGCTTCAAGCGCTCCAGCAGTTCTGCATTGCGGCCGGTCACGAAGCTGTCGAAGCTTTGCGGCTGGTCCGCGCTCAAATCGAGCGGAATCTGTTTCATCGGCGTGTATCAGCTACGGCGGCTGTCAGGGTATGGCAGCCAGTTAATGCAGGACGGCGCCAAGCGCCCGGGCCTGCGCAGCGTCCTGCAAGGGCAGGGGGGGCTGTGATCAATCATAGACTCTTCAACGGTTGTAAAAATTGCTGGCCAGATACTCGCGCCGCACATGGATGGCGATCACCGAGACAATGGCCGAGGCCGGCAGCGCCAGCAGCACGCCGACGAAGCCGAACAACTGGCCGAAGGCCAGCAAGGCGAAAATCACCACCAGCGGATGCAGGCCGATACGCTCGCCCACCAGCTTGGGCGTGAGGATGAAGCTTTCCAGCACCTGTCCCACGCCATAAATCAGGGCTACCCACAACAGGCCGATGGCACCATCGAATTGCAGGATGGCCGCCAGTATCGCCAGCACCAGCCCGAGACCAAAACCCACGTAGGGGATGAACACCAGCAGGCCCGTCAACACGCCCACGGGAAGGGCGCTGTCGAATCCGGCGACGCTGAGCGCAACCGAATAATAGACCGCCAGCACCAGCATCACCAGCAATTGTCCACGCAGGTACTGTCCCAGCAGACTGTCGACCTCGGTCGCCATGGTGTTGACGCGACCGGCCCAGCGGCGCGGGATCAGGATCTGCAGGCGTTTCTGGAAGGGATGCCAGTCCTGCAGCAGGTAAAACAGCACCATCGGCACGAACAGCAGATTGGCCAGCCAGGCCAGCAGCGCCGTGCCGCCTACCTTGGCCGAGGCCAGCACCGAACTCCACAGCTCGTCGCCGCTGGTGCTGATCTGTTGCGTGAGCAAGGCCTTGATGCCGGCCAGGTCCAGTCGCACGTCGATACCCAGCTGGTGCAGGCGCGGCGAGAGGAAGGCATTCAACTTGTCCAGCAGCGGCGGTATCTGGGCCTGCAGCAGCGGGATCTGGCGCAGCACCAGCGGTACCACGATCAGCACCAGGGCCAGGCCGGCCAGGATCAGCAGCAACACCATGATCGTCACGCCCACGAAACGCGGGATGCGGACCGGACCGATGCGACGGCTGGCGATCCAGTCCACGCCGGGGTTGAGCGCATAACCGATGATGCCGGCGGCAACAAAGGGGGACAGCATCGGCCCCAGCGCCACCAGCAGCGTCAATAGCAAAATGCCGACAATGAGCCACGCCAGGTTCTGTTTTTGCTCTTCGGATAAAGAAAAAGGCATGGATTCGGAGTTCGGGAGTGTCGGTTTTGTTAAAATCACGGCTTGGCAGGGCGGCTTCGCCCCTGAATCCCCTATTTTACCGTCTTCACTGGCAATATTTCATCATGACTTCACCTTCCAATGTCTCCCTCTCCTACCGTGACGCTGGCGTCGATATCGATGCCGGTGACGCCCTGGTCGAAGCGATCAAGCCGTTCGCCAAGCGCACCACCCGCGAAGGCGTGCTGGGCGGCATTGGCGGGTTCGGTGCCCTGTTCGAGATCAGCAAGAAGTACAAGGAGCCGGTGCTGGTCTCCGGTACCGACGGCGTGGGCACCAAGCTCAAGCTGGCCTTCCACCTCAATCGTCACGATACGGTTGGTATCGACCTGGTGGCCATGAGCGTCAACGACATCCTGGTGCAGGGCGCCGAGCCGCTGTTCTTCCTGGATTACTTTGCCTGCGGCAAGCTGGACGTGCCCTCGGCCACCGATGTCATCAAGGGCATCGCCGCCGGTTGCGAACAGGCCGGCTGCGCCCTGATCGGCGGTGAAACCGCTGAAATGCCCAGCATGTACCCCGATGGTGAATACGATCTGGCAGGATTTGCCGTGGGCGCGGTGGAAAAGTCCAAGATCATCGACGGCACCAAGATTGCCCCGGGCGACGTGGTGCTGGGCCTGGCCTCGTCGGGTGCGCATTCCAACGGTTATTCGCTGGTGCGCAAGATCCTGGAGGTGGCCAAGCCGGACCTGGACGCCGATTTCCACGGCCGCAAGCTGGCCGATGTACTGATGGCCCCGACCCGCATCTACGTCAAGCCGCTGCTGTCGCTGATGGAGAAGCTGGAAGTCAAGGGCATGGTCCACATCACCGGTGGCGGCCTGGTCGAGAACATCCCGCGCGTGCTGCAGGATCACCTGACCGCTGAACTGGATGCCAAGTCCTGGACCATGCCGCCGCTGTTCACCTGGCTGCAGCAGCACGGTGGCGTGGCCGATGCGGAAATGCACCGCGTCTTCAACTGTGGCATCGGCATGACCGTGATCGTCTCCCGGGAAAACGCTGACGCTGCTGAAGCTCACCTGAAGGCCGCTGGTGAAACCGTCTACCGTATCGGTACCATCCGCGCCCGCGCCGAAGGCGAAGCGCAGACCATCGTGCGCTAAGCCGGACAGGCAAAGCCATGAAAATCATGTAAATCCTTTTAAGGATTTACAAAGTTTAAAAGGCTGCATTCTTCGGAATGCAGCCTTTTTTATTTCCGGCAGAACATTTCCCGCCAGATGAAAACTTGGTTTTAACTTAGTTTTGTCAAAACAAAAACTAAGTTTCCAAAAAGAAAAATCTAACAGTTCAGCTCGCCTGCCCGACATCCCCATCCTGTTCGGCCAGGATCTGCCGCGGCACCGCCTGCAGTCCCCTCGCCACGCCATTCGGCGGCGGCACGCGCACCGGCTCGCTGATGTCGGTGGCCGTCGAGAGCACATTGAGGGTGTCTTCCGGTGGGGCATCCCAGACCGGATCATCGATGGCCTCGAAGACGCGCTTCAATTGCGAACCCCAGCTGCGCCGGATCATCTGGAAATACTGGTTCTGCTCATCGATGGTGACGAAGCGCGTCACGGCCAGGTCTTCGCTTTCGTAGACCAGCAGGTCCAGCGGCAGGCCCACCGAGATGTTGGACTTCAAGGTCGAATCCATGGAGATGAGCGCACACTTGGCCGCCTCGTCCAGCGAGGTCTGGGGGGTGACCACGCGGTCGATGATGGGCTTGCCGTACTTGGATTCGCCGATCTGGAAGTAGGTGTTCTCATCGTGCGATTCGATGAAGTTGCCTGCGGAATACATCTGGAACAGGCGGCAACGCTCGCCACGGATCTGTCCGCCAAAGATGATGCTGACGTTGAAATCGATACCGAACTTGCTCAGCTCGGCGGCTTCGCGGTCATGCACGGCGCGAATGGCGTCGCCCAGGATCTGCGCGGCTTCGTACATGGTGGTGGCGGTCCAGATGCTGCGTCCCTCGGCATTGGTGCGCTCGGTGAGCATCTGGCGGATGGATTGCGAAATCGACAGGTTGCCGGCGGTCATCAAGACCATCACGCGGTCGCCCGGATTTTCGTAAACACTCATCTTGCGGAAGGTCCCGATGTGGTCCACTCCCGCATTGGTGCGCGAATCGGACAGGAACACCAGGCCGCTGTTGAGGCGCATGGCTACGCAGTAGGTCATGATGGCAACGTGATACGTGGAAACGGAAAGCCGGATTTTACCGTAAGGCCCGGCGCCAGAGCGTGCGCGCCGGGGGCATCTGTCGTGACGTACCTACAGTAACGGCCTGTTTCCCGAAAAGATGACAGCGGCTGTGCTTCTTTCTTGCGCGCCAGGCACAGCCGGAGCGGCTTACGCTGCCAAAGGAACAAGAAAATCGCGGCTGATGCGATTGCCCAGCTCGAAGATGCGCTCCAGGAACTCGGTGAGCGTATCGTGCAATCCGGCCTCCAGGATTTCCTCGATGCGGGCGAACTTCAGGTCGGCGTGGAGCTTGCCGGCAAAGCGCTCGGTATCGGCCGAGACATCGTTGCGCACATGGTGCAGGTTGGAGATCACGTTGCCCATGCAGGCCAAGAGCGAACGCGGCATGTCCGCGCGCAGGATCAGCAGCTCGGCCACCCGTTCAGGCGTGATGACGTCGCGGTAGACCTTGCGGTAGATCTCGAAGCCCGACACCGAACGCAGGATCGCCGCCCAGTAGTAGAAGTCCAGCTGTCCTGCTTCATCGCGGGCGGCCTGGCTTTGCGACTGCGACTGGCCATTGAGCTTCTGCGACTGCGCTTCCTTGGTGCCGTGGAACTTGACATCGATGATGCGCGCCGTATTGTCGGCACGTTCCAGGAAGGTGCCCAGGCGGATGAAGTGGAAGGCCTCGTCCTCCAGCATGGTGCCGATGGTGACACCGCGCGAGAGATGCGAACGATGCTTGACCCATTCGAAGAAGTCGCTGGGGTTCTGTTCCAGCGCATTGGTTTGCAGGTAGGACTGCATCTTGATCCAGGTGGCGTTCTGGATCTCCCAGGCTTCGGTGGTCAGCGCGCCGCGCACGGCGCGCGCATTCTCGCGCGCCTGGCGCAGGCAGGAGGCGATCGAGGACGGATTGTTGGGGTCACGCACCATGAAGTCGATGACATCCTTTTGCGTGAGCTTGTCGTATTTCTGGTTGTAGCCATAGAGCAGTTCCGAGATGCCCAGCACGGCACGCCAGCCCTGCTCGGCGTCATCCACCGATTGCGGCAGCAGCGCGGTCTGTACGTGCACGTCCAGCATGCGGGCGGTGTTCTCGGCGCGCTCGGTGTAGCGGGCCATCCAGAAGAGGTGATCGGCGGTACGGCTGAGCATCTTATTTCTCCAGAATCCAGGTGTCCTTGGTGCCGCCGCCTTGCGACGAATTCACCACCAGCGAGCCTTCCTTCAAGGCCACGCGCGTCAAGCCGCCCTTGACCATGGTGATCTGCTTGCCCGACAAGACGAAGGGACGCAGATCCAGGTGGCGCGGCGCGATGCCGGACTCCACATAGGTCGGGCACACCGACAGGGCCAGCGTGGGCTGGGCGATGTAGCCATCGGGTTTGGCGATGATGCGCGCGCGGAAGTCCTCGATTTCCTGTTTGGTGGAGGCCGGGCCGACCAGCATCCCGTAGCCACCAGCACCGTGCACTTCCTTGACCACCAGCTTTTCCAGATTGGCCAGGGTGTAGGAGAGATCTTCCTTCTTGCGGCACTGGTAAGTCGGTACGTTGTTGAGGATGGGCTCTTCGGTCAGATAGAAGCGCACCATGTCCGGCACATACGGATAGATCGACTTGTCGTCGGCCACGCCGGTACCGATGGCATTGGTCAGCGTCACCTTGCCGGCGCGATAGGCCTGCAGCAGGCCCGGCACACCGAGGGCCGAATCGGGACGGAAGGCCAGCGGATCGAGGAAGTCGTCGTCGATGCGGCGATAGATCACGTCGACCCGCTTGGGGCCGCGCGTGGTGCGCATGTAGACCACGTTGTCCTTGACGAACAGATCCTGCCCCTCCACCAGTTCCACCCCCATCTGCTGGGCCAGGAAGGCATGCTCGAAGTAGGCCGAGTTGTACATGCCGGGAGTCATCACCACCACGGTCGGATCGGTCACCCCGGCCGGGGCCACCGAACGCAGGTTGTCCAGCAGCAGGTCGGGATAGTGATCGACCGGCGCGATCTTGTGGCGCTTGAAGAGGTCGGGGAAGAGCCGCATCATCATCTTGCGGTTCTCCAGCATGTAGGAGACTCCGGACGGCACGCGCAGATTGTCTTCCAGGACGTAGAATTCACCTTCGCCCGCGCGCACGATATCGACACCCGCGATGTGGGCGTAGATGTCGTTGACCACGTTCACATCCTGCATCTCGCGCCGGTACTGGGCGTTCTGGAAGATCTGCTCGGGCGGGATGATGCCGGCCTTGACGATCTTCTGCTCGTGGTAGATGTCGTGGATGAACATGTTGAGCGCCTTGACGCGCTGGACCAGTCCCGCTTCCAGTTTGGCCCATTCGGCCTTGTGGATGATGCGCGGGATGATGTCGAAGGGGATCAGGCGCTCGGTGCCGGCATCGTTTCCATAGACGGCAAAGGTAATGCCGACGCGGCGGAAGATCAGGTCGGATTCGGCACGTTTGCGGGCGATGATTTCCGGCGATTGCGCGGAAAGCCAGCTGGCGAATTCTGCATAGTGCTGACGCACTTGACCTGCTTCGCTGCCGGCGCCTCCTGAATACATCTCATCAAAAAAATGTGCCATAGATTTGCTTCGTGTTCCCGTGGGGAGCGGGAATCTTTCTAAGTGGGTTGTAACGAAAACAGAGGCGGTGGGTACGGCAAAACTACAGCGTGGGTACGGCATGAAGCGATGGCGCTAAGGAACTGCACCTGCACGCCAGAGCCAGCGTGCATGAAGAAAGACTAACAGAGGCTTGAAATTTTTGACAGAGGAAAATTGCATGCTTTTGCTCCTCGCCCGTGCGGGTCTGCTGCCATCAAACGCAGACCCGCAGCGGCTTCAGTTATTCCATGGCGTGGCTGCGGGAACCGCACAGGGGGCCGGCATATCGATGGTCTTGAAGTCGGCCGGACTAACGATTTCGAGATATTCCATGTCGGGCGAATAGTCGAACAGGAAGTGCACGATGCCCGGTCGCTGGTGCACGCAATCGCCCGCCTTGACCAGCGTGACCTCGGTTTCATACATGAAGCGCGCCCAGCCTTTCAACATGATGACGATATGGAAGTTGGCTTCGTGTCGGTGCCACCCGGTACCCGTCTGGGGCGCCATGTTGGCCTTGACCAGCTGGGCCACCACCTGGCCGCCGGTAGCGGCGGCAATGCCCAGGTCGCGATACAGGAAGAAGTCGCGCAGACCGCCGGTTTCATAGGGCGTGTCGCCCTCGCTCACATGCGAGAAGGTGTTTTGCGCCAGTACGCTTGGATCAGCTACGGTATTCATCACATCCATCCTTTCTGCGGTCTCCCGCCATGGGCCTGCGACAAAAAACGGGCGCGACTTTGCTGCCTTTGCTCATTGGTGCTGATGCTTCTGCGCCCTAGAATTCCACGTCCAGTTCGTCGATATCCTCCGGTTCCTTTTTGGCTGCCGCGATCCATTCCTGCATCTCCGGCATGGCCATGATGCGCTTGGCATAGGCGGTGCAGATCGGATCGAGCTTGACGTCATAGGTCATGAAGCGCGTCACCACGGGCGCGTACATGGCATCGGCCATGGTGCGCTGTTCGCCGAACAGGAAGGGGCCGCCATACTTGGCCAGGCATTCCTTCCAGATGGTGGTGATGCGTACGATGTCGGCTTCGGCGCGGGACCACACCTTGAAGTTGGGGAAGTGGCCCTTGAGATTCATCGGCAGCGCTGCGCGCAGGGCCGAGAAGCCCGAGTGCATTTCACCGCATACCGAGCGGCAATGCGCACGGGCGGCGAGGTCGGCCGGCAGCAGCTTTGCACCGGGGCGGATTTCGTTGAGATATTCGGCAATGGCCAGCGTATCCCATACCAGTACGTCGCCATGGTGCAGGCTGGGTACCAGGATGGAGGAAGACAGCAGCAGGATCTCTGCCCGTGCCGACGGATCGTCCGGCGGTACGATGTCTTCCTCGAAAGAGAGCCCGGCGAACCTGGCCATGAGCCAGCCGCGCAGGGACCACGAGGAGTAGTTCTTGCTGGTGATGCGCAAAGTCGTCTTAGGCATGTCAGTCCCTTATCTGTTTTGTGCAGGTTGACTTTGGGCACGCGGCCGCGTGAGCGGCGGTGTCTTGTTCATCATCTTCATCGTCCGCACCGTCTGCGCTCGGGGCGGACACGGGCCACCGGAGCGGACCGCCTACCGCTACTTGCAAGGCTTGTGCCAGCTCGCGGGAAAAGTCGATCGAGCGTGCGCGAGGTGATGTGCGCAGCCATCTGGCGCATCCGGCATTGCACAAATGCCGTCCGCGCGGGGCTTGCGTCACCATCAATGGCACGACAATTGCATCGATGGCGGGGCGAGCGGACACCAAAAAGAGACAACCGAGGGCGGCGCTTCATGATCAATACCTATCAGCTCTACCAGAACTACGCCGACGCCACCGATCCGCTGCGGGCCTGTGCCCGCATGATGGCGCCCCTGCTGGGAGCGACCTGGCCCGGCATGCCGGTCAATCCGGCCCTGCGCAAGATGGCCTCGGCCTGCGAGGTCTTTGCGCGCACCCAGTTGACCCATGCACGCCCGCCCTTCGACATCGTCGAGGTGGTCGATGGTGGGCGCACAATTGCGGTGCACGAGGAGGAAATCAGCGCCACGCCCTTCTGTGGCCTGCTGCGTTTCCGCAAGGAAACCTCGGATGCCCAACCCAAGGTGCTGGTGGTGGCGCCGATGTCGGGCCACTTCGCCACGCTGCTGCGCGGGACCGTCAGGACGCTCCTGCGTGACCATGATGTCTACATCACCGACTGGCGCAATGCGCGCGATGTTGCCCTGGAGCATGGTCGCTTTGGTCTGGATGAATACGTTTCCCATGTCATCGATTTTCTCGCGGTGCTCGGTCCCGGCGCGCATCTGCTGGCCGTGTGCCAGCCCACGGTGGCCGCACTGACTGCCACCTCGATCATGGCCGAGGACAATCACCCCGCGCAGCCGCGCACCCTGACCCTGATGGCCGGGCCGCTCGATACCCGGGTCAATCCGACCGCGGTCAACGCGCTGGCCAAGAGCAAGCCGATCAGCTGGTTCGAAAAGAACATGATCAGCACCGTTCCGGCGCGCCATGTCGGGGCCGGGCGGCGTGTCTATCCGGGCTTCGTGCAGCTGGGCGCCTTCATGAACATGAACCTGAACCGCCACATCGAGGCTTTCCGCAAGCTCTATCATCATCTGGTCGAGGGCGAGCAGGCGCAGGCGGCACAGATCAGGGATTTCTACGAAGAGTATTTCGCCATGGCCGACCTGCCGGCGGAGTTCTATCTGGAAACGGTCCGCACGGTGTTCCAGGAACATGCGCTGCCGCTGGGCAAGCTGACCTACCGCGAACGCGTGGTCGACCCGCGCGCCATCCGTCGCACCGCGCTATTCACCATCGAGGGCGAGAAGGACGATATCTGTGCGGTCGGCCAGACCGTGGCCGCACAGGAAATGTGCAGCAGCATCCGGCCCTACAGGCGTCTGCACCATGTTCAGACGGCGGTGGGGCATTACGGTGTCTTCAACGGACGACGTTGGGACAACGAGATCTATCCGCGGCTGCGGGATTTCATTAACATGAATCACCGGTGAGCTTGCGGCGTGCTTACCGACGCGAGTGAAAAACTTAGTCTTCAGGATCGAAAGTTTAAGTTTTTCTTCGCCCGGCACTAACACTCTCACATACACTCACAACGAGGTAGCTCCAACAGGATAGTCATCAGGAAAGTAATCAGGCGGTAAGAAAAACAAGGTATGCAGGAGAACTGCTCCGCATATCGCCAACAACCAAGCCCCGCGCTTGACCATTTGCTTGTCGTAAAGGAATTCCATGTCGATCCACGTGGCCCTGAACCATGTCACCTCTTACAAGTACGACCGTGCCATCAACCTGGGTCCGCAAGTCGTCCGCTTGCGTCCCGCCCCGCACAGTCGTACCCGCATCCTGAGCTATTCGCTGCGCGTGCTGCCCGAGCCGCATTTCATCAACTGGCAGCAGGACCCGGAATCGAACTACCTGGCACGCCTGGTGTTCCCCGAGAAGACCACCGAATTCAAGATCGAGGTGGATCTGGTGGCCGAGATGTCGGTCATCAATCCCTTCGATTTCTTCCTCGAACCTTACGCCGAGCAGTTCCCTTTCGAGTATGCCGAGGACCTGCAGAACGAGCTGTTGCCCTATCGCCAGAAACTGCCGTTGTCGCCGTTGTTCGAGCAATTCCTCAAGAGCGTTCCACGCGAGAAGGTGGGCAGCGCCAATTTCCTGGTGGCCTTGAACCAGAAGCTGGCCAATCACATCGGCTACACCATCCGCATGGAACCCGGCGTGCAGACGCCGGAAGAAACGCTGACCCTGAAGTCCGGCTCCTGCCGTGACTCCTCCTGGTTGCTGGTGCAGTTGCTGCGCCACCTGGGCCTGGCCGCGCGCTTCGTCTCCGGCTACCTGATCCAGCTGACCGCCGACCAGAAATCGCTGGATGGTCCCTCCGGTCCCGAGGCCGACTTCACCGACCTGCACGCCTGGTGCGAGGTCTATCTGCCCGGTGCCGGCTGGGTCGGGCTGGACCCGACTTCGGGCCTGTTCGCCGGGGAAGGCCACATCCCCTTGTCCTGCACACCCGAGCCGGCCTCGGCTGCGCCGGTCAGCGGCCTGGTCGATCCCTGCGAGGTGGAGTTCGAGCACCTGATGTCGGTCCGGCGCATCTGGGAAGCGCCGCGCGTGACCAAGCCCTATACCGAAGAACAATGGGCCGCCATCGAGAAACTGGGCCATGCCATCGATGCTGACCTGCAGGCCAATGACGTGCGCCTGACCATGGGCGGCGAACCGACCTTCGTCTCGCTGGACCACCCGGACGAGCCGGAGTGGAACACCGCCGCCATGGGCCCGACCAAGAAGCCGCTGGCGGCCGAGCTGTATCACCGCATGCGCAACAAGTACGCCGCGCAGGGTCTGCCGCATTTCGGCCAGGGCAAGTGGTATCCGGGCGAGCAGTTGCCGCGCTGGGCGCTCAATTGCTACTGGCGCCGCGACGGTGAACCGATCTGGCTCAATCCGGCCCTGATCGGTGACGAGACCCGGCCGAACGTGATCGACAAGATCGTCACCAGCCATTTCCTGCATCGCGTGGCGCAGCGTTTGCAGGTGGATGGCAAGAACGTCTTCCCGGCTTATGAAGACGTGTTCTACTACATGTGGCGCGAGCGCCGCCTGCCGGGCAACGTCGATCCCTTCGATTCGCGCGTGGATGACAAGCAGGAGCGCGAGCGCCTGATGAAGGTCTTCACGCAGGGCCTGCAAAGTGCGGTCGGCCATGTGCTGCCGCTGGCGCGTCGCGACGATGGGCTCGGCTGGCAGAGCGGTGCGTGGTTCCTGCGCAGTGAGCGCTGCTACCTGTATCCGGGCGACTCTCCCCTGGGTTATCGCCTGCCGCTGGATTCGCTGCCCTGGGTCAAGGAGGGCGAGTATCCCGCCGTCCATCCGGCCGATCCCACCCAGAACTTCCGCCCCTTGCCCAGCAGCGCCGAGATCCGCCGCCAGCTGGGCAGTCCGCAGGAACCGGCGGCGCGCCCGGACAAGGCTGCCAGCGCGGCCGCTGCCATCACTGGCGAAGGCCGCAGCAGTGCAGCCACTACGGCGGCCAGCACCGCTACCCAGACCGTGCCCGCCCCCTTCGAATCAGCCAACTGGCTGACCCGCACCGCGCTGTGTGCCGAGGTACGCAATGGCGTGTTCTACCTCTTCATGCCGCCGCTGGCGCAGCTGGAGCATTATCTGGAACTGGTGGCCGCCATCGAGGCCGTGGCCGAGGAGCTCAAGCAGCCGGTCCTGCTGGAAGGCTACGAGCCGCCGCACGATCCGCGTCTGCGCAAGTTCAGCGTCACGCCCGACCCGGGCGTGATCGAGGTCAACATCCAGCCGGCCAACAACTGGAGCGAACTGGTCGAGCAGACCACCCACCTGTATGAGGCCGCACGGGCCTCGCGCCTGACGACAGAAAAGTTCATGCTCGATGGCCATCATTCCGGCACCGGGGGCGGCAATCACATGGTCCTGGGCGGCATCACGACCAGTGATTCACCTTTCCTGCGACGCCCCGATCTGCTGCGCAGCCTGATCTCCTACTGGCACAATCATCCTTCGTTGTCCTACCTGTTCTCGGGCATGTTCATCGGTCCGACCTCGCAGGCGCCGCGCATCGATGAGGCGCGCAACGATTCGACGGTGGAAATCGAACTGGCCTTCAGCGAGATGGACAAGCAGGTCGCCAAAGGGGAATGCCCGCCCTGGCTGGTGGACCGCCTGCTGCGCAATCTCTTGATCGACGTGACCGGCAACACCCACCGCGCCGAGTTCTGCATCGACAAGATGTATTCCCCCGACAGCGCCACCGGCCGCCTGGGCCTCCTGGAGCTGCGCGCCTTCGAAATGCCGCCGCATGCGCGCATGAGCCTGACCCAGCAACTGCTGCTGCGTGGTCTGGTGGCGCGCTTCTGGAAGGAGCCCTACAAGCCGGCGCGCCTGGTGCGCTGGGGCACGGAACTGCATGACCGCTTCCTGCTGCCGCACTTCATCGAGCAGGATTTTGCCGACGTGATGGCCGACATGAACGAGGCCGGCTATCCCATGCGGGCCGAATGGTTCGCGCCGCACATGGAATTCCGCTGCCCCAAGATCGGCGACTATGCCGTCAAGGGCATGCAGGTCGAATTGCGCACTGCGCTCGAACCCTGGCACGTGCTGGGCGAGGAAAACAGCGGTGGCGGCACGGCGCGCTATGTGGATTCCTCGCTGGAACGCCTGCAGGTCAAGATCACCGGCATGGCCTCCGACCGTTACGTGCTGACCTGCAATGGCGTTCCGGTGCCGCTGCAGCCGACCGGTACCGTCGGGCAGTTCGTCTCCGGTGTACGTTATCGGGCCTGGCAGCCGCCGTCGGCGCTGCATCCGACCATCCCGGTGGATTCGCCGCTGACCTTCGACCTGATCGATACGTGGAATGGCCGCAGCCTGGGCGGTTGCCAATATCATGTGGTGCATCCGGGCGGTCGCAATTACGAAACCTTCCCGGTCAATGCCTTCGAGGCGGAAAGCCGCCGCCTGGCGCGCTATTTCCGCATGAACCATACCCCGGGAAAATGGCAGCTCACCCCGGCGCGGGCGTCTATCGAGTTTCCTTTTACGTTAGACTTACGCTACTTCTAAAACTGAGCCGGGCGCCGTTGCAGGCGCGGCGCGCAGCCCGGCCACTCACTGACTTATGCCCCAGCGTCTACTGGAAAGCTATTCGGTCGCCAGCGATCGTTATGACGAGATGCTGGCCGCCGACGGCCGCCTGCGCCCGCACTGGCGAACGCTGATCGACCAGCTTGAAAACCTCTCGCCGGAGATGCTGCGCCGGCGCGCCAACGAGGTACGCGACGCCATCGCCTCCGATGGCGTGACCTACAACGTCTATGCCGACCCCAAGGGCGCCAACCGCCCCTGGGAGCTGGATCTGCTGCCGCACCTGGTGTCCTCCGAGGAATGGGATTTCCTGGAGCGCGCCGTGGCCCAGCGGGCGCGTCTGATGAATGGCCTGCTCGCCGACATCTACGGCCCCCAGACCCTGATCGCCGAAGGTCTGTTGCCGCCCGCGCTGGTGTTCGGCCAGCACGGCTACCTGATGCCCTGCCACGGCTGGCAGCCACCGGGCGGCGTGCATCTGCATGCCTATGCGATCGATCTGGCGCGCTCGGGCGATGGTACCTGGTGGGTGGTGTCGGACCGCACGCAGGGTCCGTCCGGTACCGGCTATGCGCTGCAGAACCGCCAGATCATGGCGCGCGCCATGCCCGAGGCGCTGCGCGACATGCACGTGGAGTCGCCGCACCGCTACTTCCATACCCTGCGCGCGATGTTGACGCGCCTGGCACCGGCCCAGGGCGAGGTGCCGCTGATCGTGCTGCTCACGCCGGGCCCCTACAACGAAACCTATTCCGAACACGCCTTCCTTGCCCATACGCTGGGCTTCCCGCTGGTGGAAGGGGTGGACCTGACGGTGCGCAGCGACCAGGTGTTCCTGAAGACGCTCAACGGTTTGCGCCGCGTGCACGCCATCCTGCGCCGCATGGACGATGACTATTGTGATCCGCTGGAACTGCGCGCCGATTCCGCTCTCGGTGTGCCGGGCCTGACGCAGGCCGCACGGCTGGGCAATGTGGTCATCGCCAATTCGCTGGGCAGTGGCGTGCTGGAGTCGACGGCGCTGCACGGTTTCCTGCCGGCCATCAACGAACGCCTGTATGGCGAATCGCTGCTGCTGCCCTCGGTGGCGTCGTGGTGGTGTGGCGAGAAACCGGCGCTCGATTACACACTGGCGCATCTCGATGAGCTAGTGATCGTGCCGGCATTTTCTTCGATGCGCATGCAGCCGGTCTTCGGGCATACCGTCACGGGGGCGGCGCGTCGTCGTCTGATCGAAAGCCTGCAATTGCAGCCGCATGCCTATGCCGCCCAGGAATGGGTACGGCTGTCGCAGGCACCGGTGATGTCGCGCAGTGGTGACTATCGCCTGATGAACCGCACCATCAGTCTGCGCGTCTTTGCGGTAGCCGATGGTCAGGGGGGGTATCAGGTCATGCCGGGCGGTCTCACGCGCGTGGCGCCGCGCCAGCGGCGCGATGTGGTCTCGATGCAGCAGGGCGGCACCAGCAAGGATGTGTGGGTACTGCGCGAAGAGGAGCGGCCCGACGCCTCCATGGCCGATGAGCGTCATGGTGCAGAAAACGTCACGGTCATCAGGGGCACGGTCGACGTCTCCTCGCACTCGGGCGAGAACCTGTTCTGGATGGGGCGCTATTCGGAGCGCGTGAAGAATCTCTCGCGCCTCTTGCGCACCACGCTGCAATACACGATGGATGGCCAGACCGAGAGTCGCGGCATGCTGGGCAGCGTGTCGTGGATCTGCAGTCAGTTGGGTGTGCAGATGCCCAAATCCGAACCGCGCCCGACCATCACCGGCCTGCAGCAGAGTCTGCAGGCTGCGGTGGTCGATCCGTCCGCACCGGTGAGCGTGGCCACGCAATTGCGCCAGCTCGCCAATGCCGCCTATCAGGTGCGCGAACATCTTTCTCTGGACAACTGGCACGCGCTGACCAAAATGCCGGCCATGGTGCAGGAACGCATCAATACGCCCGCCGCCGCGCAGCACGTGCTGGGCAACGTGATCGATGCCTGCTCGGGCCTGGCCGGTCATGCGCTGGACGACATGACGCGCGATGCCGGCTGGCAGTTCCTGATGGTGGGCCGTCACATCGAACGCATGGCCAACATGGCTGCGCTGTTGGACAACTTCCTGCGCCTGCCGCCGCAGCGCCAGACCGCCGCGCTCTCGTGGTTGCTGGAGGCGGCCAGCAGCATCGTCACCTATCGCGTGCGTTATCGGCGCACGCCGGAGTGGCTGCCGGTGCTGCACCTGCTGGTGTTCGACGTGAGCAATCCGCATGGCATGGCCTACCAGTTCCGCATGCTGCAGCAATACATGCGCGAGATTGCGCAGCAGCTGGGTTTGCTGAGCATGACCATTCCCTCGCATCTGTCCACCCAGCTCGAAGCGATGAACCTCAACGAGTTTGCGCACGATCATCCCCATGTCGCGCAGGCCAATGCACGCCTGACGCAATTGATGCGCGATGCCGTCAGCGGTGGCTACATGCTCTCCGACGATCTCTCGCGCCATTACTTCACGCCGCTGACCGCACCGGTCAGCCAGGGGGTATGAGATGACTGCCCGGCACCAACGCTACGTCTACCGCATCCATCACCAGACCACTTACCAGTATTCGCTGCCGGTGCGGCTGTCGCATCAGGTACTGCACCTGACGCCGCGCGAACTGCCGTGGCAGCAGTGTCTCTCGCACACCGTCAACATCCTGCCGGGGCCGCAACTGGTGCGCAGCTACGAGGACAATTTCGGCAATGTCATCAAGGCTTTCTCGCTCGATACCGATCACACCAGCCTGGATGTGCAGGCCGATTCCTGGGTTGCGCTCACGCCGCGTGCCCAGCCGCAGCCGGGCATGCCGTGGGAAGAAGCCGTCACGGTGATGGCCTATCACGGCGGGCGCCTGATGGCGCCGGGCATGCTGGAGGCGTCCAATTTCCTGTTCGAATCCTCGCACGTGCGCATCAAGCGCGAGTTCATCCGCTATGCGGCCGAGTGCTTCAGTCCCGGCCTGTCGGTGGTGGAGGGGGTGCGCGCATTGATGATGCGCATCCATGAGGAATTCGCTTTCGATCCGGCAGCGACCACCGTCTCCACACCGGTGACCGAAGTCTTCGTCAATCGCCGTGGCGTGTGCCAGGATTTTGCGCATCTGATGCTGTCCTGCCTGCGTTCCATGGGACTGGCCGCGCGCTACGTCAGCGGTTATCTGCTGACCGAACCGCCGCCCGGGCAGCCGCGCCTGATCGGTGCCGATGCCTCGCATGCGTGGGTCTCGGTGTATTGCCCCGGTGCGGACGGTGGCGAAGGGACGTGGATCGATGCCGACCCGACCAATGGCGTCTTCCCCGATACCAGTCACATCACGCTGGGCTGGGGACGCGATTTCCTCGACATCTCGCCCTTGCGCGGCGTGCTCATCGGTGGGGGGCAGCAGAGCATGCAGGTGGCCGTGACGGTGTTGCCAGGGGAGGAAGCGCAGGGTTTGCAGCTGTCGATCTGAGCCGCGTCGTTCTTTTCGAACCCAAGAAAAATGGCCCGTCACGGATTTCCGTGGAATGCCTCTCTGCTCTTCTGGGGGAGACGGTATCGCATTTGCCGCAGGCCTTGCACTTCATTAGAACGCATCTCACGCCTATTTATGAAATGGGTTCTAGATTCTCTCGCGTTCCCGCGCTCAAGCCAGCCTTGCGCGCCTCGCGCAGCCTTCATGCCGCGCACCATGAATTCCTGCACTGCGGGAACAATCCGCATCACGCATCGTCAAAACGCCCGTCAAGGCGCATCGACATGTTCAATCTCGGGCAACATCAGAAAAAATATACGTCCTCCAGGGATCGCCGTCGGCGGCACGAGCTGAACGGCACACCAACTTGGTTTCAAGGAAAAAGCATGAAAAAAGCAGGTCTCGTCTCGCCGTGTCTCGCGCTGCTTGTCTCATTGGCCGGCTGTGATGCCTTTTCATCGGAACCGACCTATAAGGGCTTGAGTGTTGAGGGGTTTAATTACACGCCATATAACTTGAGCCGTTTTGTCGTCACGGACAAATACGGCAACAGGGCCAGCGGCGGTGGAGATTTGCCGCCCGGTTCCGGAGAGGGCCGTCTTAGTTGTTGTTACTCGTTGAAAGGAACAGAATTTACCGTTGACTGGCGGGTGTATGACGCTGATGAAGCAATTAAGGACTTATACGCTCCGATTAAATACATAGAGAAAAAAACGGAGGTGCATCTACCTCCCACCAAAGTCGAAGGAGGAGCCGGCACCAGAATATTAGGGCTGCATTTTTATCCGGATGATCACATCGAATTTGAGTTCCGAACGGATTTGAGAGGTTCGCGTATTGATTTCGCAGAGGTCGATTATCGCCTCATGCAGAAACATAAAGATCTCATGAATCCTCAGGGGAAACTTGATGAGTTCGCTGTCTTTCGCCGCACGGCTCGCGTCGCCGCCGAAGGATGGAAAAAGTATCGTCTGACTGATAATGGCGATTTGGAGCAGTATGTTTATTACACCCTCTTTGTTAACAAGGATTTTGATCAGCATCCGGTGGTGCAGCAAATCATTAAGTCTACAAAAGGAAAGCCCGGCGAATTCGGACGTGAGTTAGAGACGCTTTCAGCGGAAACGCGACGTGAAATAAAAGCTAATAAATTTAAACATGCCAAAACCGGGGAAAGCAATGGCTGAAGTCCAGACCTCGGATGATGGCGCTATCAGTCCCGCGGATAAGACTCCGCCCAAGGTCGTTCTTGGAATGGCGGCACATATTGCAGCAACGCGAAAGGCTGAAAAGCTCACTTGTCAGTGCGATATTCACATGGGATTCTTTTTTGATGGTTTCGGACGTTCCAAAGATTTGGATGATCCAACCAGTTCCCGCTACTCGAACATTTCCCGCTTATGGGAGGCTTATCGTGATAACAATGATAGGCGAAGAAAAAATACGCCGAATGAATTCTGGTACCCCTTTTACTATTCCGGACTAGGTACGCCCCTGAATGATGATGCAGCAAGTAACGCCATTGTCTCCGGCGCATTGAAGGTCGCGACAAACACCGGCAAGGCGGTGATGGACAAAGCAAAGTCCACCGCCAAGGAGGCCACCGGCGTAGACAAGCTGGATGGTGTCGCAAAGCTGGCTTCTCCGACCAAGATCGGAACCAAGGTGCAGGAGCGCTTTGCCGAACCCATTCGCAAGATGATCCTGGAAGAGCCGTCCTTCGGCTATCGCACGGTGGCTGGCCTGCTCGGGTTCAATAAGAACACGGTGCAAAGGATCTTCCAGATCAAAGGTTGGCAGGTCAAGAAGCGGCCCATTGGTTTCCGTCCCAGGGTGAAGGCCTTGCCGTCGGTAGCCACAGGACCAGACCAGCGCTGGGCAACCGATCTGTGTCGGATCTGGACAGGGCGCGATGGCTGGGCGGTGCTAGCCCTGGTGATTGATTGCCACACGCGGGAATTACTGGGCTGGCATCTGTCGCGTTCGGGCAAGTCGAAGACGGCAGAGTCGGCCCTGGAGCAAGCGCTGATCGCACGTTATGGCTCGCTGGGTCGCGTGACGGCCCCGTTCTTGCTGAGGTCTGACAATGGGCTAGTGTTCACCAGCCGTAGTTACACAGCGTTGGTCCGCAGTTACGGACTGCAGCAAGAGTTCATCACGCCGCATTGCCCGCAGCAGAATGGCATGGTTGAACGCGTCATCAGAACCCTGAAGGAGCAGTGTGCTCATCGACATCGCTTCGAAACATTGCAGCATGCCAGTCGCATCATTGGCGACTGGATCGGCTTCTATAACCACCGCCGGCCGCATCAGGCGCTGGGGATGAAGACACCAGCTGAGGCGTTTGCTTTAGCTGCTTGAGGTGAGCAGGTTTGGCTGGGTCATTACAGCGCATCGTCCTTTCGTCAGCGTGTGGGAACGGCTTGATTCAGAGTCCAAAAAAATCGTCGAGATGCGCGCACAAGAGCAAAAGCGGATCGATGATGAGCCACGCCGCAAGAGCCAATGGCAAAAATTGATGGATGAACGTGAAGCCCCCTGGCGGGCAAAGGGAATGAGTCCGCCTGGAATGCCGCCGACTTACCGCCCCGCCCGCCCCCTGATGAGCCCCGAAGAGTTCCTGTTGGGTGACGCCTGGATCGCAGCCTCCAGCGGCAAGACAACACTGCCGGACGATGTCATGGCGCTGTTCGATCTGCTGGTGCACGACACGATGTTGACCAGTTGGCACGATCACTTGCTGTCTTCGACGCTTTATTTCCAGACGCGTGCGACCGATGCCTTCGGCGTGACCGATGCCAAGGAAGAAGATGAAACCCGCAAGCAAGACGATGCCAATGCCGCCCGCATCAAACAGATGCAGGATACGATGCAAATGCCGCGCATGAGCCAGGCAAGTCAATAGCAGGCAAGTTACGTGTGGGCTATGCTCGGCACGCAGAAACGCTCTTCTTCCAGCCTGACATCATCGCAATATTCACCGCCAGGATGACTTCCTCCTTTTGGTGCCAGCCCACGGTAGAACGGTTATGGTGTCACATGAGTACGCAAAAAGAATGGCCACTGATCGCGAGATCAGTGGCCATTTCATTTCAGGCTGGCAGGTCAGTGCGCTCCGGCATCGGCGACCATCAGCGGCTTGCCGCCGTCAGGACGGTTGCGGTCCGAAGCCTGCTTGACCAGCAGCGCCACGGTCGAGACCAATGCAGCCGTGGCCACCACCGCGAACACTTCGCCAAAGCCCAGTTGACGGCGCGTCAGTTCGGCTACCAGGAAGGAACCGGCGATGCCGCCAAAGCGGCCCACGCCCAGCATCCACGCCACGCCGGTGGCACGACCACGGGTCGGGTAGTAAGCGGCGGCCAGCGCCGGCAGGGACGATTGCGCGGTATTCATCAGACTGCCGGCGACGAAGACTACCACCGTCAGTACACCCACATTTCCCGCCGCCTGGCCGATGGCAAACACGGCCACGGCGGTGGCGGCAAAGCCGATGGCGATGACCCGGTTGGCGTTGTAGCGGTCCATCAGCCAGCCGGCCAGGATGGCCCCCACGCCGCCCAGCGGGAACAGTGCAGCAATGAGCGTGGCCGTCCTGGGGGCCAGGCCGGCATCCTTGAACAGCACCGGCATCCAGTTCACCAGCGCATAGAAGATCACCAGCCCCATGAAGTAAGCCAGCCACAGCATGCAGGTGCCGATCAGGTAACGCGGTTCGAACAGCATGGCGATGCCGCTCTTGCCATTGGCGACGTCGCCCTGCGGGCCGGTCTCGGTCAGGGTGAAACGACTGACATTGGCCGCCGAGGAGGAGATGCGACGCAGGACCGCAGCGATGCGCCCGGCCGGGTAACCCTTGGCCACCATGTGGCGCACCGACTCCGGCAGGCTGGGCAGCATCACCAGCAACAGCAGCAGGGGAGCGGCACCACCCAGCATCAACACGCTGCGCCAGCCCCACAGCGGGATCATCCACGCGGCCAGGAAGCCTCCCAACGCCGCTCCCAGCGGGAAGCCGCAGAACATGGCATTGGTCAGCATGGCGCGGCGGGCCGCCGGGCTGTACTCACTGGTGAGCGTGACGGCATTGGGCATGGCCGCGCCCAGGCCGAGGCCGGTCAGGAAGCGCAGGATGGTCAGCTCCTGCAGGTTGCCGGCGAAGGCCGAGCCCATGCAGGCGGTGCCCATCACCAGTACCGACAGCAGCAAGATCTTGCGACGGCCATAGCGGTCGGCCAAGGGACCTGAGGTCAGCGCACCGGCGGCCAGGCCGAACAGGGCGGCACTGAGTACCGGCGCCAGGTCCGGCTTGGCGATGCCCCAGTCCTTGAGCAGCGACGGGGCGATGAAGCCGATGGCAGCCGTGTCGAAGCCGTCCAGCAGGACGACGAAGAAGCACAGCGCAAAGATCAGCCATTGATAACGCGAGAAGGGCTCGCGGTTGATGAAAGCCTGGACGTCCAGGGCAGGGGTTTGCGGTCTCATGTCTCTCTCTTCTGATTGTTGGGGGGTACGGCTGTTTTGTTTTTTTGTGCGAAAAGTATAAAACAATGCCGAACGAATGTGTTCGGTCATTGCGCATCTGTGCGGTAGGCGAACAAAATCGTGTTTTGTGAAGGAAAGCACAAAGGCCCCCGCCGGCCGGACCGCGGCAGGCAGGGGGAGAAGCTTGGATGAAGGAAATTGTCCAAAACCGGAGCGCAGCATGCGCGCCGGCCTCAGCCGGTTCTGCTCAGGGCGTGCGGATATGATCGATCAGCGCGATGGTGGCTTCATCCGGCGGCGGCGTGAGCAGGCTGACGATGACCATGGCGGCGATGCCGACCGGCACGCCGAAGATGCCTGCCGAGATCGGTGCGATATGGAACCACTGCCCGGCCACGCTGCCGCCGAAGGAGGGATTGGTATGCAGCATGTAATACACGCACATGAGGAAGCCGCAGACGATGCCGGCAATCGCTCCGGGCTGGTTGGCGCGTTTCCAGAAGACCCCCAGCACCAGTGCCGGGAACAGCGTGGAGGCTGCCAGCGAAAAGGCTGCGCCGACCATGGAGAGGATGTCGCCCGGTTTGAGCGAGGCCGCATAGGCCGCCAGCAAGGCCACCACCAGCAAGAGCAGCTTGGAGATGGTCACGCGCTTCTGTGTGGAGGCGCTCGGGTCGACCACCTTGTAATAGACGTCGTGCGAGAGGGCATTGGAGATGGTCAGCAGCAGTCCGTCCGCCGTCGACAGCGCCGCGGCCAGGCCACCTGCGGCCACCAGTCCGGAAACGAAATACGGCAGCCCGGCGATCTCCGGCATGGCCAGCACGATGATGTCGCCATCCATGGAAATCTCGCCCAGCTGCACCAGTCCGTCGTGGTTGAGATCATGGATGGAGACCAGCGGATTGAGCTTGTCCATGTTGGCCCAGTAATACACCCAGTCCGGCAAATGGCTGTAGCTGCTGCCCACCAGCGAGGTGTAGATGTCGTATTTCACCAGTACCGTCAGCGCCGGCACGGTGAGGTAGATCAGCATGATGAAGAACAGCGTCCAGAATACCGAACTGCGCGCCCCCGCCACGGTGGGCGTGGTGTAGTAGCGCATGAGGATGTGCGGCAAGGCGGCGGTGCCCAGCATCAGGCAGAACACCAGCGCCAGGAAGTTGTTGCGCTTGATGTCCGAGCTTTGCTGGTCGCGCCCGGGGAAGGGTTCGGTCTGCGACACCGGTGGTTGCGCTCGCGCCAGATTGGCCGCACGCGCCTCGGTCCATTTGCGTTCGGCTTCCTCGGGCGACTTGGGATAGGCCGACAGCGCCCGGCTGGCGGCCTTGATGTCGGCCAGCGAGGCGTGCGTATTGCGGCGCACCTGAGCGGCGTGGTTCTGCGCTTCCACGCGGCCGTCAAGCCAGGATTGCGGCAGGTGCTTCAGGCGGCGGTCGTAGTCATCGGCCTGCGCCTGGAAGATCTGACGCACTTCCTGTTCCTTGGGATCACTCTCCAGCCGGTGTTCCAGCGCCGAGAGCTTGGGCAGCACCGCGCCATAGGCCACCGGCGGTACCGGTACGGTGGCATGCTTGGCCGACAGCCAGATCACCGGGATCAGGTAGGCCAACAGGATGATGATGTATTGCGCCACCTGGGTCCAGGTGATGGCGCGCATGCCACCGAGGAAGGAGCACACCAGGATGCTGGCCAGTCCGAGGAAGATGCCGATGGAAAAGTCGATGCCGGTAAAGCGCGAGGTGATCAGGCCCACGCCATAGATCTGCGCGACCACATAGGTGAAGGAGATCAGGATGGTTGCTGCCACCGCCAGGATGCGGATCACGTTCACACCGTGGCTGCCGGGTTTGCCCGGATAGCGCGCGGCGAGGAAATCGGCGATGGTGTATTGCCCGAACTTGCGCAGGTAGGGTGCGATCAGCAAGGCCACCAGGCAGTAGCCGCCGGTCCAGCCGATGATGTAGGCCAGGCCGTCGAAGCCCTGCAGGTAGAGGCCGCCGGCCAGGCTGATGAAGGTCGCCGCCGAGATCCAGTCGGCGGCGGTGGCCATGCCGTTGAACAGCGGCGGCACGCGTCGTCCGGCGACATAGTATTCGGGCACGTCGGAGGTGCGGCAGACCACACCGATGCCGGCATACAGGCCGATGGTGACGAACAGGAACAGATAGCCGATCCATGAGCGCGGCATGCCTTCGTGCTCCAGGATGGCCAGTACGCACAGGAAGATGATGAAGCCCAGCGTGTAGAGGCCGTAGTAACGGCACAGGCGCCGGAAGAAATCCTTGTTACTCTCCATGCCAGGGCTCACCTTGTTCACGTCTGACCAGTTGTTCGATGCGGCGCATGCGGCGCAGGTAGATCACCACGATGGCCAGGTAGACCAGCATCATGCCCTGCGCGGCCATGTAGAAGGAGATCGGCCAGCCGAACAGGTGTACCTGATCCAGCTCGCGCGCGAAATAGATGAAGAAGAACGTGGCCAGGAACCACAGTGCCAGCAGCCAGGCCGTCATGCGGCGAGTGCGGTGCCATTGGTTGCCGGGGTCGTTGGGAGGGGCGCCGTGGTCCATGTCAGGTGATGTCGTCGAAGAAGGGCGTGTGCGGCATCATGCGAAAGCACACGCGAAACAGGCTGCCCGGGTAGCGGGGATCGGTACTGCGCGGATTGTGCGTGAGCTCGACTGCGGCCTCGTGCTGCTGCGCAATCTCGCGCACGATGGCCAGGCCCAGGCCGCTGCCGGTACTGGGCGTGCCGAGGATGCGATAGAAGCGCTCGAAGACGTTGGTGCGTTCGGCGGCCGGGATGCCGGGACCGTTGTCTTCCACTTCGAGGATGGCCAGGCCACCGCCCTCGTCGGTACGGGCGCGCACCGTGACCCGGCCATTGCCGTCGTGCGGTGTGTAATGCAGGGCATTGTCCAGCAGGTTGGACAATAATTCGCGCAGCATCACGGCATTGCCGGTGATGAGGATGGGGTGATCGGGCTGCTCGAAACCCAGATCGATGCGCTGGGTGAAGGACATCGGCACCCAGTCCTGCACCACGCTGCGCGCCAGTTCGTTGAGTTCCAGCGGCAACATGCCGCCGGATTGTGATTGCTGGTTTTCGGCACGTGCCAGGGAGAGCAACTGATTGACCAGGCGGGTGGCGGTTTCCGAACTCTTGGCCAGTTGCTCCAGCGAGCGGCGCACGTCGTCCTGGTCCTCCTGGCGCAGCGCCAGTTCGGACTGCATGCGCATACCGGCCAGTGGGGTTTTCATCTGGTGCGCAGCATCGGCGATGAAGCGCTTCTGGATGGCGATGGTCTGCGACAGCCGCGCCAGCATGTCGTTGAGCGAGCGCACCAGGGGCGAGATTTCTTCGGGGACCTGGCCGGAATCGATGGGGGAGAGATCATCGGGGCGGCGTGCGCGGATGCGTTGCTGCAATTCCGACAGCGGAGACAGCCCGCGCGAGAGCGCGAACCACACCAGCGCCAGCGCCACCGGCAGGATCACGAACTGCGGCAGGATCACGCCCTTGATGATTTCATTGGCGAGCTGGGCGCGCTTTTCCAGCGTCTCGCCGACCTGCACCGTGGCCAGGCGCGGCTCGTGCTGGGCAGCGCGCTGGGCCGGGCTGCGGCGCAGGTCTACTTGCAGGGTGGCGATGCGTACGTCGCTGCCGTGCAGGATGTCATTGCGGAACTGCACCGTGCCCAGCGTGGCGCGTTCATCTTCTCCAGGCGGCTGGGGCATGTCGACGTCGCCCTCCACATATTCGCCGTTGGGGCCGGTGACCTTGTAGTAGATGTTGTCGATGTCATCGGCGCGCAGCAGGTCGCGCGCCGACACCGGCAATCTCGCCACCACCTTGCCATTGACTTCCGAGACCTGCTGCGCGAGCACGGTCACGCTGTCTTCCAGGGCGCGGTCGAAGGGCTGGTTGGCGATCGACTGTGCAATCAGATAGGTGATGGCGATGCTCATCGGCCACAGCAGCAGCAGCGGCGCCAGCATCCAGTCAAGGATCTCGCCGAAGAGCGAACGCTGGATGCGTTCGACCGGCTGCGTGGCCAGGGCGGCGCGGCGTTTCTTGCGGGGGGCTGGGGCGGCAGGCGCCTCCTGTGCCGGCTCGGCAGGTGAGGCAGCAGCAGGGGAGGGATCGCGCGCGGTCATCGGTTCTCAGCGCGCGGCTGTCGGGGCCAGTGCCGCGGAGGGCGCGCCGTCAAGCCGCGCCGCTGGAGACTGCCAGCGGTGCGGCACCGGTCTCGGGCAGCTTTTCCAGGCAATAGCCGAGTCCGCGCACGGTGGCGATGCGTACGCCGCCGACCTCGATTTTCTTGCGCAGACGATGGACATAGACCTCGATGGCATTGTTGCTGACTTCCTCTCCCCATTCGCACAGGTGGTCCACCAGCTGTTCCTTGGAGACCAGGCGACCCGTACGTTGCAATAATACTTCCAGCAGGCCCAGTTCCCGTGCCGACAGCTCCAGCATCTGCTCGCCGATGTAGGCGATGCGGCCGACCTGGTCGAAGGACAGCGGTCCATGCCGGATGACGGTCGGACCACCACCGGCACCGCGCCGGGTCAGGGCGCGCACCCGCGCTTCCAGTTCGGAGAGGGCGAAGGGCTTGGCCATGTAATCATCGGCACCGAGATCGAGTCCCTGGACGCGCTGTTCCACCGAGTCCGCCGCCGTCAGGATCAGCACCGGCAGGCGCGAATTGCGCGCGCGCAGGCGGCGCAGTACTTCCAGGCCGGACATCTTGGGCAGGCCCAGGTCCAGGATCAGCAGGTCGAAATCCTGGGTGGACAGGGCCGAATCAGCTTCCACCCCGTTCTTGACACAGTCGGCTGCATAGCCGGAATGGCGCAGGGAACGGGTCAGGCCGTCGGCCAGTACGCTGTCGTCTTCAGCAAGGAGGATGCGCATAGGAATCGGTCAGCGGGGCGGCCCGGCTGAAATGTCTCGGATGGTTGAATTATTGTGCTGGCTTTTCATTCATATTCCACTAATTGCAATCTCAATGCAAATCAGGGATATCCTGAGGCAGCCTGTCCTTGACGGAGGTCATCTTGTTGCCTTTAAGTGTAACAATTGAAGGCGGGTCATTGAAGTTGGGCGCTTAGGCCTTATAGTAGTGAGCGTCAGCAAGATTTACTTGCTGACGGCGCAATTTTTGTTGATATAATTTCTCGCATCCATTGCTGGAAAAATCTGATGAAACGTTTGTGGGTCCTCCTGCTGATCTGTCTGTTACCGGTGCAAGTTTTTGCAGCGGTGCTGACGTACGCCAGCTCGATGGCCGCCACCGACTTCTCGGTACCGGCCCCGGTGCAAGCCGCCGTGGCGACCCAGCATCTGGTTTCCAAGACCGTTTCCCTGTCCGACCAGGCCCCCGCCGTGGGTGAGGACCAGTCCCATGCCGCGCTCTCCGACGTGGCTGGCAACGACGACGACAGCACCGGCTATGCCGACAACGGTGAAGACTTCTCCACGCACGCCGGTATCGGTGACGAGCCCGTGCTGATGCAATCCCTGGCCATGGTGCCGCAAACCTCCCGCCTGGCGCCCGCTCTGCGTAGCGATGCCGCCCTGCAACCCCCGTTCCTGCCGCGCGCAGGACGTCCCCCCCGGGCCTGATCCCGTCGCCACGCGCGACAGGACTTGCAGCGCCCGCTGAACTGCCCCTGATATTGCCTGAGGCTTCGCGTCGTGCGACAGCAGGATCCTGCGCGTGTGCGACCAGCGCCGGCCTGCCCGCGCCGCTGCTGATACCGCCGGGCACACCTGTTCCAGACATTCCAGAATCACGGCCGATGTGACCGCATCACATCATCAGAATCCTCTAGGAGATAGCATGAAAAAAGCATTTGTCGCGCTGATAGTGGCGGTCATGACGCTGTCTGTTGGCATGTCGGCCGTCGAAGCCAAGCGTCTTGGCGGTGGCGGTTCGATCGGCAAACAGTCTTCCAGCGCCAGCCGTCAGGCGCAGAGCCCTGCGCCGATGCAGCAGAACCAGGCGGCCGCCGCCAAGCCGGCCGCTCCTGCTGCGGCTCCGGCTGCCGCAGCCGCCAAACCGAGCATGTGGAAGGGCCTGCTGGGTGGCGCCCTGCTGGGCCTGGGTCTGGGCGCGCTGCTGTCGCACTTCGGCCTGGGTGGCGCACTGGCCAGCATGATCAGCACCATCCTGACCGTAGCCCTGATCGCCCTGGCGATCATGTTCGTCATCCGCATGTTCCGCCGCAAGTCGGAGTCGGCACAAGCCTCGCAACCGGCACCGGCCTGGGCCAGCGCCGCACCGCAAGCAGCTGATACCCAATCGGCCACGCCGCAGATCGGCTCCATGCTCAAGACCGACCAGTCCGCCGCAGCGACCACCCAGAGCGGTTTTGGTGGCGGTTTCGGCAACGCCGAGGCAGCCCCTGCCTACGGCATCCCGGCCGGTTTCGACACCGTGGGCTTCGTGCGCAATGCCAAGACCTACTTCATCCGCCTGCAAGCGGCATGGGACAAGGCTGACATCAACGACATCCGCGAATTCACCACCCCCGAGATGTTTGCCGAGCTGCGCCTGCAGATCCAGGAACGCGGTGCGGTCGCCAATCAGACCGATGTGGTCTCGCTGGATGCGGAAGTGCTGGGCGTGGAAACGGTGGGCAATGATTACCTGGCCAGCGTGAAGTTCTTCGGCTTCATCAAGGAAGACCCGACCGCCTCGCCAGTCCAGTTCGCCGAGATCTGGAACCTGTCCAAGCCGGCTGCCGGTCAGGGCGGCTGGGTGCTGGCAGGTATCCAGCAGCTCGATGCAGTCCAGGCCTGAGCTCTGGGCTAGTAGCCCGCAAGAATTGGCAAGAACGTTCACGTAGTACGTATTTGTTTGGCGCGGAAGGCGGCGGTTAGTGGATGAGCGTCGCCAGTCCGTTTTACCGCCGGCTTTTGCCGGCGGTTTTTTTTGTTCACTTCGTTTGTCATTGCGCGCCTGAATTTCTCTTCATTTCGGCCCGGAACCGCCCAGATGGCGCGGCTTTCCTCTGCGCTCCCGTCCTTTTCCTTCCTGTTGCTGCTCGCCAATAAAAAAGCACCGCCTTGGCGGTGCTTGTGGTGCTAGTGGTGCTGGTGCCCGGGGACTTCCCATGGACTTACGGCAGGCACAATTCGAACAGCGCACCGCCCTCGGGATGATTGGATAGCCGCGCTTCCCCGTGCCGGGTCTCCTTGTTGTGGGCGGTGGCAATCGCATTGCACAAGTCCATGCCCAGTCCGGTGGAGGGCTTCTTTTCCTGGGTGCCGATGCCGGGGCCGTCGTCGCGTACCGTGAAGATCACCCCACCCTCCGGATGCTTGCGGCAGCCCAGCGCGATCTGCGAACGCGCAAAGCGGCTGGCATTCTGGAGTGCCGCTTCCAGCGCCAGTGCCACCAGGTGTTCATCGAAGAAGCCGATGAGCGGCATGTCGGTTTCGTCCACCTGCAGCAGGATGTCACTGCTGCGGGCCACGCCATGCTCGCGCACCAGCGCATCGAGGAAGTCCAGCGGCGAGACCGCCTCGACCTGCGCGCGCAGGCCCTGGGAGTCTGCCTTGTAGAGGGTCAGGAAGGCGATCAGCTTTTCCTGCAGGGCCAGACAGGTGACATGGGCCTGCTGGACGCGCGGCACGTCGTCGGACAGGCGGCGCAATTCCCCCTCCAGCACGCCCAGGGAGTTTTTGATGTCGTGAATGATGATCGCGGCAAGCTTGGGATCCATGGTCAGCTCTTCGGGGCTACTTTGGTCAGGGTGTCGCGCAGGAACTTGTGCATCTTGGCGACTCTATCGTTGCCGGGAATCAGACGGTCCAGGGTGGCCAGGTAGCGGCGCACGCGCTTGACATAGTCTTCGTTCCAGCCGCGCTGGCTCATCCAGAGCAGGTGCAACTGGGCCGAGGCCAGCAGCACGCCGGTATTCTCGGGCATGCTGGCCAGCGCTTGCTCCAGCTTGGCCAGCGACTCGTCGGGCTTGGCGCTGCGCATCAAGGCATTGGCTTCGGCGATGATGCTCATGCACTGCTTGACGGCACCGTCGATGAGCTCCTCGGCCAGGTTGGCGCGACCGGTATCGGCCAGCACCTTGCGCGCCAGCATCTGCAGGGTCTTGTTCTCGTGGTCGGACTTGACTGCCTCGGCGATCAGCTTGGCGCCTTCCTCGTCCTTGCCCATCGAGAAGGCGGCCTTGGCCAGGGCCAGGGTGGCGGTATCCGAGGCTTCCTTGCCGGCGGCCTGGCGGGCCGTCTCGAAGGCCTGCTGGGCCGAAATGGTATCGCCCAACTGAACGTAGGCCTGGGCTTGCACTGCGGCCTGGGCGGAGACGAAGATGTTGGATTCCTCGTAGCGACGTGGCGCGCTTTCCAGCAGACGCAGGGCGGCATCGGGATCGCCGCTGTCGATGTGAACCTGGGCCAGCGAGAGCAGGTCGGTCGGCTGTGCCGTGAGCGAACCCTTGGTGTGCTTGAGGACGCGGTCATAGGCTTCGCGCGCCTGATCCAGGTGGCCGCTGCGGTAGGCCACGTCGCCTACCAGCCGACTGCGGCGCGCCGAGGGAATGATCTCGGAGGACTTGGTCAGCGCCTCCAGCGCGCCTTCCTGGTTGCCCTGGGCTTCGTCGATCTGCGCCAGCAGGTCGTAGGCGGCGATGAACTGCTTGTTCTGCGCCAGCACGTCCTCCACGATCACGCGCGCATCATCCATCTGGCCGGCCACGATATTGCAGCGGGCCAGTCCGATCTTGGCCCACACCAGGTCGTCGCGCATGGCCAGGGCCTGCTTGTAGACCTCGCGCGCCTCGTCGATGCGGCGCTGCTCGATCAAGAGCGTGCCCTTGGTCTTCATGATTTCCACGATCCACTTGGGCGCAGCCTTGAGCACGCTGTCGCATTCGAGGATGGCACCGGCGAAGTCCTTGCGCTTCATCTTCTCGGTCACCGGCAGCATGGCGTGCTGCTTTTCCAGCAGGCGGTCCACGCGCTCGGCGATGCGGCTGGCCGTCAGCGGCTTCAACATGTAGGCGTCGGGCTGGAACTCGGCTGCGCTGGCTACCAGGTTGTAGCCGCTCTCGGCGGTCACCATGATGAACATGCAGGTCGGCGAGAGCATGTTCTGCGTACGGAAGAACTCCAGCAGCTGCTGGCCGTTGCTTTCCTTGTTGAGGTTGTAGTCGCAGATGATCAGGTCATAGGTACCGGATTGCACGAAGCGGATCGCTTCGTCGGGCGTGGCGGCCTGGTCGACCTTGGTCACGCCAAGCTGCCCGAGGTGCATGCGGATGTTCTGGCGCATCGTCGGCATGTCGTCGATGACCAGGCAGCGCAGGGCGCTGATATGGCTGAAAGGCACTAAACTCATGAGAACGTTCTGTAAAGCGATCTGTGAGACGATCTGTTCGGGATTGCGGAAAGCCGGGGCAGCATGATTGCCGCAGCGCAATATCGTGCACGATGACGACGATTGCATGCCAGTTGACCTCGGCTGACCAATTATTCCTACCAATGCGCGAGTGTGCCGCTTTTTTTCCTTCCACGCATCATTCCTCTGCGATTTATGAAGTTTTTGGCTGGGCGGGCTCTCGTATAATTGTGGTTTTCGCCTCGGGATGAATCGAGAGCCGAGAAAAAGGCTTGCACCGGGCACTGTTTTTTTATACAGTATCGCTCTATCGGGGCGGTCATCCACTGTCGCCGAGCAACATCAGCAAGACCTATCAGCAAGACCTCCCCCTGACACCCGTCTTCACGACATTTTGCCGAGAGAGATTTATGGACGACAAAAAAGCTGCGAACAACTCTGAAAAGAGCAAGGCGCTGGCCGCCGCGTTGGCACAGATTGAAAAGCAGTTTGGCAAGGGCTCGGTGATGCGCATGGAAGACGGCGTCATCGCCGAGGAAATCCAGGCCGTTTCCACCGGCTCCCTGGGCCTGGACATCGCCCTGGGCATCGGTGGCCTGCCGCGTGGCCGGGTCATCGAGATCTACGGTCCGGAATCCTCCGGCAAGACCACCCTGACCCTGCAGTCGATCGCCGAGATGCAGAAGCTGGGCGGTACCTGCGCCTTCATCGACGCCGAGCACGCCCTCGACGTCACCTACGCCCAAAAGCTGGGCGTGAACCTGAACGACCTGCTGATTTCGCAGCCAGATACCGGCGAACAGGCCCTGGAAATCTGCGACGCCCTGGTGCGTTCGGGTGCCGTGGACCTGATCGTGGTCGACTCCGTGGCCGCGCTGACCCCCAAGGCTGAAATCGAAGGCGACATGGGCGATTCCCTGCCCGGCCTGCAAGCCCGCCTGATGTCGCAGGCGCTGCGCAAGCTGACCGGTAGCATCAACCGTACCAACACCACTGTCATCTTCATCAACCAGATCCGCATGAAGATCGGCGTCATGTTCGGCAACCCGGAAACCACCACCGGCGGCAATGCGCTGAAGTTCTACGCCTCCGTGCGCCTGGATATCCGCCGCACCGGGTCGATCAAGTCGGGTGACGAAGTCATCGGCAGCGAAACCAAGGTCAAGGTCGTCAAGAACAAGGTCGCGCCGCCGTTCCGCGAAGCCCACTTCGACATCCTGTATGGCGAAGGCACTTCCCGCGAAGGCGAAATTCTGGACCTGGGTTCCGAGCACAAGGTGGTCGAGAAGTCCGGCGCCTGGTACAGCTATAACGGCGAACGTATCGGCCAGGGCAAGGACAACGCCCGCAACTATCTCAAGGAACATCCGGAACTGGCCCGCGAGATCGAGAACAAGGTCCGCGTCGCCCTGGGCGTGCCGGAACTGGCCGGTGGCGAAGCGGAAGCCAAGGCTTCCTGAGTCCCCGCCTAAAGGATTCAAGCGCTATCGCGGCGACAGGGTTTGCCTGAGCCTTGGAGGCCGTGATGGTGCTTGTTGATCTCTCTGTGCCGCGCCGTGTTGGCGGTCTCGGAGAGAGGCAATACCGCAGTACTGCAAGTTCGCAACATGCCAAGACCCCCGATCAGCCTGAAAGCACGGGCGCTCAAATATCTCTCTTCACGTGAGCATAGTCGCCTGGAACTTGCGCGTAAGCTTGCCCCTTACGCGCAAGAGGGCGATGACATCGAAGCCCTCCTGCAATGGCTGGAGCAATCCCGTTTTCTCTCCCAGGAACGTTTTTCCGAATCGCTGGTGCATCGTCGCTCGGCGCGTTACGGCAATCAGCGCATCTTTTCCGAGCTTCATGGTCACGGCATCGAAGGTGAAGCCATTGCCGAATTGAAGGCCGATCTGGCGGCAGGCGAGGGCGAGCGTGCCGCGCAGGTGTTGCGCCGCAAGTATGACGCCCCCCCAGCGGATGCCGAAACCCGGGCGAAACAGATGCGTTTCCTGCAGCAGCGCGGCTTTTCCCATCGCAGCATCCGCGAAGCCTTCCAGAAGGCCTGGGCGGATGATGAAGACGCCCTCTGACAGCGCCAATAGCAGGATAGACCTGCTCGGTACAGCTTTCCAGTTGTTCTCACAAAATCCGCCAGGACAGCCCGTCCTGATCCCGTCACATGGTAATCCAGCGGCTTTGCAGTTGCTGATAGCGCTACCAGCCAACAGGCTGCGTGGCGTGTGCTAGAATTCGGAAGTTTTTGCTGCGGCGCGCAAGCCTGAGGAGATACTGCATGTTGCCGGTTCGTTAAAACGGCGCAACGGTGCAAGGCCCACGTCAGGAGCAGGAATGGATAATGCGAACGCTTCGGCGCAAGCTGGCGCGTTTCGAATATCAGACCAACTAAAGCAGACGGCATGAACATGCCCAATTCTACGAATTCACTCGCAACCCGCGCAGCTCACGCCTGCGCCCGACTCCATCCGGCAACGGATGCGACACCCGCCTGCGGGTTGCAGTCTGCTTTCTGGTCGGCCGGCTCGATGCCGGCTACCGAATTTCAATCCGGCAAGTTTCATTCATTCAGTGTCTAAAGGGAAGCTCCCATGAAAATCCATGAGTATCAGGGTAAAGAAATCCTGCGCCAGTTCGGCGTAACCGTGCCGCGCGGCATTCCTTGCATGTCGGTCGACGAAGTCGAAGCGGCAGCCCAGAAGCTCGGCGGCCCGGTGTGGGTCGTCAAGGCCCAGATCCATGCAGGCGGTCGCGGCAAGGGCGGTGGCGTGAAGGTGGCCAAGTCCATCGAGCAGGTCAAGGAATACGCCAACCAGATCATGGGCATGCAGCTGATCACCCACCAGACTGGCCCTGAAGGCCAGAAGGTCCGTCGCCTGCTGATCGAAGAAGGCGCTGACATCAAGAAGGAACTGTACGTTTCCCTGGTGACCGACCGCGTTTCGCAAAAGGTCGTGCTGATGGCCTCCAGCGAAGGCGGCATGGACATTGAAGAAGTCGCCCACAGCAACCCGGAAAAGATCCACAACGTCATCATCGATCCGATCGATGGCCTGACCGACGCGCAAGCCGACGACGTGGCCGCCAAGATCGGCGTGCCTGCCGAATCGATCCCGGCTGCTCGCCAGAACCTGCAAGGTCTGTACAAGGCTTACTGGGAAACCGACGCTTCCCTGGCTGAAATCAACCCCCTGATCCTGACCGGCGACGGCAAGGTCATCGCCCTGGACGCCAAGTTCAACTTCGACTCCAACGCCCTGTTCCGCCACCCGGAAATCGTCGCCTACCGTGACCTGGACGAAGAAGATCCGGCTGAAGTCGAAGCCTCCAAGTTCGATCTGGCCTACATCTCCCTGGACGGCAACATCGGCTGCCTGGTCAACGGCGCCGGCCTGGCCATGGCCACCATGGATACCATCAAGCTGTTCGGCGGCGAGCCGGCCAACTTCCTGGACGTGGGCGGCGGTGCCACCACCGAGAAGGTCACCGAAGCCTTCAAGATCATGCTGAAGAACCCCGAACTGAAGGCCATCCTGGTCAACATCTTCGGCGGCATCATGCGCTGTGACGTGATCGCCGAAGGCGTGATCGCGGCTTCCAAGGCCGTTTCGCTGAAGGTGCCCCTGGTGGTCCGCATGAAGGGCACCAACGAAGACCTGGGCAAGAAGCTGTTGGCCGATTCCGGTCTGCCGATCATCTCGGCCGATTCCATGGAAGAAGCCGCCCAAAAGGTCGTGGCAGCTGCCAAGTAAGTAACCCAACACGCAAGCCTGCGCGGCGCGAGCCGCCGGCTGCAAGCCATTGCAGCCCAGGCGCCGCCCGCGGCGCAGGCATCACAGTCAAGGAAGAGAAATGTCGATCCTCATCAACAAAGACACCAAGGTCATCACCCAAGGTATCACCGGCAAGACCGGCCAGTTCCACACCCGCATGTGCCGCGACTACGCGAACGGCAAGAATGCCTTCGTCGCAGGCGTGAACCCGAAGAAGGCCGGCGAAGACTTCGAAGGCATTCCCATCTATGCCAACGTCACCGAAGCCAAGAACGCCACCGGCGCCACCGTTTCCGTGATCTACGTGCCGCCCGCCGGCGCTGCTGCTGCCATCTGGGAAGCCGTTGAAGCCGAGCTGGACCTGGCCATCTGCATCACCGAAGGCATCCCCGTGCGCGACATGCTGGCCCTGAAGGACCGCATGGCCAAGGCCGGTTCCAAGACCCTGCTGCTGGGCCCGAACTGCCCCGGCCTGATCACCCCGGACGAAATCAAGATCGGCATCATGCCCGGCCACATCCACAAGAAGGGCCGCATCGGCGTGGTTTCCCGCTCGGGCACCCTGACCTATGAAGCCGTGGGCCAGCTGACCGCCCTTGGCCTGGGCCAGTCCTCCGCCGTCGGTATCGGTGGCGACCCGATCAACGGTCTGAAGCACATCGACGTCATGAAGGCCTTCAACGACGATCCGGACACCGATGCCGTCATCATGATCGGTGAAATCGGTGGTCCTGACGAAGCCAACGCTGCTCGTTGGATCAAGGACAACATGAAGAAGCCGGTGGTTGGCTTCATCGCCGGCGTGACCGCGCCCCCGGGCAAGCGTATGGGCCACGCAGGTGCCCTGATCTCCGGTGGTGCTGACACCGCCGAAGCCAAGCTGGCCATCATGGAAGAGTGCGGCATCAAGGTCACCCGCAACCCGTCCGAAATGGGCCGTCTGCTGAAGTCGGTGCTGTAATCGGCGTCTGGCTGAACCAGCCACAGCAGCAAGATCAGTACCCGCAAGACCAGCATGGGGAGCTCCGGCTCCCCATGTCATTTTTGGAGAGCTGTCCTAAAGGGCGGGCACTCATCGCGCACGGCGCGGTCATCCAGCCATGTGCCCAACCCGAGGCGCTGTTTTTCCAAGAGGACATACATGGAATTCCTGACCAACCTGAACTGGGTGGCAGTGGCACAGATCATCCTGATCGACATCCTGCTCGGCGGCGACAATGCCATCGTCATTGCGCTGGCCTGTCGCAACCTGCCCGACAAGCTGCGCATGAAGGGGATCGTCTGGGGTACCGTGGGCGCCATCGGCATCCGCATTGCGCTCATCGCCTTTGCCGTGACGATGCTGCAATTGCCTTTCCTGAAGCTGGTCGGCGGCGTCCTGTTACTGTGGATCGGCATCAAGCTGCTCAATGAAGACGACGATCACGCCGACATCAACGGCAGTGACCGCCTGTGGGGTGCGGTCAAGACGGTGATCGTGGCGGACCTGGTGATGAGCCTGGACAACGTGATTGCCATCGCCAGTGCGGCCGAGCAAGCGGCGGGCGAGCACCAGTTGCTGCTGGTGGTGTTCGGCATTGTGGTCAGTATCCCCATCATCGTCTGGGGCAGCACCCTGGTATTGAAGCTGATGGAGAAATTCCCGGTCATCGTCACCCTCGGCGCGGCCTTGCTGGGCTACATCGCAGGTGGCATGATCTTCAGCGACGTGGCCGTGCAGGGCTGGCTCAAGGGCCTCATCGCCGACACCGAATTCGTGCTGCCGGGCGCAGCCGTCCACCTGAGTCTGCCGGGCCTGGTCGGCTCGCTGGGGGTGGTGCTGACCGGCCTCACGCTCAAGCGCAGGAAGCAGGAGCGGCAGGGGCCTGCCCTCTGATCCGCCCAAGCCCGCTCTCCCTGCTTGAGCCATATCAGCGCCATGGCCCCACAAACCTGATAGCTTTGCAATTTTTTCGCTAGTGCGCATGACCGGCGCTGCCGATACTGGCAACGCCCTTTTCTTTTTTACGAGGATCCCATGAAACCCGTCGTCACCCGTCGCCCCCAACAAGGCTTTACTTTGCTCGAACTGATGGTCACGCTGGCCATCATCGGCATTCTTGCGATGCTGGGCGCCTCGCAATATCAGGACTACATCGCCCGTGCGCGCGTTTCGGAAGGCTTCAACCTGGCCGAGCCCTACAAGCTGGCCGTGACCGAGCAGATCAGCTCCAACAATGGTGTCTTCACCGTGGCGCAACTGGGCCTGCCGGCCTTCACGGCGACCGACAACGTCAGCAAGATCGAGGTCTCTCCCATGGAAAAGCGTGGCGTGGGCGGCGTCATCACCATCACCTACGGCCCGCGCGTGGGTGACGGCGGCACCCTGACACTGACGCCCACCATCACCTCCGGCACGATTCAGTGGCAATGCGCAGCCAAGGATGTCAAGCAAGCCCCCACTCCGGAAGGCGCCACGCCCAACACCGGTTTCGTCGCCGGTACCCTGCCGGCCAAATTTGCACCGGCCAACTGCCGCGGTTGATTCGCAGGTGCACGCTGCGGATTCCGGCAAGAAAAAACGCGCCCTCGGGCGCGTTTGTCTTATCCACGGGAGCATCGACCGCAGCCCCGGCTCAGGGCCGCGCCATGTTGATGTCACTCTTGCCGCCGCGCTTTTCGGTCACGCAGATATCGGTCATGACCATGCTCTTGTCGACCGCCTTGCTCATGTCATAGACCGTCAACAGTCCTACCTGGACGGCCGTCAGCGCTTCCATCTCCACCCCGGTCTTGCCGAAGGTTTCCACGCGCGCGGTACAGCGCACCGATGAGCTGGCCGCATCAGTCTCGAACTCCACCGACACATGCGTCAACGCCAGCGGATGGCACAGCGGGATCAGTTCACCGGTACGCTTGGCCGCCATGATGGCGGCGATGCGGGCGATGCCCAGGACGTCTCCCTTCTTGGCGGTGCCGGCTTCGATGATGGCCAGCGTGGCCGGCTGCATGCGGATCACGCCCGTGGCCAGGGCCACGCGGTGAGTCTCGTTCTTGCCGCCGACATCGACCATGTGCGCTTGTCCGCCCTGGTCGAAGTGAGTGAGGCCGCCGTTGGGCGCGGGTTCGCCGGATGTGCTCATGGTGATGTACTGAAGATGAAATGAAGGGAAAGGAGCGGGTATCATAGCAGGCAGCCCGCAGCGCACGCTGCCTCTCCTTTTTCCTGTCCGACATTGATGACTGGTCCATGCAGCGAACCGTGACTGATCCTTCCCGCCGACCCTTGCGTCGCCTGCTCATGCCTGCCGTGAGTGCCGCCTGTTTCTTGCTGCCCGCTGCCCCGTTGACGCTGCTGCCGCATCCCGGCGTGGCCCAGGGTTTGCCGACGCTGGGCGATACCGAACGGGAAGGGCTCTCGCCACTGATGGAGCGCAAGCTGGGCGAAGAGATCATGCGCGACATCCGCACCGATCGTGATTACGTCGACGATGGTCCGGTCTCGGAATACCTCAACAATTTCGGCCAGCACCTGGTCTCGATTCATCCTGAAGTGCGTGGCGAGGCGGGGTTCGACTTCCAGTTCTTCATGGTGCGTGATCCCATGCTCAATGCCTTCGCGCTGCCGGGCGGCTTCATCGGCGTCAACAGCGGGCTGCTGCTGGCGGCGCAGTCGGAGTCCGAACTGGCCGGTGTGATGTCGCACGAAATCGGCCACGTGGCCCAGCGCCACATCGCCCGCATGCTGGGCCAGCAGAAGCAGAATTCGATGATCCAGCTGGCCGCCATCGTGCTGGGCGCACTGGCCGGCGTGTCCAAGGCCGGGGGCGATGCCGCCATGGCGACCATGATGGGGGGCACCGGGCTGGCCGTGCAGCGCCAGCTCAACTTCAGCCGCGACGCCGAACGCGAAGCTGATCGCATCGGCCTGCAGATCATGCGCGACGGCGGTTTTGATCCGTCCGGCATGGTGACCTTCTTCGGTCGACTGCAAGCGGCCTCGCGCAACTACAGCGATGCCGTGCCGCCCTACCTGATGACGCACCCGCTGACCACCGAACGCATCGCCGACATCCAGGCCCGCATCCGCGAGCAGCGCTACAAGCAGCGGGTGGACAGCCCCGAATTCCAGCTGGCGCGCGCCCGTACCCAGGTCTTGCAGAATGACGGCGTACAGGGATTGCGCGACAACGTCGCCAAGTTCACCGACCAGGCCAAAGGCAATACCAAGCTCATGACGGCCGCCGCCAAGTACGGACTGGCCTACGCCTACTATCGCCAGAACCGTTTCGAGCAGGCCGAGACGGCCTTGAAGGAGGCGCAGGAGGCAGCCGTTCCGATGAAGACCGGCATCTTCTTCGGCAGTCTGGACATCGATATCAAGATCGCCCGCAAGCAGACCCAGCAGGCTCTGCAGGTGGCGGAGACCTTGCGCCAGCAGTTTCCCATCTCGCGCGCCATCGCGCGCCAGTATGCCGATGCCCTGATCGCCGCCAGGCGCTATGACCAGGCCGTGGCCTACCTGCGCGACCAGGCGCAGCTGTATCGCTCGGACGCCCAGGTGCAGGAGTTGCTGGCCAAGGTCTACGCCGCCCAGGGCAAGCAGGCCTTGCAGCACCTGGCACTGGCGCAATCCTATGCGCTCAACGGCAGCCTGCTGGCCGCCATCGATCAGCTGGGAATTGCACGCAAGGCACCGGATGCGACCTTCTACGACCAGTCGCAGGTCGATGCCCTCGAGCGCGAATGGAAGGCGCGCTGGAAGGATGAGCAGAAAGATCTGAAAGAGCGCGGCTGAGCACCGGCCGGAAAGTCAGTACTGGCGGGGGTTGGCGACGAATCTGAAGGTTTCTTCCAGGTGGTCGCTGGTGATGCGTTGCAGCGCCAGTTCCTGTCCCTTCCAGATGAAGGAAAGTGTCAAATCGTCGCTGCCCTCCAGCCACCGCAGCAGGGCGTCTTCGTCGGCATGATCGGCCGGATGCAGACAGGGTAGCAAGCTGGCCAGGTCACGGTCATCGACCCCGGCAACGATCTGGTCACTGCGCAGATAGAGCCGTCCGCGCTCATCCATCCAGGCGGCATCGACCTGCTCCACCACGCCCTGCGTATGCAGCAGCAGGGCGGGTGCATTCTGGTCCGCGCCGGGCTGGGTGCGCAGCAGATGCGGCATCCATTCCAGATCGACATAGACCCGCTGCGGCCCGTTCTGGAAATACCAGCGTCCCGTGTCGTCGGCGGCATAGTTGCGTTCGATGAAGGCCAGCAGGGCAGGGTGGCGAATCGGATCGCCGGCCAGCTTCAGTTGCTGCGCGCGTTCATCGCGCATGCGCCACTGGCCGCGCGCGTCCAGCCGCAGCCAGCCGAAGCAGTGCGGTACGTTGGGCCAGCGGGCCATGGCCTGGTGGACGATCTCATCCATGGGCCAGCTCCGGGCGGACGTCGAAGGCACTCTCGGCCCGGCCTTCGAGGAAATGCAGTAGTCGCTGCGGCAGCCACGCCAGGCTGCCCGGCGGCCCCCCTGCGGCAAAGCCGACATGTCCGCCCTGTTCGGGATATTCCAGCACCACTTCCGGCGCCGCCGAGCGTGGCAGATGGCGGGCCGGCAGGAAGGGATCGTTCTGCGCATTCAATACCAGCGTGGGCACGCTGATGTCGTGCAGGATGTGCTTGGCGCTGGCGCGGTCCCAGTAATCGTCGGTATTGCGATAGCCGTGCAGGGGCGCGGTGACCACGTTGTCGAAGGCATACAGATCGCGCGCCGACAGCAGGGCGTCGCGGTCGAACAGGCCCGGGAACTGCTCCAGCTTGGCCAGGCACTTGGGCCGCATGGTGCGCAGGAAAACCCAGGTATAGAGCCGGTTGAAGCCGCTGGCCAGGGCCGCGCCGCCACCGGCCAGATCCAGCGGGGCCGATACCGCGCAGGCGGCATCGACGATCTCGGCCTGGTGCTGCGATTCGCCCAGCCAGCGCAGCAGCGCATTGGCACCGAGCGACACACCGCAGGCGTACAGGTGGGTGGCGGCCAGGTCTTGCTGGCGCAGCTTGAGGCGACGGATGATCCAGTCCAGCTCGGCGCTATCGCCCGAGTGATAGAAGCGCGGTGCCAGGTTGATTTCACCCGAGCAGCCGCGAAAATGCGGAATTGCCCCATGCCAGCCACGCCGCTCCACCTCTGCCATGAGTGCGCGGCTGTAGTGGCTGTCGGACGAGCCTTCCAGCCCGTGGAACAGCAGCAGCAGCGGTCGTCCCGGCTGACCATCGACGAAATCGATGTCGATGAAGTCGCCATCCGGGGCTTCCCAGCGCTCGCGCCGGTAGGCCACCTGCGGCTTGGGCAGGAAGGTGGACGGATAGATGGTCTGGAGATGGCCGCCGGGAAGCCAGCGGGGTGGGACGTAAAGCATGATGCAGCCTTGCTCGGAATCGGATGGCGCAAGCGCCTGTGGATAAATCAGGCTGCCGTCAATGCAGCATGGCCCCGCTGATCACCGGCTCCAGCGGTGCCGCACCGGGGGCTACCGACGCGTGGTGCATCACCAGGCGCCAGCCCAGGGCGGTCTTGAGGTAGACATTGGTGGCGATGACGTGCACGTCCGGTTGCGGCTCGCCGCCGTGGTCGATGTCTTCCACCACGCTGTGCACGGCGGTCATCATGTTCTGGGTGGCGTGCAGCTGGCGCGGGCGGATATGCAGGCCGCCGTTGGAGAGGATGTCTTCCCACACGGCGCGGATGTCCGCATGGCCGACCAGGCGTTGTGCGCCGGGATGGATGCAGACGATTTCCTCATCATCGGCCCACAGGTCCATCAGCGCGTCCAGATCGGCGCGGGCCAGGGCGTCGTAGTAGGCAGCTTCGATTTCATCGGGCGAACCATGGATCAGTTTGTTGCGGGACATGAGAATCTCCGGATCAGATGAAAAGAGGGCCTTGTGGGCCCTCTCGTGTCTGGTGCGAAACCTGAATCTTAATGGCCTTTGACCACGGTGCCCGGTTTGAGCTGGTACTGGGTTCCGCAGTAAGGACATTTGGCCGCGCCGTGCGCGTCCAGTTCCAGGAACACGCGCGGGTGCGAGTTCCAGGCCGACATGCTGGGGTTGGGGCAATGGGCCGGGAGGTCCTTGCCTTCGAGCAGGATCACGCCCTGCGATGCTTGAGCTTGGCTCATGTTGTTCTCCGTTGCTTGCAATTGACTGAAGTTGATACGTGAAAACCCGCGCTGATCGGCCGCGCTTACACCAGCGTGAGCCAGTGCTTGTACTGCGGTGCCCGCCCCGAGACCACGTCGAAGAACAGGGTCTGCAGCTTCTCGGTGATGGGGCCGCGGGCGCCATTGCCGATGATGCGGCGATCCAGTTCGCGGATCGGCGTGACTTCGGCGGCGGTGCCGGTGAAGAAAGCTTCATCGGCGCAATACATTTCGTCGCGGGTGATGCGTTTCTCGATGACCTCGATGCCCAGGTCGCGCGCCATGGTCAGCACGGCGTCGCGGGTGATGCCATCCAGGCAGGAGGCCAGGTCGGGAGTATAGATCTTGCCGTTCTTGACGATGAAGACATTTTCACCCGAACCTTCCGAGACATAGCCGTCGGTATCCAGCAGCAGGGCTTCATCGTAGCCGTCGGCCAGCGCTTCCTGGTTGGCCAGGATGGAATTGATGTAGTAGCCGCTGGCCTTGGCGCGCACCAGCGACACATTGACATGATGGCGGGTGAAGGAAGAGGTCTTCACGCGGATGCCCTTGTTGATGCCATCCTCGCCCAGGTAGGCACCCCACGGCCAGGCGGCGATGGCCACGTGGATCTGGTTGCCCTTGGCGGACACGCCCAGCTTTTCCGAGCCGATCCAGATCAAGGGGCGGATGTAGCAGGATTCCAGCTTGTTCTCGCGCACCACCTGGCACTGCGCCTCGGCCAGGGTGGCCTGGTCGAACGGAACTTCCATCTGGAAGATCTTGGCCGAGTTGAACAGGCGCTGGGTATGCTCCTTGAGGCGGAAGATGGCCGTGCCTTCCGGGGTCTTGTAGGCGCGCACGCCCTCGAAGACACCCATGCCGTAGTGCAGGGTGTGGGTCAGTACGTGGATGGTGGCGTCTCGCCAGTCGATCAGCGCGCCATCCTTCCAGATCTTGCCGTCGCGGTCAGCCATGGACATGGTGGTCTCCCTCTGTGCAGTGATTGCAGATTTCCTGAAATGGACCTCAGTTCGGTCATGAAGAACTGAGCAAAGAGCTCCATTCTAGCGGATTCACGCGAGTAAAAACTTTCATCTGTAGAATGAAAGTACTGAGCGAAAATGCACACATCACCGCGCGCCCCGACGCCGGTCGCGTCATCCATCCCGTCACGGAACAAGCATGCAGAAGGAGACAGGCGAGGACGATTCAGGAGCAGCGCCGCGCACCCGCGCGCCCGGTTCCGAAGCCGCCCGCCGCATCGAGAAGGAAGCTTTCCAGGAAGGCTGGCGCGCCAGTGCCTCGACCATTCCGGCCGTGCTGGCCTGGGGCATGGTCTCGGGCATGGCCATGGTCAAGTCGGGACTGACGATCTACCAGTCGCTGGGCATGAGCCTCCTGGTCTACGCCGGTTCGGCCCAGTTTGCCGCGCTGCCGCTGCTGGCGGCCGGGGTGCCGCTCTTGGTGGTGTTCTTCACGGCCATGATCGTCAACTTGCGCTTCGTGATCTTCTCGGCGGCGGTGGCGCCGCACTTCGAGCATCTGCCCTGGTATCGCCGGGTCTGGTACGGCTTCTTCAACGGCGATATCTCGATGGCCTTCTTTCCGCAGCGCTATCCTCCGTCTACGTTTCATCAACCCGCTGGCAAAGTCGGTTATTTTGCGGCGATCTGTTACCCCGGCTGGCTTGCCTGGCAATTGGGGGCGACCATCGGCATCCTGCTGGGCAGCCAGATTCCGGAAAGCTGGAACATCGGCTTTGCCGGCACCCTGGCCCTGATTGCGGTGATGATTCCGATGACCAGCAGTCTGCCGGCCCTGGCCGGCGTGGTGGTGTCGGGCTCAGTGGCGGTGCTGGCGCTGGGGCTGCCCTACCGGCTGGGCCTGTTGCTGGCCATGGTGCTGGGCATGGCCACGGCAATGCTGGTCGACAAATTGCTTCCCGGTAATGATGGCGATGTGGAGGCGGCAGCATGAATGAGTGGTATGTCTGGGGTGCCATCGTGCTGATGACCGTTTCCACCGTCATCACCCGCAGCGGTTTCTTCCTGTTCGGCCATGCGGTCAAGCTGCCACCTCGGCTCAAGCATGCGCTGAGCTATGCGCCGGCGGCCGCCATGGCGGCCATCATCTTCCCCGATCTGGTGACCACGGGCGGTGCCGTCGAGATCAGCCTGGCCAATCCCAAGTTGCTGGCCGGCATCGGTGCCGGCGCTTTCTTTGTGGCAACACGTCATCTTTTGGGAACTATTGTGGCAGGAATGTCACTCTTTACACTGCTGCGCTGGTTCTTGTGAAGTTTTGCGCAGACCCGCAGGCGCCGCTCCGGATGTTGTTCAGGCTGCCAAAAAGCCGTCAGGAGCGGGTCAGGCTGGAGTAAAATACGACGTTTTTCGCCCCCTTCTTCGAATTCCTACCTATGAAATTCAACCGACTGAGCGATCTGATTTCCGCTGGCCAATTGCAAGGCAAACGCGTCTTCATCCGTGCTGATCTGAACGTCCCGCAGGATGATGCCGGCAATATCACCGAAGATACGCGTATCCGCGCGTCGGTCCCGGCCATTCGCGAGGCCCAGCAGGCAGGTGCTGCAGTGATGGTGACCTCCCACCTGGGCCGTCCCACCGAAGGCGAGTTCAAGCCCGAGGATTCGCTGGCCCCGGTGGCCCGGCGTCTCTCCGAACTGCTGGGCAGTGAAGTCAAGCTGATCGCCAACTGGGTTGATGGCGTGGATGTGCAGCCGGGCCAGGTCGTGTTGCTGGAAAATTGCCGCCTGAACAAGGGCGAAAAGAAGAACAGCGACGAGCTGGCGCAAAAGATCGCCAAGCTCTGCGATATCTACGTCAACGATGCTTTCGGTACCGCACACCGTGCCGAAGCCACCACCTATGGTGTAGCCAGGTTTGCCCCCATCGCCTGCGCCGGCCCGCTGCTGGCCGCCGAGCTCGATGCCCTGGGCCAGGCACTGAATCAGCCGGCCCGTCCGCTGGTGGCCATCGTGGCCGGTTCCAAGGTCTCCACCAAGCTGACCATCCTGAAGACCCTGGCCGAGAAGGTCGACAACCTCATCGTCGGTGGCGGCATCGCCAACACCTTCATGCTGGCTGCCGGTTTGAAGATCGGCAAGTCGCTGGCCGAGCCTGACCTGGTGGATGACGCCAAGGCCATCATCGAGTTGATGGCCAAGCGCGGCGCTTCGGTGCCCATCCCCACCGACGTCGTGGTGGGCAAGGAATTCTCTCCGACCGCAGCGGCCACCGTGAAGGCGGCTAGCGACGTGGCCGACGACGACATGATCTTCGACATCGGCCCCGAAACTGCGGCCGCCCTGGCCGAGCAGCTGGGCCGCGCCGGCACCATCGTCTGGAACGGTCCGGTGGGCGTGTTCGAGTTTGACCAGTTCGGCCGTGGCACCGAGACCCTGGCCCGCGCCATCGCGGCTTCCCAGGGCTTCTCGATTGCCGGTGGTGGCGACACCCTGGCCGCCATTGCCAAGTACGACATCGCCGACAAGGTCGGCTACATCTCCACCGGTGGTGGCGCTTTCCTGGAATTCCTGGAAGGCAAGACCCTGCCGGCTGTCGAGATCCTGCTGCAACGCGCGCAGTAAGCATGACCGGCGCTGCGCCCTGTTGCCGGGCGCGGCGCCCGGCTGTTCCATCCGGATTCTGAGTCTGTAGCACCACCAATGATGAACGCGTCCGAGACGCGCGTTCGGGGCGGAAGCTCTCCGCCTGATCGGCCCTGCATCGGGCCGGGCAGCGGGCTTCTATCACCAAGTCGCAACCAGAAGGTATTCATGTCCAGAGCAACAAAAATCGTCGCCACCATCGGTCCCGCTTCCAGCGACCGTGAGACCCTGACCCGCATGATCCGCGCCGGCGTTGACGTCGTGCGCCTCAATTTCTCGCACGGCAAGCCGCAGGACCACATCGACCGCGCTACCCTGGTGCGCGAAGTGGCCGACGAATGCGGCAAGAAGGTCGCCATCATGGCCGACCTGCAAGGTCCCAAGATCCGCGTGGGCAAGTTCGAGAATGGCAAGATCATGCTGGCCAACGGCGACAAGTTCATCCTCGATTCCGATTGCCAGATGGGCAATCAGGAACGCGTGGGCCTGGACTACAAGGCACTGCCGCGTGACCTGAAGGGCAACGACATCCTGCTGTTGAACGATGGCCTGATCGTGCTCAAGGTCGAGCGCGTGATCGGCAACGAGATTCACACCGTGGTCAAGATCGGCGGCGAGCTGTCCAACAACAAGGGCATCAACCGCCAGGGTGGCGGCCTGTCCGCACCGGCGCTGACGGCCAAGGACATGGACGACATCAAGACCGCCATGAGCTTCCAGGCTGATTACGTGGCCGTGTCCTTCCCCAAGAACGCCACCGACATGGAAATGGCGCGTCAGCTCTCCAACGTGGCCGGTGAGCCCTTCGGCCACAAGCCGATGATGATCGCCAAGATCGAGCGCGCCGAAGCCATCCCCCTGCTGCAGGAAATCCTGGATGCCTCCGACGGCATCATGGTGGCCCGTGGCGACCTGGCCGTGGAAGTGGGCAATGCCGCCGTGCCGGGCTTGCAGAAGCGCATGATCAAGATGGCGCGCGCCTCCAACAAGCTGACCATCACCGCGACCCAGATGATGGAGTCCATGATCGTCAACGCCGTGCCGACCCGCGCCGAAGTCTCGGACGTGGCCAACGCCGTGCTCGATGGCACCGATGCCGTCATGACCTCGGCCGAGACCGCCTCCGGCAAGTATCCGGTAGAAACCGTGGAAGCCATGTCGGCCATCTGCCTGGAAGCCGAGCGCTCCGAGAATGTGCAGCTGGATGCGGACTTCCTGAACCTGCGCTTTACCCGCGTGGACCAGTCCATTGCCTACGGCGCACTGTTCACCGCGCACCACCTGCGCGTGAAGGCGATTGCCGCGCTCACCGAATCCGGTTCGACGGCGCTGTGGATGAGCCGTCACAACATCGATATCCCGATCTTCGCGATCACCCCCAATGTCGCCACGCGCCGCAAGGCGGCCCTGTTCCGCAATGTGCACACGCTGGAACTGGCCCAGGCGCCCGACACCGAAGCCATGTTGAAGGGCGCCCAGGATCTGCTGCTGGCGCAAGGCGTGGTGCAGAAGGGTGATCTCATCGTCGTGACCTGGGGCGAGCCCATCGGTCAGGTCGGCGGCACCAATGCGCTGAAGATCCTGCGCGTTGGCGAGTACTGATTTTTTCATCGTTCTGGAGTTTCATCATGCCTCTCGTATCCATGCGTCAATTGCTGGACCACGCCGCTGAAAACGGTTATGGCCTGCCGGCTTTCAACGTCAACAACCTGGAGCAGGTCACCGCCATCATGGAAGCCGCCAACGAAGTCGGCGCGCCCGTGATCATGCAGGCCTCCGCCGGTGCCCGCAAATATGCCGGTGAAGCCTTCCTGCGCCACCTGATCTCGGCGGCCGTGGAAGCCTATCCGCACATCCCGGTGGTGATGCACCAGGATCACGGCCAGTCGCCGGCCGTCTGCATGGCCGCCATCAAGTCCGGTTTCTCTTCGGTCATGATGGATGGTTCGCTGGAAGCCGACGGCAAGACCGTGGCCAGCTACGAGTACAACGTCGAAGTCTCGCGCAAGGTGGTGGAGTTCTCGCACGCCATCGGCGTGACCGTGGAAGCCGAACTGGGCGTACTGGGTTCGCTGGAAACCATGAAGGGTGACAAGGAAGACGGCCACGGCGCCGACGGCACCATGACCCGCGAACAGCTGCTCACCGACGTGAATCAGGCTGCCGACTTCGTCAAGGCCACCCAGTGCGACGCGCTGGCCATTGCCATCGGTACTTCGCACGGTGCCTACAAGTTCTCGCGCAAGCCCACCGGCGACATCCTGGCGATTGATCGCATCAAGGAAATCCACGCCCGCATCCCCAACACCCACCTGGTGATGCACGGTTCTTCGTCGGTGCCGCAGGAACTGCTGGCCGAGATCCGCGAATTCGGCGGTGACATGAAGGAAACCTACGGCGTGCCCGTCGAAGAAATCCAGGAAGGTATCAAGCACGGCGTGCGCAAGATCAACATCGACACCGACATCCGTCTGGCCATGACCGGTGCGATCCGCCGCTACCTGTTCGAGAACCCGTCCAAGTTCGACCCGCGCGACTACCTCAAGCCCGCCCGCGAAGCCGCCAAGCTGGTCTGCAAGGCGCGTTTCCTGTCCTTCGGTTGCGAAGGCCAGGCTGGCAAGATCAAGCCGGTCTCGCTGGAAAAGATCGCCGAGAAGTACAAGAGCGGCGAACTGGCACAGATCGTCCAGTAAGCGCACAAGCGTTCATCGGCCTACGCCGGACGCAAGGCCCCACCGACCGGAATCGCCCTGAAAATGGCGATTCCGGTTTTTGACTTTACGAGAAGACCACCATGAGCAGTCTCTACAAATCCTCGATCACTTCCCTGCCGCTGTTGGGCACAGGCAAGGTCCGCGAAAACTATGCCGTCGGCGACGACAAGCTGTTGATCGTGACCACCGACCGCCTGTCGGCCTTCGACGTCATCATGAATGAACCGATCCCCGGCAAGGGCAAGGTCCTGAACCAGATGAGCGATTTCTGGTTCGACAAGCTGGGCCACATCGTGCCCAATCACCTGACCGGCGTCGATCCCGAGTCCGTGGTGAGCCCGGCCGAAGTGGAGCAGGTGCGCGGACGCGCCGTGGTGGCCAAGCGCTTGAAGCCGATCCTGGTGGAAGCCGTGGTGCGCGGCTACATCATCGGTTCCGGTTGGAAGGATTACCAGGCCACCGGTGCGATCTGCGGCATCAAGCTGCCGGCCGGTCTGCAACAGGCTTCCAAGCTGGAGCAGCCGATCTTCACCCCGGCCGCCAAGGCCGACCTGGGCGAACACGACGAAAACATCAGCTTTGAAGAAACCGAAAAGCGCATCGGCTCCGAGCTGGCCCACAAGATCCGCGACGTCGCCATCCAGCTCTACAAGGAAGCCGCTGACTATGCGGCCACGCGTGGCATCATCATCGCCGATACCAAGTTCGAATTCGGCCTGGATGACAATGGCGTGCTGCACCTGATGGATGAAGTGCTGACTGCGGACTCTTCGCGCTTCTGGCCGGCAGACAGCTACCAGGTCGGCATCTCGCCACCGTCCTTCGACAAGCAATTCGTGCGCGACTACCTGGAAACCGTCGAGGGCTGGCAGAAGACCCCGCCTGCACCGGCGCTTCCGGCCGATGTGATCGAAAAGACCGGCGCCAAGTACCGCGAGGCGCTGGAACGCCTCACCGGCGAGAAGCTCAAGGACTGACGGGGGCGGATATGAACGATACTGTCAAACCGCTGATCGGCGTGGTCATGGGCTCGTCCTCGGACTGGGAGGTGATGCAGAATGCGGTCGCCATCCTGAAGGACTTTGGCGTGCCCTTCGAAGCCCAGGTGATTTCCGCACACCGCATGCCGGACCAGATGTTTGCCTACGCCGAGAGCGCCCGCGCGCGCGGGCTGCGCGCCATCATCGCCGGTGCCGGCGGTGCCGCGCACCTGCCGGGTATGATCGCGGCCAAGACCATCGTGCCGGTGCTGGGTGTGCCCGTGCCCTCCAAGTACCTGCGTGGCGAGGATTCGCTGCTGTCCATCGTGCAGATGCCCAAGGGCATTCCGGTGGCCACCTATGCCATCGGTGAAGCCGGTGCCGCCAATGCGGCGCTCTCCGCCATCGCCATGCTGGCCACCACCGACGCGGCTCTGGCTGAAAAGCTGGAAGCCTTCCGCAAGACCCAGACGCAAGTCGCCCTCGACATGAAGTTGCCTGTATGACCCAGCAGTCCGCCTCCACCCTTCGTCCCGCCGTTCCCTCGACCACCCCGGCCACCTGGCTGGGCGTGATGGGCGGTGGCCAGCTCGGTCGCATGTTCGCCCACGCGGCGCAGAGCATGGGCTTCAAGGTCGCCGTGCTGGAAGCCGATGCCGACTGCCCGGCCGGGCAGGTGGCGGACCGCCTCATCAACGCCGCCTACGACGACGGTGCGGCGCTGGCGGAGTTGGGTGCGCTGTGTGCAGCGGTGACGACCGAGTTTGAAAATGTCTCGGCCAGGAGCCTGGCCACGCTGGCGGCGCAGACCTTCGTGGCACCGGCTGCGTCTGGTGTGTCGATTGCGCAGGACCGCACGGCCGAGAAGGCTTTCTTCACCGAATGCGGATCGCAGTCCGGCGTGCTGCCGGCACCGCACCTGGTGATCAATAGCGAGGCCGACATCGATGGCCTCGATGCCAACCTGCTGCCGGGCATCCTCAAGACGGCCCGCATGGGTTATGACGGCAAGGGCCAGGTACGCGTGCGTTCGGTGGAAGAAGTGCGCAGCGCCTTCGCGGCCATGAAGGGCGTGACCTGCGTGCTGGAGAAGATGCTGCCGCTGGCCTATGAAGTTTCGGTACTGGTGGCGCGCGGCCATGATGGTCAGGCCGTGGTCTATCCGATTGCCGAGAACGTGCATCGCGATGGCATCCTCTTCACCACCACCGTACCCGGCCCCAACATCAAGGCCGATGCCGCCGAGCGTGCGCAGCAGGCGGCTTTGCAGATCATCGGTGCGATGCAGTACGTGGGCGTGCTGTGCATCGAATTCTTCGTGCTGGAAGACGGCGCGCTGGTGGTCAACGAGATGGCCCCGCGTCCGCACAACAGCGGTCATTACACCATCGATGCCTGCGTCACCAGCCAGTTCGAACAACAGGCCCGCGCCATGGCGCGCCTGCCGCTGGGCGATACGCGCCAGCATTCGCCTTCGGTGATGCTCAACATCCTGGGTGATGTCTGGTACGAAGGCGAGGGCGATCAGCAGCGCGAGCCTGCCTGGGATCAGGTGCTGGCGCTGCCCGGTGCGCACCTGCACCTGTACGGCAAGGCCGAAGCGCGCCGTGGCCGCAAGATGGGCCATGTCACCTTCACCGCTGCTACCTTGGCTGATGCGCAGCGCCAGCTGGCAGCAGCCTGCGCCATCCTCGGCATCACGTTGTAAGCGAGGCGGGTGATGAACGACAAGCGCGCTTCTTCCACACCGGTCATCGATGCGGCGGCCATCATGTATGCCGCCCGCAAGCTGGAGCAGGGTGGCCTGGTGGCGTTCCCGACCGAGACCGTCTACGGCCTCGGTGGCGATGCCGAGAACCCGGCCGCGATTGCCGCCATCTATGCGGCCAAGGGACGACCGGCCAATCATCCGGTGATCGTGCACGTGTCGCCCGAAGCTGATATCGCTTACTGGGCCGCCTCGGTACCGGTGGAAGCGCGTCGCCTGATTGCCTCGTTCTGGCCGGGTCCGCTCACGCTCATTCTCAAGCGTGCGGCGCACATTCCCGATGCCGTGGCCGGTGGCCAGGATTCGGTAGGTGTGCGTTGCCCTTCGCATCCGGTGGCGCAGGCGCTGCTGCGGGAATTCCGCGGCGGCAAGGGCGGCATCGCCGGTCCCTCGGCCAACAAGTTCGGACATGTCAGCCCGACTACCGCCGAGCATGTGCGCGAGGAATTCGGCAACGATGCCCACAGCCTGGTGGATTACGTGCTCGATGGTGGGCAGAGTGAAGTGGGCATCGAGTCCACCATCGTCGATCTGTCCCGCATCGACACGCATGGTCCGGTGCTGCTGCGTCCAGGCCAGATCAGCGCCGACCGTATCGCTGCGGTACTGGGCGTTCCCCTGGCCACGCCCGATGCCACTGCACCGCGTGCTTCGGGGACGCTCGATGCTCATTACGCGCCGCATACGCCGGTGGTGCAGGCGGCGGTGAGCGAGCTCCCTGATCTGTTGCACAGGCTGGCTGGCATCGGCCAGAAGCTCGCCCTGATTCAACGCCAATTCCGTGGCGAAGAGCTGCCCGCAGTGATGGCCACCCGTACCATGCCCCAGAGCGCCGATGCCTATGCCCATGACCTCTACGCCGCGCTGCGTGACATGGATCATGCCGGGGCTGACCTGATCGTGGTGGAGTCCTTGCCGCCGGCTGCAGAATGGCAGGGCGTCAATGACCGCCTGCGGCGCGCCGCTTTTGATTCGCAGGGTGTGCTGGCGCGCCTGCTGGAGCGCTGAACCGCAACACCACGGCAGCGCACACGCCATTGCACGCCACTAGCGCGACGGCGCTCGTATCGTGCTTGCAAAGCCCCCCCGGTCTGGTCGCTGCAGTCCCTCCCTTGTCCGGCCCTATCCCGGTCTGCCGCTCTGGTACTGACTTTCGGGTCAGTACTCGGTTGCCAAAAGAAGACAAGCACGGTCGTGCTCTTCACATCTTCTATACAAACTGTGACAAAGCTGGCATAGTATCTCCACGAAATAGCACGTGCGTTCTTTTTGTTTCGTCAGCGTAAAAACGCGTATCCATCAGTTACGTGAACTTACGCAGAATAATGAAAAAACGGTAACCAGCCGTGAACCCAATCCCGTCAGACGCCAGACGTCGGGAATAAAAAATCCGGGCACTGCCCGCAACTCTTGGAGACAGCAATGCAAAAACAATTTTCCTTCCTGCCCAAAATCGCCGCCCTGTCCGTGATGGCGGCGTGCGCTGTACCGGCCATGGCGCAGACGGCGGGCAGCAATATCGTCAACCTGGGCTGGTTCCATCTGGCGCCGCAGGATTCCAGCGAGACCCTGCGCAAGAACGATGGTCCTGGCGCTGGCCCGGTCGCTGGTTCGGGCGCCACCATCGGCAACGCCGATACACTGGGTATCGCCTTCACCCACTTCTTCACCGACAACATTTCGCTGACTGCTGACTTGGGCATTCCGCCGACCTTCGAGCTCGACGGCACCGGCACGCTGGCCGGCGTGGGCAAGATCGGCCAGGCCAAGCAGTGGAGCCCGGCGATTGTGGCGAAGTATCACTTCGGTGATGCCAACAGCGCCTTCCGCCCCTTCGTCGGTGCCGGCGTGACCTACGTCTGGTACGACAGCGTTGAGCTGACCAATGGCTTCCAGAGCACCATCTCCAGCAAGTACACCAATGGTGCCGTTACCAGCGCCAAGTCCAGCGCCAGCCTGAGCTCATCGTGGGCGCCGGTGCTGACCGTGGGTGCCAACTACAACTTCGACAAGAGCTGGTCCGTGGGTCTGTCCGTGTCGTACATTCCCTTGAAGACGGATGCCACGATTACCACCGAGTTGCCAGCACTGGCCGGTGGTACTACGCACTCCAGCACCAGCCTGACGATCAATCCGATCGTGACCTTCCTGTCGGTGGGCTACAAGTTCTAAGACTGAAAACCCGCTGCAAAAAAATGGCGCCCGGAGCAAATCCGGGCGCCATTTTCATTGATGCGACCGGCAACAGCGCCGGCCCTGGTGTTCAGAATGTTTCGGTCTTGACGAAGCGGCCATTGTGGAAGACCAGGGCAGCCTTCGGATCGACTTCGCAGTGTTCGACTTCACCGACGAAGATGACGTGGTCGCCTTCCGGGTACTGGCTGCGGTTGTGGCATTCGAACCAGGCCGAGGCGCCATCCAGCACGGGCTGGCCGGTGCGCGAGAGGGAGTAGGGCACGCCTTCGAAGCGGTTTTCCATCTTGCTGGCGAACTGTTGCGCCAGATGTGCCTGGTCGGCGCCGAGGATGTTGATGACGTAATGCGAATTGCCGGAGAACACCGGCAGGCTGTTGGCGCGCGTACCCAGGCTCCACAGCACCAGGGGCGGGTCCAGCGAGACCGAGTTGAAGGAGCTGGCGGTCAGTCCCAGCAAGCTGCCATCGGCCAGTCGGGTGGTGATGACGGTGACGCCCGTGGCGAACTGCGACAGGGCCTGGCGAAAGTGCGCCGCGTCGAACTGACGCGCTTCGGCGCGGGGGAAACGTGTGTGCATCGGGAGTCTGGTTGGAGGTCGAAGCGCCCGGCATTTGCCTTGCGGACAGCCGGTCAATGCGCAGAGATGCACATGATAGCGGATCGCGCGCAGTCTTGCCGTGCTGGCCGGTCACGGTTGCCTGGCAGCTTGACACTGCTTCACATCGACCGCACCTGAAGCACTGAATTGGGGTAAAGTTTGGCAACAAGCAACTTAACGGGAGAACATCATGGCCACGGAAATTGCAGTACTGGGCGGCGGTTGCTTCTGGTGCCTGGAAGCGGTCTACCAGCAGGTCAAGGGCGTGCAGTCGGTGGAGTCTGGCTATACCGGCGGCAGCGTCGCCAATCCCAGTTATGAACAGGTGTGTGGCGGTCAGACCGGGCATGCGGAAGTGGTCAAGCTGGCCTTCGATCCGCAGCAGATCAGCTTCCGCGAGATTCTGGAAATTTTCTTCACCATCCATGATCCGACCACGCTCAACAGACAGGGCAATGACGTGGGCACGCAATATCGTTCAGTTATTTACTATCAGGACGACATCCAGCACGACACGGCCAGACACATCATCGCCGAGATGGCGCTGGTATGGGATGCCCCCATCGTGACCGAACTCTCGCCGCCGCAAACCTATTATCGTGCCGAGGACTACCATCAGAACTACTTCGTGCAGCATCCCTTCCAGGGCTACTGCGCCTTCGTGGTGGCGCCCAAGGTGGCCAAGTTGCGGGAGGTGTTTGCCGAGAAGAGCAAGCCTGAATAAAGCCTCGCTGCGCATCACTACTTACCACGTATGACGTACAACGGGCCTGCCCCCGGAAGAGGGCAGGCCCGTTGCTTCATGGGGCTGGCGAATGCTTATTGTTGTGCGTAGATGTACTTGCGCGACCAGGGCAGCTGCTGTGCGCTGCGGCCGGCCTTGGTGCAGATGACCTGATGCAGCGAAATCCAGTCACGTTCGAAACCGTAAGCACTGCCGGCCAGGTAGACGCGCCAGATGCGGTAGCGCTTCTCGTCGGTCACGCGATGGATGGCCTCGGCATTGGCTTCGAAATTGTCGGCCCAGATACCGCAGGTGCGGGCATAGTGGCGCCGCAGGTTTTCCACGTCAAAGGCTTCCAGTCCGCCTTCCTGCATGGTCCGTAGTACCGTGCTGATGTGCGGCAGTTCACCGGCGGGGAAGACGTACTTGTCGATGAACTCACCGGCGCCATAGGGCGACTCGCCATTCTCGATGTCGGTGCTGGTGATGCCGTGGTTCATGGCCATGCCGCCATCGGCCAGCAGCTTCCTGATCTGGGCAAAATACGTCGGCAAATTCTTGATGCCCACATGCTCGAACATGCCCACGGAGGTAATGCGGTCGAAGGTGCCGGTGACGTCGCGGTAGTCCTGCAGGCGGATTTCGATGCGGTCGCTGAGACCGGCCGCTTCCACCCGCTCACGTGCCAGGGCGTACTGGTTCCTGGAGAGCGTCACCCCCACGCAGCGCGCGCCAAATTTCTGCGCCGCCCGCAATACCAGCGCGCCCCAGCCGCAGCCGATGTCGAGCAGGGTCTGGCCGGGCTTCAACTGGATCTTCTGCAGGATGTGGTCGATCTTCTTGAGCTGGGCCGTGGCGAGGTCCTCGTCGCCGTTCTCGAAGTAGGCGCAGGAATACACCATGTTCTCATCCAGGAACAACTTGTAGAAGTCGTTGGAGACATCGTAGTGATACTGGATGGCTTCGGCGTCGCGCTTCTTGGTGTGCGTCACGTTGCGCACCATGCGGCCCAGCCGGCCCTCGGCCTTGAGGGTGTTGGAAGCCAGGCCGTTGGCGACCTGAATGATGCTCTTGACCTTGCCCTCGACCTCGATCTTGCCCTCGACGTAGGCTTCGCCCAGGTTGGCCAGCGAGGGCGTGAGCAGTGAAGTGATGGCTGAGGCATGAGGAACCTTGAGCGTGACTTCGGGCGTGCCGCTGCTGAAGTCGTAATGCTGTCCGTTCCATAGCTCCAGCCGCAGTGGCAGGGCCGACACGTTGCGAATGTTTTCTACCCAGGCGTCTAGCTTCTTTTCCCAAAACACGATGTCCTCCGCGTCAGTGATGAATGCTGTACGGCCCTGCCTGGCATGGGGATGTCGTCAGGGCTGCAGGCGCTGCCGTTGCCACTGGCCCGCATCGGAACGCGTATAGAGCACGCGGTCGTGCATGCGGGAGGGGCGGCCTTGCCAGAATTCAATGCGATCGGGAATCACGCGGTAACCGCCCCAGTGCTGCGGACGGGTCGGATGCTCCCCGAACTGTTGCTTGGTCGTTTCGTATTGCTGCTCCAGTGCCTCGCGGCTGGCCACGGTCCGGCTCTGCTGCGAGGCGATCGCGCCGAGCTGGCTGGCCAGCGGGCGACTGTAGAAGTACGCGTCGCTTTCTTCCATGCTCACGCGCTCGATCTTTCCTTCGATGCGGACCTGGCGTTCAAGTTCTACCCAGTGGAACAGCAGCGCCACGTAGGGATTTTCCGCTACATCGACGCCCTTGCGGCTGTCGTAGTTGGTAAACCAGGTAAAGCCCTGCGCATCGAACTGCTTGATCAGCACGATGCGCGAAGAAGGCCGCCCATCGGCCCCGACGGTGGCCACGCTCATGGCGTTGGGCTCGGGGACCTGGGCCTTGGTCGCTTCCTCGAACCAGACGGCAAACTGGTCTATCGGGTCGGCGGCCGTGTCGACTTCGGACAGGCTGGCGCGGCTGTAGTCTTTACGTAGGTCTGCTAACGACATGCTTCTTGCTCCTTGGGGAGTGGCGCTAGATTAGCGCGTTTCAAAATGTTTTGCAGAGCAGCAAAACGGCGAATGCGAGCCATTGTGCGGCCTGGCAGCCGATTGCTCCATGATCGCAAGCAAGGCACGCCAATAAAAAAGCCGATGCATTATCGCATCGGCTTTCACGCCTGGCCTGGGCGGAACCAGGTCCCGCCCGTACCGGGAAAGATCAGTTGGTCTTGATGGCTTCGACCTGGATGGCCAGCTTGGTCTCCATCGAGAAGCCATATTTGGCACCGTAGTCGATACCGAAGTCGGCGCGGTTGAAGGATGCCGAGGCATCGCCGCCACAGACTTCGCGCTTGAGCATGGGATGCTGGATGCAGGTGAACTTGTTCAGGGTCAGGGTGACCGGCTTGGTCACGCCGTGCAGGGTCAGCTTGCCTTCGACCGTGGCCGGCTTGTCGCCGTTGAACTTGATCGTGCCCTTGTATTCGGCGGTGGGGTACTTGGCGACGTCGAACATGTCGGCGCTCTTGGCGTGATCGTTCATCTTGGCCATGCCGAAGTCGATCGAGGCGGTGTCGACAATGATGTCCACGGTGCCGGTCTTGGCGGCGCGATCCAGGGTGACGGTACCGCTGGTCTTGTCGAACTTGCCGCGCCAGATGGACACGCCCATGTGGTCCGCTTCAAAGCTGGGATAGGTGTGGCTGGGGTCGATGCTGTAGGTGTCAGCCGCGTTGGCGGAGACGGCGGCAGTGGCCGTGAGCAGAGCGAGCAGGAGGTGATTCAGTTTCATGTGTATTGATTCCTTGAGTGAGAAAAACCGCTGGGGAGCCCGCCCCTTGCAGGGCGGTGCGTCATGGCGCGGAACGACTTCTTGTGATGTTGTCGGGTCGAATTACTGGGCGACGATGTGGAACTTGATGCTCACCTCATCGGCCACCATGCCGGTATCCTTCCATTCACCTTCGCCGATGTTGTAGGTCAGGCGCTTGATGGGGAGCACACCGTCGAAGACTTGCGCAGCACCGTCCTTCTTGACGGTCAGCGGGAAGCTGACATCGGTGGTCTTGCCCTTGATGGTCAGCTTGCCGGCCACGTCATACTTGCCTGCCCCGGCGGCCTTGATGCTGCTGCTCACGAAGCTGGCCTTGGGGAACTGGGCGGCGTTGAACCATTCCTTCTTCTGCACTTCCTTGTTGTACTCGGCTTCACCCAGGTCGAAGCTGGAGACGTCGATGTCCACCGAGGCCTTGCCCTGTTCCGGCTTGGCGGCGTCGAAGTCGATGGCGGCGTTGATCTTCTTGAACTTGGCATCGACCGGCACGTTCAGTTGCTTGAAGGTGGCGACGACAGTGCTCTTGGCGGCATCCACCTTGAGCGGGGCCGCCTGGGCGGAGAGGGTGAAGCAGGCCGTGGCGAGGGCCAGCAGGGTGGGCTTGAGGAAGTGGAGGGAGGAAGTGGCGGTCATGTCGGGTTCCGTAAAAAAAACGAGCAATATGAATGTTCTTGCGTAACAAGCGGCTTGCAGGGCATCAGGGCAGCATGCGCTTGAAGATATTGTCGCGATCGATGAACTGATGCTTCAGCGCAGCCAGCACGTGCAGGGCAAAGGCGGCCAGCAGGGTCATGTTGAGCCAGTAGTGCACCTCCTTGAGCAGCGGCTTGAGCTCAGGGCTGGGGGCCATGAGCACCGGCAGCGGCACCACGCCGAGATACACCACCGGAACGCCCGCAGAGAGGCTGTAGAAATAGCCCGAGACCGGAATGGCGAACATCAGCACATACAGCCCCAGGTGCAGACCATGCGCGGCCGATTGCTGCCAGCCCGGCATGTTGGCCGGATAGGCCGGGGCCTTGTGCGTGAGACGCCACAGCAGTCGCACGCAGACCAGGGCCAGCACGGTCACGCCCAGCCACTTGTGCCAGGAAAAATACTTCAGCTTGGTCGGCGTCAGGCCGGGAATGTTGACCATGGTCAGTCCCAGACCGAAGGCGGAGATGATCAACAGGGCAATCAGCCAGTGCAGCAGCACGGCGGGTTTGGTATAGCGTTCCATAGGATGTGGCGAGCGTAGGTGGCATTTGGAGCGGCTGGCTCTGCAATGGTTCTGCAGGCGGGCGGGCCGGGCTGGCGTCGAGAAATCCCGAAAGATTCCTGGCGGCAGGCGATCATGCCACTTTTTTTGACCTTGCCGAGTATAAAGAGCTTTGGCTGCTCGCATTACTCGCTGAAATGGCACTTCAGCCGTCCGGTTTTGCGAGTAATCCTAAGAATGCTTCACTATTTTGATGGCATAAATGAAAAATGGCGCACATTGCTGTGCGCCATTCGTTCAGTTTGTGGATCTTGAAGAGGAACGATCAGATTTGCTTGGCCAGTTCCACGGCGGTGCCGATGTAATTGGCCGGGGTCATGGCCAGCAGATGATCCTTGGCCTCTTGCGGGATGGCCAGGCCATTGATGAAGTCGCGCAGGGCGTCCTTGGAGATGCCTTTGCCGCGGGTCAGCTCCTTGAGTTGCTCATACGGATTCTCGATGCCATAGCGGCGCATGACGGTCTGTACCGGCTCGGCCAGCACTTCCCAGGTGGCGTCGAGGTCGTCGGCCAGGCGTTGCGGATTCACTTCCAGCTTGTTCAGGCCGCGCAGGCAGCTGTCGTAGGCCAGCAGGGTGTAGCCGAAGCCCACGCCGATGTTGCGCAGCACGGTGGAATCGGTCAGGTCACGCTGCCAGCGCGAGACCGGCAGCTTCTCGGCCAGGTGCTTCAGGACCGCATTGGCCATGCCCAGGTTGCCTTCGGAGTTTTCGAAGTCGATCGGATTGACCTTGTGCGGCATGGTCGAGGAGCCGATTTCGCCGGCCTTGGTGCGCTGCTTGAAGTAGCCCAGGGAGATGTAGCCCCAGATGTCGCGGTTCAGGTCCAAGAGGATGGTGTTGGTGCGGGCCACGGCATCGAACAGCTCGGCCATGTAGTCGTGCGGCTCGATCTGGATGGTGTAGGGGTTGAAGGTCAGGCCCAGGCGCTTTTCCACGACATCCTTGGAGAAGGCGGCCCAATCGGTCTGCGGGTAGGCCGACAGGTGGGCGTTGTAGTTGCCCACGGCACCGTTCATCTTGCCCAGGATCTCGACGGCGGCGATGCGCTTGGCTGCGCGTTGCAGGCGCGCCACGACGTTGGCCACTTCCTTGCCCAGGGTGGTCGGGCTGGCCGGCTGGCCGTGGGTACGCGAGAGCATCGGCACGGCGGCGTGTTCGTGGGCCAGCGCGGTGAGCTTGGCGATGACGGCTTGCAGCGAGGGCAGCAGCACGGTGTCACGCGCGGCCTTCAACATCATGCCGTGCGAGGTGTTGTTGATGTCTTCGGAGGTGCAGGCGAAGTGGATGAATTCGGAAGCGGCCACCAGTTCGGGCACATCCTTCACTTTTTCCTTGAGCCAATATTCGACCGCCTTCACGTCGTGGTTGGTGACGGCTTCGATTTCCTTGATGCGGGCGGCGTCGGCTTCGGTGAAGTCGGCGGCCAGCTTGTCCAGCAGCGCGCGCGCCTGGGCCGAGAACGGCTTGATCTCGGCAAAACCGGCTTCGGACAGCGCTTGCAGCCAGGCAATCTCGACCTTCACGCGATGGTGCATGAAGCCCGCTTCAGACAGCAGCGGACGCAGTTGATCGGTCTTGGAGGCGTAGCGGCCATCCAGCGGGGACAGGGCCGAGAGAGCAGAGAGGGACATGATGGAAAAGATGAAAACGGATGAGATGCGTTGACTGAAGATTGGCGAGTTTTGGCAGGCTTTTGTGCCAAAACCCGAACCGCCCGAGCCAAGCATTTTACCATCGGCACGCCGGACGGCCCAATTTTCCCGTCCGGTGCGGTCCGCAGGGACCGTTGCTTTCCGTTCCTGGCTTGATTCTTCATAAATTTGTCAGGAAATGCGAATGTTATAATCGAACGAGATCATTACTCCACACGCTATGCTAAAACTCATCGGCTCCAATGCCAGTCCGTTCGTGCGCAAGGTGCGCGTCGTGATGGCCGAAAAAAAGATCGATTACGAATTCCTCCTGGAAGATGTCTGGAGTGCATCGACCACCATCCAGGAAAGCAATCCGCTGGGCAAGGTGCCCTGCCTGTTGATGGATGATGGCGGTGCCATGTTCGATTCGCGGGTGATCGTCGAATACCTCGATACTCTCACGCCGGTAGGCAAGCTGCTGCCGCCGAACGGTCGCGAACGCGCCGAGATCAAGTGTTGGGAGGCGCTGGCCGACGGCGCGCTGGATGCGGCCGTGCTGGTACGTCTGGAAAAGACCTTGCGTCCAACCAAGCAACAGAGTCCGGAATGGATCAAGCGCCAATGGAGCAAGGTCGAGGCGTCGTTGAAGGCGATGGCCGATGGCCTGGGGGAAAAGCCCTTCTGCGTGGGCAACCACTACACCCTGGCCGACGTGGCCGTGGGTTGTGCACTGGGCTGGCTGGCATTCCGTTTCCCGGACCTGGCGTGGCGCGAGGATCATCCCCAGCTGGCACGCCTGTTTGACAAAGTGTCGGAACGGGCCAGCTTCAAGGAGACCGTGCCGCATCTGTGAGGCATGGCAACATTGCCGTCCTGGTGATGGACCCATGAAAAAAGCGCGCCCGGATGAGCGCGCTTTTTGTTTGCCCGGGGCTGGCGATTACTCGCTGGCCGGGGACATCTGGCTTTGCAGGTAATTCTGGATGCCGACCTTGTCGATCAGATCCAGTTGGGTTTCCAGCCAGTCGATGTGTTCTTCGGTGTCGTCCAGGATCATCTGGAACAGTTCGCGCGAGACGTAATCGCCATGCTGCTCGCAGGTGGCGATGCCTTCCTTGACGGTCTTGTGGGCCGCCTGTTCCAGCTTCAGGTCGCATTGCAGCATTTCCTGGGTGTTTTCGCCGATCATCAGCTTGTGCAGCGCTTGCAGATTGGGCAGGCCATCGAGCATCAGGATACGGTCGATCAGCTTGTCAGCGTGCTTCATTTCGCCAATGGATTCGGCGTATTCCTTGGCGCCGATCTTGTCCAGGCCCCAGTGCTTGTACATGCGCGCATGCAGGAAGTACTGGTTGATGGCGGTGAGCTCATTGGTCAGTTGAGCATTGAGCAACTTGATGACTGCGGGATCGCCTTTCATGGGGATTACCTTTAAAAATGATGTGAGAGGAAAACCGCGTTAATTATGGGTGACGTATAGCTGCCGGACCGCGGACGGTCGGATGATAGTCGAGTTGGTTTGATTGTTCATCAAGAATTAGCAGTAATCATTCTTACCTTGATTGTCTCGTTGACTGAAAATCAAAAAAAACCTCCCTCGCGACGCGAGGGAGGTTTTCCGGGAGCAGGCCCGCCTGGCAGGCGCATGCGGGGATGCGCCTTGCCGGGCAGCAGTCCCTGGTGGGCTTGCGATGGGGGATTACTTCTTGTCAGGATCGGTCACGAAACCGATCTTGGTCAGTCCCCCGGATTGCACGGCCGACATCACCTGCGCCACCTTTTCATACTGGGTGGTGCGCTCGGCGCGCAGGTGGATTTCGGGTTGCGGCTGCTTTTGTGCCGCTGTGGCGATGCGCACGCTCAATGCGCTGCTGTCGATCTTTTCCTCATTCCAGAACACGTTGCCGGCCGCGTCGATGGAAAGATTGATGCTTTCCGGCTTGACCTGGTCCGGCTGGCTGCTGGCCTTGGGCAGATCGATCTTGACCGCATGGTTCATCACCGGGATGGTGATGATGAAGATGATCAGCAAGACCAGCATCACATCCACCAGCGGCGTGGTGTTGATCTCGGGATTGAAATCGTCGTCCGAATCGGACAGGGAACCCATGCCCATCATGCTCTCCCGACGGCGGTCAGCTTGGCCTTGCCGCCATTGGGCTGGCCATCTTCACCGGCCGCACGGGCACCGGTGACGAACAGGGCATGCAGGTCGAAGCCGAACTTGTTGAGCTTGGCGATGGTGGTCTTGTTGCCGCGCACCAGAGCGTTGTAGCCGAAGGTGGCGGGAATGGCCACGGCCAGACCCAGGGCGGTCATGATCAGGGCTTCGCCCACGGGACCGGCGACCTTGTCGATGCTGGCCTGGCCGGTGGTGCCGATGGACACCAGCGCGTGGTAGATGCCCCAGACGGTACCGAACAGGCCAACGAAGGGTGCGGTCGAGCCGACCGAGGCCAGCACGGCCATGCCGGTCTGCAGCTTGCCGGAGGCTTCGTCGATGGCCTGGCGCAGCGACAGGGTGACCCAGTCGCTCACTGACAGCTGGTCATGCAGGTGACCCTTGTGGGCGGTGTGGTGGCTCATGGCGGTAACACCGGCCTTGGCCACTTCGGCGAAGGGATTGTCATGACCCAAGGTGGCTACGCCTTCCGGCAGGCTGGTGGTATCCCAGAACTGGTGACCGGCAGCGGCCGAGGCCTTGCGGAAACGCAGCAGCTGGAAGGCCTTGGTGAAGATCACGTACCAGGACGCAATCGACATGGCCAGCAACAGGACGGCGACGCCCTTGGTAACGAAATCGCCTTGGGCCCAGAGGCTTTCCAATCCGTACGGACTAACTTCCATGATGTTTCCTTCTATTTTTGGCTATCAGATGGGGAATGATGAAACGAAATGACTGCCTGGCCGGGAAAACCCCGGCCAGGCCAGATGCTTTGCTCAGTTCAGGCGGAAGGCCAGGCTGCCGACCGTGCTGACGGTGATCGCACGGCCGTTTTCGATGTACGGCTTGAAGACGGCACGCATGATGGCGTTGCGGGCAGCATCATCCAGGCGCGAATAACCGGAAGACTTGGTGATCTCGACCTTTTCGGCACGACCGCTGGTGTTGACCGTCACGCGGAACTCCACCACGCCTTCTTCACCCATGCGGCGCGAGACGCTGGGATAGGTCGGGTTGGGCTTCTCGATGTATTCGATGCCGGAGGTGATCTGCTTGGGCAGTACCGGGCCGGGTGGGGCGGCCGGGGCCGGGGTCGGTTCGGCGGCCACCTGCGGCGCGGGCGCAGCCGGTTGCGGCGGCTGGGGCGGTGCGGTGATGGCGGTCGGGGCCGGGGTTTCGGTCACCGGGATCGGTTTGGGCGGGGTCACGACCTTCTTGACGATCTTCACCGGTTTGGGCGGGGCCGGCTCGGCCTTGGGCGGCGCGGGTTCGGGCGCCTTCTCGGGGACGATGAAGGTGGCGATCACTTCCTTGGGGACGGCGCTGGCAACCTGGTGGACCAGGCCGCTTTGCAGCGCCCAGAAAAAGGCGATGTGCAACAGGATGATCAGGCCCAGGGGGCCGATCTTGCGTGCCTGGCGCATCAGGGCGCTGGGTGGGCTGATACTCATGAGAGACGGTGAAATGGCGTTCATTGATCTGAATCAGGCGGCGACCAGCGAGGGATGGAACACCATCGGACGCGCACCTTGCTGTGTTTGACGGGAACTGCTGAGGCATTCGCGCAGGACGTTCTTGGCGCAGGAATGGCATTTGCCGCAGCAAGTCCCCACGCCAAGCTGCTTGCGCAGCTCGGCCATGGAGGTCATGCCTGCGTCGACCGCCTGATGGATCTTGCCTTCAGAGATGTTGTTACAAACACATACGATCATTTTACGCCTTGCTGCCTGCTTCATCAGGCTCTTGTCTTGACGATGGCTAGGATCTCGCTCCTGCAACCATGCGCGAGAAGAAGTTGAATTTTTCCTGCGGCGGCATCGTCCGTTCCACCACATGCGCCCACTGTTCCGACAACTGCTGGCAGGTCGCCCGCAGCACCGGTGCCAGATTGGGCAAATCCGCCAGCGCCTTCAGGTGTCTTTCGATCACCGAAGCCAGCTTCACGCAGCTCTGCGTTTCCTGGCTGTTGTTGGCGGTGTAGTGCGACATCAGATGCAGCACGGCGGACACCAGAAGTTCAGGCTGGGCCGGTGCGTTGCTCGGTTCCACGAATGTGGACGTCATGTTCTCGTTGACCATCAAACTCTCCTCGCTGGGCTAGCTTGGCTGGCGGTGCGTCATGACGGACGACACTGGCTGGCCTGTTTATGGATCCACCTGGTCTTGATGCTGCCGGCTTACGCCGTCAGGATCAGCTTGTTCAACTGCGTCAGCCGCAGCTTGTAGATGCGGCCGCCATGATCGATCTCCAGTTCGCGCATCTGACGGAACAGGTCCGTGCTCTTGATGCGTGTGATCGGAGTCCCGTTGGCGGTCGTGCCCGGCTTGTTGCGACGGTCCATGCTGTTGTCGTTCAGTTGGCTCATTACAATCACCTCCTATTAAATGCGAACAATTCTTATTTAGATTATTTGCGATTTGCGGCGGGATTGCAAGTCCTTTTATCGCCCTGATTGATAATTTTTATCATTTAGGGTCTTGCGGGAAACACTTCAAGGCTAACAAGGCTGTCAAGCTTGCCCAAAAGAAAACGCCCCGCCGCGAAGTTCGCGCACGGGGCGTTCAAGAATTGCCTTGATGAAAGATCAGTCCGGCAGGGCAGCGCTTTCGATGATGCCGCCACCCAGACAGACGTCGCCGTCGTACAGCACTGCCGACTGTCCCGGGGTGACCGCCCATTGCGGCGTGTCGAAGGCCAGCGAGAAGCTGCTGCCGGCATCGGCAAAGCCACAGGGTACGTCAGCCTGGCGGTAGCGCGTCTTGGCCGACAGTGCCGGCAGTTGCGGCGCGTGGCCGGCCACCCAGCTGATCTGTCCGGCCGACAGCGTCGGCGAGAGCAGCCAGGGATGCTCATGTCCCTGGACGATATAGAGGGTGTTGTTGTCCACATCCTTGCGCGCCACGTACCAGGCATCGCCATGGCCATCGGCGTTCTGGTGCGCCTTCAGGCCGCCGATGCCGATGCCCTTGCGCTGGCCCAGCGTATAGAAGGACAGGCCCACGTGTTCACCCACGGTCTTGCCATCGGCGGTCTTGATGGGGCCGGGCTTGTAGGAAAGATAACGGTTCAGGAATTCACGGAAAGGCCGCTCGCCGATGAAGCAGATGCCGGTCGAGTCCTTCTTCTTCGCATTGGGCAGTTGCAACTGCTCGGCGATCTTGCGCACTTCGGTCTTGTGGATCTCGCCCAAGGGGAAGACGGTGCGCGAGAGTTGCTCCTGGTTCAGGCGATGCAGGAAATAGCTCTGGTCCTTGCTGGCGTCGAGCGCCTTGAGCAGCTGGAAGTCACCCTGCGGCCCCTGGCGCACTCGCGCGTAGTGGCCGGTGGCGATCAGGTCGGCCCCCAGCTTCATGGCATGGTCGAGGAAAGCCTTGAACTTGATCTCGGCATTGCACAGTACATCCGGATTGGGCGTGCGGCCAGCCTGGTATTCGCGCAGGAATTCGGCGAAGACGCGATCCTTGTATTCGGAAGCAAAATTGACTGCCTCGATATCCACCCCGACCACATCGGCCACGCTGACCGCGTCGATCCAGTCTTCGCGGGTGGAGCAGTATTCCGAATCGTCGTCATCTTCCCAGTTCTTCATGAACAGGCCGATGACTTCATAGCCCTGTTCCTTCAGCAGCCATGCCGATACCGACGAATCCACGCCGCCCGACATGCCGATGACTACTCTTTTCTTGCTCATGTTGTTTCCGTTCAATGCGGCCTCCCGTAAAGAGGTCCGCCAGGTGATGCGCCCGCGTCAGGCGGGCAGGGTGCCGATGGCGCTGGGATCCGTATGCACCAGTTCCAGCGCTGCGCGCTGGCCGGCCAGGTAATCGTCCACGCAACGCAACACCAATGGGCTGCGATGTCGTCCGGCGCAGGCCGCCAGTTCGTCGCGTGTCATCCAGACGGCACGCACGATGCCCTCGTCCAGCGGCCGGTCCAGGGCCTCGCCGACCGTTCCCGCAAAGGCAAAGCGCAGGTAGGTGACCGACAGGCCACCGCGCGAGGACGACACGTTACGCGAAAGATAAGTCCCCACCAACGCCGTGGGTGTGAAGACATGCGCCGATTCTTCCAGCGCCTCGCGGACAGCCGCCTCGATCAGGGATTCGCCCGGTTCCAGATGGCCGGCCGGCTGGTTGATGCGCAGCCCGCCGGCGCTATGTTCTTCCACCATCAGAAAGCGCCCGTCGCGCTCGATGATGGCGGCTACGGTGACAGAGGGTTTCCAGACTTCAGACATTGATGACCTCGTGAATCCCTCATTTTACCCTGTCGAGGCCCATTCTTCAGCGCCAGCGCCGCTGTGGCGCGGCATCGCGCGGCTTTCTTGCAGGCTGGACAATTTCTCGCCCGGCAAGGCGAGTCGTGTAAGATTGGGCCAAGAATCCACAAAAAAAGGAGTCAGGAATGAGGATAGCGATCCCCGCCGAAAGCCGGGACGGCGAAACCCGTGTCGCCGCCACCCCCGAAACCGTCAAGAAACTGGTGGCGGCCCGGCACGAAGTGATGGTGGAGTCCGGCGCCGGGGTGAAGTCCAGCATTCCCGACGAGGCCTATGTGGCCGTCGGTGCCAGCATCGGCAGCGCCGAAGCCGTCTACACCGCCGAGATCCTGCTCAAGGTGCGCGCCCCCAATGAGGCCGAACGGGCTCGCCTCAAGCCGGGCACCGTGGTCATCGGCATGTTGAATCCCTTCGATGCCGACAACATCGCCGCCATGGCCGCCGCCGGCCTCACCGCCTTCGCTCTCGAAGCCGCACCCCGCACCACCCGCGCGCAATCGCTGGACGTGCTGTCCTCGCAGGCCAACATTGCCGGCTACAAGGCCGTGCTGATGGCCGCCAACACCTATCAGCGCTTCATGCCCATGCTGATGACAGCAGCCGGCACCGTGAAGGCTGCGCGCATGTTGATCATGGGCGCCGGGGTGGCGGGCCTGCAAGCCATTGCGACGGCCAAGCGCCTGGGGGCGGTGATCGAGGCTTCCGACGTGCGTCCGGCGGTCAAGGAACAGATCGAATCGCTGGGCGCCAAATTCCTTGACGTGCCCTTCCTGACCGAGGAAGAAAAAGAAATTGCCCAGGGCGTGGGCGGCTATGCCCGCCCCATGCCTGCGGACTGGATGAAGCGCCAGGCCGAGTTGGTCCACGAACGCGCCAAGCAGGCCGACATCGTCATCACCACCGCCCTGATCCCCGGCCGCAAGGCACCGGTGCTCATCAGCGAAGACACGGTCAAGGCCATGAAGCCCGGTTCAGTGATCCTGGACATGGCAGTCGACCAGGGCGGCAACTGTCCCCTGTCGGAACCCGGCAAGACCGTCATCAAGCACGGCGTGCACATCATCGGCGAAGGCAATCTGGCGGCCCTGGTGGCAGCCGACGCCTCGGCGCTGTATGCGCGCAACGTGCTGGATTTCCTCAAGCTGATCATCGACGCCGAGGGCAAGCTGGTCATCAACAAGGAAGACGATATCGTCGCGGCCACGCTGCTCTGCCAGGGCGGCGAGATCCTGCGCAAATGAATCTGCCGGCCCGGGTCGGCAGAAAACCCGGGCGTTTAGCCCCCCTCAAGTCCATTACATTCAGAATCAAGAAGGAAGAAGTCCATGCAACGCATCATGCTGCGCGCCAAGATCCATCGCGCCTCGGTCACCCAGTGCGACCTGAACTATGAAGGTTCCTGCGGGATCGACGAAGACCTGCTGGAAGCGGCCGACATCCGCGAGTTCGAGAAGATCGAACTCTACAACGTCAACAATGGTGAACGTTTCTCCACCTATGCCATTCGCGGCAAGCGCGGCAGCGGCGAGATTTCACTCAATGGCGCGGCTGCCCGCCTGGCGCACCTGGGCGACCTGCTCATCATCTGTACCTATGCCCCGATGAGCGATGAAGAAGTCGCCACCTACAAGCCCAAGGTGGTCTTCGTGGACGACAAGAACCGCATCACCAGCCTCAAGGCAATCTGACCCTCGACAAGAACCATGCGGCCCGTTTCACCGGCGGGCTGCCTCACAAGGAGGAACACCATGGAAGTCAGCCACACCATCATCAACCTGATCATCTTCGTGCTGGCCATCTACGTCGGCTACCACGTGGTCTGGACGGTGACCCCGGCCTTGCACACGCCCCTGATGGCGGTGACCAATGCCATCTCGGCCATCATCATCATCGGCGCCATGCTGGCGGCGGGCCTCACTGAAGGCACGGTCGGCCGCATCGCCGGCACGCTGGCCGTGGCGCTGGCGGCGGTCAACGTGTTCGGCGGCTTCATGGTGACCCAGCGCATGCTGGAAATGTTCAAGAAGAAAGAGCCCAAGGCCAAGTCGGGAGAACAAGCATGAGCATGAACCTGGTGACCCTGCTGTACCTGATCGCATCGATCTGTTTCATCCAGGCCTTGAAGGGCCTCTCGCACCCGGCCACGGCGCGTCGTGGCAATAGCTTCGGCATTGCCGGCATGGTCATCGCGGTGCTGACCACGTTGGCGCTGATCGTCAAGCTCAAGGGCGAGGGCGGCAATCCTTCCGGCGACATCGGTTACCTGCTGGTGGCCGGTGGCGTGATCGTCGGTGGCGGCATCGGCGCCTATCTGGCGCGCAGTGTGGAGATGACCAAGATGCCCGAACTGGTGGCGGCGATGCACTCGCTCATCGGTCTGGCGGCGGTCTGTATCGCGGTGGCGGCGGTGGCCGAGCCGTGGGCGCTGGGCATTTCGGCGCACGGGCAACTGATCCCCGTGGGTAACCGGGTGGAACTGTTCATCGGCACCTTCGTGGGCGCCATCACCTTCTCCGGTTCGGTGATCGCCTTCGGCAAGCTCTCGGGCAAGTACAAGTTTCGCCTGTTCCAGGGGGCGCCGGTCAACTTCGCCGGCCAGCATTTCCTGAACCTGCTGCTGGCGGTGGCCATGATCGGCTTCGGCATCATCTTCGTGCTGACGCAAAACTGGCTGCCCTTCATCATCATGGCCGCCATCGCCTTTGCGCTGGGCGTGCTCATCATCATCCCGATTGGCGGGGCGGACATGCCGGTGGTGGTCTCGATGTTGAACAGCTATTCCGGCTGGGCAGCGGCGGGTATCGGCTTCTCGCTGAACAACTCCATGCTGATCATCGCGGGTTCGCTGGTGGGTTCATCCGGAGCGATCCTCTCCTACATCATGTGCAAGGCGATGAACCGCTCCTTCTTCAACGTGATCCTGGGCGGCTTTGGCGGAGAGACGGCGACCGCCGGTGGCGGGGCGCAGCAGCAGCGCAGCGTCAAGTCGGGATCGGCCGATGATGCGGCGTTCCTGATGGGAAATGCAGAAACCGTCATCATCGTGCCGGGTTACGGGCTTGCCGTGGCACGTGCGCAGCACGCACTGAAGGAATTGACCGAAAAGCTGACCCACAACGGCGTGACCGTGAAATACGCGATCCACCCGGTGGCGGGTCGCATGCCCGGCCACATGAACGTGCTGCTGGCTGAAGCCGAAGTGCCGTATGACCAGGTGTTCGAGATGGAAGACATCAACAGCGAATTCGCCCAGGCCGACGTCGTGCTGGTGCTGGGCGCCAACGATGTGGTCAACCCGGCGGCGAAGGATCCCAAGTCACCCATTGCCGGCATGCCGATCCTGGAAGCCTACAAGGCCAAGACCGTCATCGTGAACAAACGCTCCATGGCCGCCGGTTATGCCGGCCTGGACAATGAACTGTTCTACATGGACAAGACCATGATGGTCTTTGGCGATGCCAAGAAGGTCATCGAGGATATGGTCAAGGCGGTGGACTGAGTCTGGTCTGCTCCAGCAGAAATGAAAAACGGGCTGCGCAGTGATTGCGCAGCCCGTTTTTCTTTGCTTCAGCCCAGGCGGAGAGTGCCGCTTACTTGGTACCAAAAATGCGATCCCCCGCATCGCCCAGTCCTGGGACGATGTAGGCATCCTCATCCAGGTGGGAATCCAGAGAAGCGACGTAAAGCTTCACATCCGGATGCGCATCAGCGAACACCTGTACGCCTTCCGGGGCCGCCACCAGCGCCACGAAAACGATGTGCGAAGCCGGCACACCACGCTTCTTGAGCGCATCCACGGCATAGACGGCCGAGTTGCCCGTGGCCACCATCGGGTCGCACAGGATCATGATGCGGTCTTGCAGGTCGGGCAGCCGCACCAGGTATTCCACCGGCTTGTGGTTCTCGTCGCGATAGACGCCGATATGGCCCACGCGCGCCGAGGGGATCAGTTCCAGGAGGCCATCGCTCATGCCCACGCCCGCGCGCAGCACCGGCACCACGGCCAGCTTCTTGCCGGCGATCACCGGGGCTTCATAGGTTACCAGCGGGGTTTCGATGGTCTCGGTGGTCAGCGGCAGGTCGCGCGTGATTTCATAGCCCATCAGCAGCGTGATCTCGCGCAGCAGGTCGCGGAAGGTGCGGGTGGAGGTGCGCTTGTCGCGCATGTGCGTCAGCTTGTGCTGGATCAGCGGGTGGTCGAGGATGAAGAGATTCTTGAAGCGCGGGTCTTGTTTCATGGCAAATGCGTGTCTGCTGGATGGAGTGCTCAGTGGAGCGGCGGGCGCCGCAAGTCAGCATTGTCGCATTTCCTGACCGCCTGCGCGACGACAGGACGTCGCGCATATGCAGCATTGTTCACCTCATCGGCGACCGAACATCATCTGTTCCGCCAGCAGCCCGCGTGCTGCCGGGAGCAGGTCGATGGCGCCCAGGGACAAGCCCAGGGCGGCCTGCAGAGGCGAGCCCTGGGGCGATCCGGCAAAGATGCGGGCCATCAGGTCGGTCAGGCGGATGGTCAGGCCGCGATCCTGGCCGCGTTGGCGCTCGAACGCCTGCAAGGCTTGGGGAGAAATCTCGCGCGCCAGCACGTCGGCCAGCACGCGGGCATCGCGCAGGCCCAGGTTCAAGCCCTGGCCCGCTACCGGATGCAGGGTTTGCGCGGCATTGCCGATGGCCACCACGCGCCGGCTCTGGCCGGGACGGGCATTCAAGCCAAGCGGGAAGGCATGGCGCGCGCTGATGCGGGTGAAGCGGCCGACCCGTTGGCCGAAGGTGCGCTGCAAGGCCGCCAGGAAAGCCGCATCGTCCAGCGCCATCAATTGCTCGCCGGTGGCCGGGCGCACACACCAGACCAGCGCATAGCCGTCGTCCTGCGGCAGCAGGGCCAGCGGGCCTTCATCGGTGAAGCGTTCGAAGGCGCGATGGGCGATGACGCCATCGGCCAGCACGTGGGCGATGATGCCCAACTGATGGTAATCGCGCTGCAAAGTCTTTTGCTGCTGCTCGCCGAAGACACCGCCCTCGGCCTGGATCAGCAATTGCGCGCGCAGCACGCGGCCATCCTTCAGGGTGACGGCGACGTGATCGTCTTCCTCGACAATCTCCTGCGCTTCGGCCGGGCGCATCAGGCTCAGTCCCAGCGGCGTGATGGCTGAGGCCAGGGCGCGGTTGACCTGGCCATAGCGCGCCACATAGCCCAGCGCGGGCAGCTGGTAATCCTTGCGGTCCAGCAGGGTGCGCCCGAAGTGGCCTCGGCGCGAGACGTGGATCTGTTCGATGGCAGTGGCGCTGCGGCCGATATCGTTCCAGGCGCCCAGTTCGTCGAGGATCTGGCGGCTGCCGTAGGAGAGGGCGATGGTGCGCGGGTCGGCGGCGGCTTGCTCGGGCGACTTCATGTCGACCAGGGCGATGCGCTCGGCAGGCAATTGGCGCCGGGCCAGCAGGCCGGCCACGCTCTGGCCGACCGGGCCGCCGCCGCAGATGATCAGGTCGAAATCGACGGATTCCATGATGCCGGGAGATGCCTTCTACAGAAGATTCAGGAAGGCATCATTGTAGCGGAGCCGCGCTGGCCGGGCTTGATCCGGCGCATGCGCGGTCTGCACAGGCGCTCGCTTCAGCCCTGGCGCATCAGCGCTTCGATGTCCTCGACCTTGCTGGGCACGCCCGTGGTCAAGAGTTCGCAGCCCGATGGCGTGACGTGGGCATCATCCTCGATGCGGATGCCGATGTTCCAGAACTGCTCCGGCACACCTTCACCGGGACGCACGTAGATGCCCGGCTCGATGGTGAGCACCATGCCCGGTTGCAGCGTGCGCCATGGCTTGTTGCCGTCGGCCGTGGCCGGGTCGCGGTAATCTCCCACGTCATGCACGTCCATGCCCAGCCAGTGACCGGTACGGTGCATGTAGAACTGGCGGTAGTCGCCTTTTTCGATGACGTCGTCCAGCGAGCCGACCTTGGACTTGTCCAGCAGACCGGTGTCGAGCATGCCTTGCGCCAGCACCCGCACGGCGGCGTCATGGCCATCCATGAAACGCTTGCCGGGCGCCGTCTCGGCGACGGCGGCGGCTTGTGCGGCCAGCACGATCTCGTAGAGCGCCTTCTGCGGACCGCTGAACTTGCCATTGGCGGGGAAGGTGCGGGTGATGTCGGAGGCGTAGCTGTCCAGTTCGCAGCCGGCATCGATCAAGACCAGGTCACCGTCCTTGATTTCGGCATCGCCCGCGCGATAGTGCAGCACGCAGCTGTTGGCACCGGTGGCGACGATGGAACCGTAGGCCGGATATTGCGAACCGTTGCGACGGAATTCGTGCAGCAGTTCGGCTTCGAGATGGTATTCGCGCAGGCCGGGGCGGCAGATGCGCATGGCGCGGCAATGCGCTTCGGCGGAGATGATGCCGGCGCGCTTCATGACGTCGATCTCGTAGGGATCCTTGAACAGGCGCATATCGTCCAGCAGCACGCTCACATCGACCACGGCACCGGGCGCGGACACGCCGCTGCGTGCCAGGGCGCGCACGCCTTGCAGCCAGCGCTGCAACTGGGCATCGCGCTTCTCATCCTGGCCCAGCGCGTAATAGACGGCGCGGGCGTCGGAGAGCAGGGCGGGCATGTTCTTGTCCAGCTCCTCAATGGGGTGGGCTGCATCCAGCGCGAACATTTGCTGCGCGGCCTGCGGGCCGTGGCGGTAGCCATCCCAGATCTCGCGTTCCAGGTTCTTGTCGCGGCAGAACAGGATGCTGCGGTTTTCCTGGCCGGCCACCAGCACCAGTACTGCTTCGGGTTCGGTAAAGCCGGTCAGGTAGTAGAAATAGCTGTCATGGCGATACGGATAATCGGCATCGCGATTGCGCATCACCTCGGGCGCGGTCGGGATGATGGCCACGCCCCCCCCGGCTTGTTGCAGGCTGGCCAACAGGCGGGCGCGGCGGGCGGCGAAGGGGGAGGCGTCGAAGCTCATGGTCGGTTTCCTTGCGGTGGCAGGTTCAGTGCTTCCAGTTGTTCGGTGGTGCCGACGTTGTGCCATTGGCCCCGGTAGACGTCGCCGCCGATGCGGCCCTGGTCGGCATACTGGCGCAGCAGCGGACCCAGTTTGGCATGGGTACCGGGGGCGATGCCGTCGAACATCTGCGGGCGATACACGCCGATGTTGGCAAAGGTCAGCTTGGGCTGGCCTTCGTTGGCAATGGCGAAGTTGTTCAGTGCAAAGTCACCTTCGGGATGGAAGGGCGGATTCTTGACCAGGTACAGCCAGGCCATGTCGCGCTGGTCTTGCGGCAGCGGATTGCCCCAGGGGTCTTCGTCTTCCAGCACGGTCAGCAGTTCGCTGTAGTCGAAATGCGGGCACCAGATGTCGCCGGAGACCGCTATGAAAGCTTCTTCACCCAACAGGTGGCGCGCCTGCGCGATACCGCCTGCCGTTTCCAGGGCCGTGGTTTCAGGTGAATAAAAAAGCCTGGCGCCGAAGCGGCTGCCGTCACCGAGGGTGTCTTCGATCATCTGGCCCAGGTGGGCGTGGTTGATGACGATCTCGGTGATGCCGGCGCGTACCAGCGAGAGGATCTGCCAGACGATCAATGGGCGGCCACGGACTTTGAGCAGCGGCTTGGGGCAGGTATCGGTCAGCGGACGCATGCGCTCGCCGCGCCCGGCTGCGAAGATCATGGCTTTCATGGTCGCCGCCTCAGAAGGTGTAGCCGAACTTGGGCGCGTGTTCCTGCTCCAGCTTCTCGATCAGGCGCACCAGGGGCGTGAAGGCCACGTAGCGGCGCGCGGTCTTGAGGGTGTATTCCATCACCAGCGGGATGTCCTTCAGGTAGCCATCCTTGCCGTCGCGGTGCCACAGGCGGGCGAAGATGCCCAGCACCTTCAGGTGACGCTGCAGGCCCATCCATTCGAAATCGCGGTAGAAGGTATCGATGTCGGGCGTGACCGGCAGGCCGGCGCGGCGCGCCTTTTCCCAGTAGCGGATGGCCCAGTCCAGCACCATCTCTTCATCCCACTGGATGTAGGCGTCGCGCAGCAGCGAGACCAGATCGTAGGTGATGGGGCCGTAGACCGCATCCTGGAAATCGAGAATGCCGGGGTTGCCCTTGGGCAGCACCATCAGGTTGCGCGAATGGTAGTCGCGGTGCACGTAGACCTGCGGCTGGGCCAGGTTGTTGGCCAGGATGGCGTCGAAGGTCTTGTCCAGCACCGCGTTCTGCTCGTCGGTGAGCGTCACGCCCAGGTGCTTGCCGATGTACCACTCGCGAAACAGCTCCAGCTCCCGCAGCAGCAGGGCACGGTCGTATTCGGGCAGGGCTTCGGGCTTGCTTTGCGCTTGTAAAAGTACCAGGGCCTCGATCGCATCCATGTATAGTGCGTGCGCGCTGTCGGCCGAGAGCTGCGAGAGGTAGGTCGTGGAACCCAGGTCCGAGAGCAGCAGGAAACCGCGCTCGGTATCCTGCGCCAGTACCTTCGGCACGGTCACCCCGGTCTCGCCGAAGAGGCCGGCGACTTTCACGAAGGGGCGCACGTCCTCCTGCGGCGGCGGGGCATCCATCACGATGGCGCTGCCGCCCTCGGGTGTATCCACCCGGAAATAGCGGCGGAAGCTGGCGTCGGCCGAGGCCGGGCGCAGGGTGGCGGACAGCACCGGGGTATCGGCCAGGGTGGCCAGCCAGGCTTGCAGTTCGGACAGGCGGAGATCGGGGGTGGAACCAGGTGAAGACATGAACTATCTGAGGAAATCGTTTGACGTGGTTGAGTTCCCATATAATAAGGGATTCAACCCAAAAAATCCGCCTGCACGGTATCTAGCCTCTCTTTTCATGATCCGGTTTTCCAAGTCTTTCACTGAACGTACTGTCAACTGGCGGCTGGCGCGTCTGTTCTCTTCGGCAATGGTGGTGGCCTCGGCCTCTGCCCTGTTGCCCTTGTCGGTGCACGCCCAGATGTCGCTGCCTGCGGCCACGCCGGTCCCGGCGCAGGACGCGGATGCGCCGGTCAACGTCAGCGCCGAGCAGATGACCGGCCGTCCCGACCGCCAGGTCAACCTTGACCGCGACGTGGAACTGGTCAAGGGGGCGACCACCATCAAGGCCGACAAGGCCGAATACCGCATCATCCAGGATGAAGTCGAGGCCACCGGCCACGTCTGGATGCGTCGTCTGCAGGACCAGTACACCGGCGACCGCGCCGAGATGAACATGGGTACCGGCTCCGGCTACGTCACCAGCCCGACTTATCTGCTGGGCAAGAGCGGCGGGCGGGGCAAGGCCGAGCGCATCGATTTCCTCTCCGATGACGAGGCCAAGGTCACCCAGGGTACCTACAGTACCTGCGAGGCCCCCGATCCCGACTGGTATCTGCGCGCCAGCACCATGGACCTCGACAGCGGCCGTGACGTCGGCACCATGCACGGCGGACTGCTGTATTTCAAGGATGTCCCCATCCTGGGTTCGCCCTGGATGTCGTTCCCGCTCTCGGGCGAGCGCAAGTCAGGCGTGCTGCCGCCGACCATCGGCATGACCACCAACGGTGGCGCCGAGATCGCGGTACCGTACTACTTCAACCTGGCGCCCAACTACGATCTGACGCTGGTGCCCAAGCTCATTGCGCGGCGGGGCCTGCAACTGGGCGCCGAGACCCGTTACATGGGCGAAACCTACAGCGGTTCGACCAACGTGGAAGGCATCCAGGACCGCGTCACCGGCACGGGCCGTTATTCGCTGTCCTCGATCCACAACCAGACCCTGGCACCCGGCCTGCAACTGGCCTGGAACCTGAACAAGGCCTCCGACAACGACTATCCCTCGGACTTCTCGCATTCGATCACCGGCAGTACGCAGCGCCTGCTGGCGCGCAACGTCAGCCTCAGCTACAGCAGCACCTACTGGAGCGTGACCGGGCTGGTGTCCAAGTACCAGTTGCTGCAGGACGTCGACGCACCGATCACCAAGCCCTACGATCGCGTGCCGCAGATCACCTTCAACGGCAACCGCTACGATATCGGCGGCTTCGACTTCAGCACCACCGCTGACTTCACCCGCTTCGCCAGTGGCGACCTGGTGGGCGGTGACCGTGCCTACGTCACGCAGACGGTGTCCTATCCCATCATCCGGCCGGGTTACTTCATCACCCCCAAGGTGATCCTGGATGCCACCAGCTACAACCTCACCAACGTCACGGCGGGCCAGCCGACCAGTTTCAGCCGGACCTTGCCGACCCTGTCGCTGGACTCGGGCATGATCTTCGAACGTGAGTCCAACCTGCTCGGTCGCAGCATGACCCAGACGCTGGAGCCGCGCCTGTTCTACGTGCGCACGCCTTATCGCGACCAGTCGCAGTTCCCGGTGTTCGATTCCGGCCTGTCCGATTTCAACTTCGCGCAGATCTTCACCGAGAACCGCTTCGTCGGCCACGACCGCATCAGCGACGCCAACCAGCTCACGGCCGCCGTGACCTCGCGCCTGATCGAGGAAAATGGCCTGGAACGCCTGCGCGCAGCCGTGGGACAACGCTATTACTTTGTCGACCCCAAGGTCGATATCACCGGGACCACCACTACCACGCTGGGCAGCAAGTCCGACCTGCTGCTGTCGCTGGGCGGCCAGATCACGCGCGAGTTCTCCACCGACAACACGGTGCAGTACAGCGAGACGCTGCGCCAGATGGTGCGTTCGACCTTCGGCATCCGCTGGCAGCCGGCGCCCAAGCGCGTGCTGAACCTGCAATACCGGCTGGACCGCACCTACATCAACCCCTACACGGGCGTGCTCGATCCGCTCAGGCAGGTCGATGTGTCCGGACAGTGGCCGATCACCCAGCGTATCTATGCCGTGGGTCGCCTGAACTATTCGATCCCCGACCGCACCGTGGCAGAAGGTCTGGCAGGCTTCGAATACAAGGCCGATTGCTGGGTCTTCCGGGTGGTGGCGCAACGCATCCCGACCTCGTCCACCAAGGCGTCGACGGGCTTCTTCATCCAGCTTGAACTGAACGGCTTCTCCAAGATCGGTTCCAACCCGATGGAGGCCATCAAGAGCAGCGTGCCCGGTTACCAGAACGTGAACCTGCCGGACACCATGACCGGCAACAACTTCTAACCTTTTCCGAACCAACGATTAGTCCATGCGTAATATGCGTACACCACTCCTCGCAACAACCAAAACAGTGACCGTGCTGCTGTGCATGCTGGGCGTGATCAGCAATGCGCATGCGCAGTTCGCCACCACCATCATCCCGGTGACGCCGACCGAAACCACCGGCAGCGCACCGGCAGCACCGGCCAAGAGCGCGCCCAAGGCTGCCGCCAGCAAGCCGGCCACCCCGGTGGCCGCGCCCGCTGCCCCGGCGCCGGCGCCGGCGGCGACCCGGGCACGTGTGGAACCGCGTCCGGTGGATTCCATCCTGGTGGTGGTCAACAACGAAGTCATCACCCGCCAGGAAGTCGCCGAGCGCCTGGCCAGCGTGGAAAAGCGCATGGCTGCGCAGAACGTGCAATTGCCGCCGCGAGCGCAGCTGGTGCGCCAGCTGGTCGAACGCATGATCGTCGAACGCGCCCAGGCGCAGATGGCCAAGGAAAGCGGCATCGTGGTCGACGACGCCATGCTGGACCGCGCCATGCAGCGCATCGCCGAGCAGAACAAGTTGTCCATGCCGGAGTTCCGCACCCGCCTGGAAGCTGAGGGCATGAACTACGCCAGCTTCCGTGAAGAGATCCGCCGTGAAATCCTGAGCCAGCGCCTGCGCGAGCGTGAAGTGGACAACAAGGTGGTGGTCACCGAATCCGAGATCGACAACTACCTCGCCGCCGAAGCCAATGCCGGTGGTCAACGCCAGGAACTGGACATCGCCCAGATCCTGATCCGTGTGCCAGAGAACGCCACCCCCGAGCAGTTGTCCGCCCGCCGCGAACGCGCCGAAGACGTGCTGCGCCAGTTGAAGACCGGCGCCGACTTCGCCAAGACCGCGGCCGCCTATTCCGATGCGTCCGATGCCCTTTCCGGTGGCGACCTCGGCTGGCGTCCGGCCGACCGCCTGCCGCAGCTGTTCCTGGATGGCGTGTCCAAGTTGCAGGATGGCCAGGTCAGCGGCCTGCTCAAGAGCGGTAACGGTTTCCACATCCTCAAGCTGGTCGGCCGTCGCGCTGCCGGCGCCACCCAGGCTGCCGCCCCGGCAGTGCAGAAGACCCATGTGCGTCATATCCTCATCAAGGTCAACCAGGTGGTGACGGCTGCCGAAGCCAAGCGCAAGCTGACCGAACTGAAGGAACGTCTGGACCACGGTTCGGCCACCTTCGAAGAACTGGCCAAGCTGTATTCCAACGACCTGTCCGCCTCCAAGGGGGGCGACCTCGGCTGGATCTACCCGGGCGATACCGTGCCCGAGTTCGAGCGTGCCATGGACAAGTTGAAGCCGGGTGAAGTCAGCGAGCCCATCGAAACCCCGTTCGGCTATCACCTGATCCAGGTGGTCGAGCGCAAGACTGACGACGCCTCCAAGGAACGTGCCCGCCAGGCTGCCCGTCAGGCCATCCGCGAGCGCAAGATCGAGGAAGCCACCGAGGACTGGATGCGCCAGATCCGTGACCGCGCCTACGTCGAATATCGCAACGACGACTGATCGTCCATCCGGCAGGGGAGGCCGCAGGTTTCCCCATTGCGCGCAAGAGGCCGGCCATGTCGCCGGCCCTTGCTTTTTGAAGCCCGTTTTTGCCCTCACAGGCCATGAGTGACATCACCATGAACCGCCCCATCCTCGCGCTGACCTGCGGCGAACCGGCCGGCATCGGCCCGGAAATTTCCCTGCGTGCCGCCTGGGAACTGCGCCACCAAGCGCGCTGCATCCTGCTGGGCGATGCCGCCCTGCTGGCGCAGACGGCTTACGAGATCGATCCGCAGATGCGCGTGGCGGCACTCTCCATCCAGGCCTGGCGCAACAGCGGCCTGCCGCATTTCCCGATCGACTGCCTCACCGTCATCGATTGCCCGGTGGCCGAACCGGTGCGTGCCGGCGTGCTGGATGCGCGCAATGGCCGCGCCGTGTTGCAGACTCTGGACCTGGCGGTGCAGGGCGCACTGGATGGCGCCTTTGCCGCCATCGTGACCGCGCCCTTGCAGAAAAGCACCATCAATGATGCCGGTGTGGCCTTCACCGGTCATACCGAATATCTGGCCGAGGTCACCGGAACGCCGCAGGTGGTGATGATGCTGGCCGGCGGCGAGAACCCGCACCTGCGCGTGGCGCTGGCGACCACGCATCTGGCCTTGAAGGATGTCCCGGCCGCGATCACCGCGTCGAGCCTGGCGCGCACGCTGGATATCCTGCAAGCCGACCTGCGCGGCAAGTTCGGTATCGCCCATCCGCGCATCCTGGTCACCGGCCTGAACCCCCACGCCGGTGAAAACGGCTATCTGGGGCGCGAAGAGATCGAGGTCATCACGCCGGCTCTGGAAGCCGCCCGGGCGCGCGGCATCGACGCACGCGGCCCCTATCCGGCCGACACCCTGTTCCAGCCCAAGTACCTGGAAGAAGCCGACTGCGTCCTGGCCATGTATCACGACCAGGGCCTACCGGTCCTGAAGTTCGCCAGCTTCGGCCATGGCATCAACATCACCCTCGGGCTGCCCCTCATCCGCACGTCGGTCGACCATGGCACGGCCCTGGACCTGGCCGCCGCCGGCCTGGGCCACGCCGACCATGGCAGCCTGTGCGTAGCCATCCGCGCCGCTGCCGACATGGCACGCCGCCGCTGTACCGCCTGAGATCGCACGAACTTACTGGAATCCCCATGAAACACATCCCGCGCAAACGCTTCGGCCAGAACTTCCTCACCGACGACGTGGTGCTGCACGACATCATCGGCGCCATCGCACCCGCTGCCGACGACGCCATGGTCGAGATCGGCCCGGGCCTGGCCGCGATGACCGCACTGCTGCTGGAACAGTTGCGCCACCTGCACGTGGTCGAGCTGGACCGCGACTTGGTCGAGCGCCTCAAGAAGCGTTTCAGCGCCGAGCGGCTGACCGTGCATTCGGCCGATGCCCTCAAGTTCGACTTTGCCAGCATCCCGGTGCCGCAAGGCCGCAAGCTGCGCGTGGTCGGCAACCTGCCCTACAACATCTCCAGCCCCTTGCTGTTCCACCTGGCCGAGATCGCGCCGAACGTGCAGGACCAGCACTTCATGCTGCAGAAGGAAGTGGTCGAGCGCATGGTCGCCGAGCCGGGCGGCAAGGCCTATGGCCGCCTGTCGGTGATGCTGCAGTGGCGCTATCACATGGAACTGCTGTTCGTGGTCCCGCCGACGGCCTTCGACCCGCCCCCGCAGGTCGACTCGGCCATCGTGCGCATGATTCCGCTGGCGCAGCCCATGGATTGCCCACAGGCTTTGCTGGAACAGGTGGTCACCAAGGCCTTCTCGCAGCGCCGCAAGGTGATCCGCAACTGCGTGGCGGGCCTCTTCACCGAGGACGAATTGCGTCAGGCGGGCGTCGATCCGCAGGCGCGTCCGGAAGCCGTGCCGGTCGAGCAATTCGTGGCCCTGGCCAACTTGCTGGCGGTGCGCCAGGCCTGACGGCGCCCCGCTGTTGCACTTTATTACAGGCGCGCCGCCACCCGTAAGAACTGTAACGAAGTTTCATATCCCGAGGTTTAAAGCTGAACCTGTCTTATATTGGAATCGTGCCGCGACAGATCGCGGACTTCTTTGACAGGAGCCAATCATGGCCAGCAAAAAAATCGCATCGGTATTGATCGCCACTACTCTTCTGGCTTCGGCCGCCGTCGTCAGCACGCCTGCGATGGCGCATGACCGGGGCGGCAACGGCGTGGCGATTGCTGCCGGCATCATCGGCGCGGTCGCCATCGGATCGCTCATCGCCAATTCCGCTCCGGCGCCGGTCTACCAGGCGCCGCCGCAACCGGTCTATTACCAGGCCCCGCAGCCGGTGTACTACCAGCCGCCGCAACAGGTGGTCTATGAGCAGCCGCGCTACTACGCGCCGCCGCCGCGTCCGGTGCGTTACGTGGAGCGCACCGAGGTGCGTACCTACCGCTACGATGATCGACCGGATTACTATTCCTACTACGGCCGCTGAGGGGCGTGGAGGACGGCGGTCCTGGCGGCAGGACATCCCGGCGCAAGCCATCTTGAGGAAAACGGGCAACCCTTGCAGGTTGCCCGTTTTGCTTTGTCGGTGTCCGGGAGCGCAATCCAGCAAGCAAGACGTCAGTAAAACGCGACATAATGACGAAGCGGTCGTCACTTTGTCAGCATAATGGCGAGTGAAGTCTCGTCAGAATGACGACGCCGCGCACATTGCCACCCAGCAAGGAGACGTATCCTCGATGATGGCTCCCATCGCCGCCGATGACATCAGGACTGCCCTTGACGCTGGCCATCTCTGGCCGGCGCTGCAGCCCTTGGTGCATCTGCGTACCGGGCGCATTGCGGGCTTCGAGATGCTGGCGCGCTGGAGCTGCCCGCAGCGCGGGGTGGTGGCGCCGATCGATTTCATCGACGTCGCCGAACGCGGCGGGGTGCTGGATGGCCTGCTGCTCAAACTGCTCGATACCGTGGCCGCCAGCCTGCGCCACTGGCCGCCCGAGCTGCGGCTGGCGATCAATCTGTCGCCCGGCCAGTTCCTCGACACCAGCCTGCTGGAGCGCCTGGCGGCAGTCATGTCTGCGCACGGGCTGTCGCTGTCGCGCCTGCAGCTGGAGATCACCGAGACCGTGCTGGTACAGGATCACGAACGCACCCTGCAGACCATTCTGGCCGCGCGCCAGGCCGGTGCCAGCCTGTCGCTGGATGATTTCGGCACCGGTTATTCCAGCCTGACCCGGCTGCAGTCCTACCCCTTTGACGAAATCAAGATCGACGCCAGTTTCGTGCGCACCATGGACCAGGATCCGGACAATTTCCGCATCGTGCTGGCAGTGGCCGGGCTGGGGCAGAGCCTGAAGATGCACGTGGTCGCGGAAGGCATCGAGACCGAGCATCATGCCCATCTGTTGAGGCGCATGGGCTGTGAGTTCGGTCAGGGTTACCATCTGGGCCGACCGCTGCCGCTGACCGACGCGGCTCGCCTGATCGACGAGCGCGGCGTGTGGCAGCGTCACAGTGCGGGCATCGACACCTCACCCTTCCAGCGCTGGCACCAGCTCGATTCGCTCTATCGCAGCGCCCCGGTGGGGCTGTGCTTCCTCGATCCCTTGCTGCGCGTGGTCAGCGCCAATGCCATGATGATCGACCTGCTCGGTGGCAACGCCGGCAGCGAGCTGGAGGGCTGCCCCGTGATCGACCTGCTGGACCGCAGCGAACACCGCCCGTTGCTGCAGAGGGTGGCCGAGGTGGTCGATGGCGTCTTGCCTGCTCCCATCGAATTCTTCAATTCACGTACCGGTCGCACCTCGTTGCTGGCCTTCCAGGTAGTGCGCAGCGACCTGGGTGAACTGTTGGGCATCTCGGGATCGGCCGTGGATATCACCGCCCGGGTGTCTGCCGAACGGACGGTGCGTGACAGTGAAGAACATTTCCATCGGGCCATCGACCTGAGTCCCAATATCCCCTGGGCCGCCGATGCACAGGGCGTGATCGACTACATCGGGCCGACCTTCGAATGGCTCCCCGAGCTGACCACGGCGCAGCGCCACCAGCAGTGGCTGGCGCGCATGCCGGAGGAAGACCGTGTACGGGTACGTCAGGAATGGCTGTCCAACCTGCCCAGCGGACGACCCTTCCGTACCGAGTTCCGTGTGCTCTGGCCCGATGGCCAGTGGCGCTGGATGCGCAGCCGCGCCTCGCCCCACAGCGATAGCGAGGGACGCATCCAGCGCTGGTATGGACTGATCGTCGACATCAGTACGGAGCGCCGCCTGCAATACCGCATCAGCGCCCTGGAAGAGCAGATCCGGCGCCTGCGCGGCAGCGACCGGGACTGAGTCCGGGGAGCGGGCTCGGCGGGAGCTCGCCAAATCGGGGATAATAGCGGCTTGCTTCACGTTAGCCATGAAAAGGAGTCGCCAAGTGAGAATGCTGCATACGATGCTGCGCGTCGGAAATCTGGATCGTTCCATCGAGTTCTATACCCAGGTGCTGGGCATGAAACTGCTGCGCAAGCATGACTATCCCGAGGGCAAGTTCACGCTGGCCTTCGTCGGTTACGGCGAAGAACGCGATCACACCGTGCTCGAACTGACCCACAACTGGGATACCGAATCGTATGATCTGGGCACCGGCTACGGTCACATCGCCATCGAGGTCGATGACGCCTATGCCGCCTGTGACGCAGTCAAGGCCAAGGGCGGGACGGTGACCCGCGAAGCCGGTCCGATGAAACACGGCAAGACCGTGATCGCCTTCGTCGCCGATCCGGATGGCTACAAGATCGAGTTCATCCAGAAGAAGGAACAGTACAGTGCCGCCGATTGAGGCGCCTTGCTGTCAGCCTGCCAGCCCGCTCATGCGGGCTTTTTTCATGGCATGGACGCGCCGCGGGATGGATGCGACACGTGTCCGGTCCATCGAGGATGCACGTGCATCCGTGCATCAACAGAACAACAACAGGAACGCCAATTGAGCCTCTACCAACTCTCCAAAAGTCATCTGCGCCGCCTGTGGGTCGAATACGGCATCCTCTGGAGCGGCGCCATCATCGTTGGCCTGGTCGCGGTGCTGTATGCCCAGGCCATCGAAATCGGTTTCGGTGTCTTCCGCAGCATCGAGCACAAATCCCCCTGGCTGCCGCTGCTGCTCACGCCAGCAGTCTGCGCCGCCTGCGTCTGGCTCACGCGCCGCTACTTCGAGGGCTCCGAAGGCAGCGGCATTCCGCAGGCCATCGCCACCCTGCATGGCGACACCGCCGAACGCGGCAGCGTGCTGCTGTCCCTGCGCGTGATGGTCGGCAAGATCGTGCTGTCGATCGTGGCCATCGCCGGTGGCATGACCATCGGTCGTGAAGGTCCGACGGTGCAGATCGGCGCGGCCATCATGTACAACCTGCGCCGACTGTATCCGGCCGGATACGAGCACATGGAGCGCCGTCTGATCCTGGCCGGTGCCGCTGCCGGCCTGGCGGCCGCCTTCAACACGCCGCTGGCGGGTATCGTGTTCGCCATCGAGGAACTCTCGCGCAGCTTCGAGCAGAAGGCCAGTGGCGTGGTCATCACCACCATCATCTTCGCCGGCCTGGTGGCCCTGTCACTCAATGGCAACTATACCTATTTCGGCTCCATCTCCTTCCCTGGAGAAACCAGCGGCCGCCTGATCCTGGCCGTGATCGTCACGGCGGTGCTCATGGGCGTGGCCGGTGGATTGTTCTGCTGGTGCATTCTCAATCCGACGCGCTGGATTCCCGCCACGATCGTGACCCTGCGTGCCGAACGTCCCGTCGCCTTCGCTGCGCTGTGCGGTTTCATCGTCGCGGTCATCGGTGTGGCGGCCGGCGGCGCCACCTTCGGCAGCGGCTACGAGCAGGCGCATGGCTTGCTCAATGATGGCCAGGAACTGTCGGTGTTCTATCCCTTCCTCAAGTTCGCCTCCATGGTTGGTTCCTACCTGCCGGGCCTGCCGGGCGGCATCTTCGCGCCTTCGCTGTCCATCGGTGCCGGCTTTGGCAACCTGCTGCACCTGCTCTTCGGCGGCACCTCGCTGCCGATGCTGGTGGCGCTGGCCATGGTGGGTTACCTGGCGGCCGTGACGCAATCGCCCATCACCGCCTTCGTGATCGTGATGGAAATGGTTGACGGCCATGCGCTGGTGATTTCCCTGATGGCCACGGCGCTCATTGCCTCGGCCGTGTCCAAGGTGTTCGCCCCGCCGCTCTACGAAACCCTCGCGGAACGCTACATCAAGCACTGACCCCGGCGTTGCTTCACAGGCTGCGTCAATTTGACGCAGCCGCCAATACCCGCACTCCACGCACCTGCCCGCCCCCTTCGTCATATTGTCGTGCTGCACGCGACAATATGTCGCAGTCCCTCGTCGTTTTGCTCGCCCATAATCGCGCGCTCTACCTGCCCGCGCAGACGGGCAGTTCGATAACGACAACCTGGGGATTTCCATGCAGCTTACTCCTCGCGCCTGCGCCATCGCGCTGGCCTTCAGCGCTTGCGGCCACGTCCTGGCCGAAACCACTTCAGAATCCGACAGCGCATCCTTGCCCACCGTGACCGTGCGCGGCGACAAGCCTGCCGTGACGACGCCGCTCAAGGCCGACAGCAATGCGCTGCTCGCCGATGAAGCGGCTTATTCCCGTGCGGCGGCCGGTGGTGTCTCGGCACTGCCGGTCTTGAACGGCTTTGCCGCCGACCGCCTCAAGATCCGCCTGGATGGCATGGAGGTCACGGCCGCCTGCGGCAACCAGATGAACGCCCCCATGTCCTATATGCCGCCGGCGCAGGTCGGGATGGTGCGGGTGATGGCCGGTCTCACGCCGGTCAGCGTGGGCGGCGACAGTATCGGCGGCACCATCGAACTGGCGTCCCCGGCCCCGCAGTTCGCCGCGCAAGCCGGTGAACTCTTGACCAAGGGCGGCTTCTCGGTGGCTGCACGCAGCGTCAACTCGGAAGTATCGGCCTCGGTCGATGCCACGGTGGCCAGCGACCGTCTCTCGGTCCATTACGTGGCCAGCCAGTCGCGTGCCGAGAGCTACGTCAACGGCCGCGGCGACAAGGTGCTGGGCAGCCAGTTCCAGAGCAACAACCACGCAGTGACGGTGGCCGCGCGCGGCGACGGGCAGCAGCTGGTGTTCAAGGCCGGGCAGCAATACATCCCCTACCAGGGCTTCCCCAATCAGTACATGGACATGACCGGCAACCGCTCCACCTTCGCCAACCTGGGCTATGAGCGCCGCTTCGACTGGGGCAAGCTGATGGGGCGTCTCTACTGGCAGCGTACCGAGCACGAGATGGGCTTCTTCAGTGCCGAGCGCACCGGCACCATGCCCATGCAGACGCGAGGTCGCGACCTGGGCTACAGCTTGCGGGCCGACATCGACCTGGCGCCTGATGGCAGCAGCGTGCTGCGCCTGGGCAACGAGTACCACAGCTTCCATCTGGATGACGACTGGCCCGCCGTGCCGGGTTCGATGATGATGGGCCCGCGCACCTATGTGAACATCAACGACGGAAAACGCGATCGTTACGCTCTTTTCGCCGAATGGGAGGGCAAGTTGAGTGAACGTTGGCGCACAATCGTGGGACTGCGCGATGAGCTGGTCAGGACCGACGCCGGCAACGTGCAGTCCTACGGCACCAACATGATGAACATGGCTGATCTGACGGCCGCCAACGCCTTCAACGCACGCGGCCATGCGAAGACCGACAACAACATCGACCTCACCGCGCTGGCGCGCTTCACGCCCGATGACGGGCAGAGCTGGGAATTCGGATACGCTCGCAAGACGCGCTCCCCCAATCTGTACGAGCGTTATACCTGGGGACGCGGCACCATGGCCATGACCATGACCAACTGGTTCGGTGATGGCAACGGTTACGTCGGCAACATCGACCTCAAGCCCGAAGTGGCGCATACGCTCTCGGCCACCGCCGACTGGCATGCGGCAGACAAGCAGGGCAGCGAGCCGCGCTGGTTCTTCAAGCTGACACCGTATTTCAGCTATGTGGAGAACTATATCGATGCCGATGTCATCGGCACCTTCAAGCCTTACAGCGTCAGCACGGCCTCCGGCGCACTGCTGCAATTTGCCAACCACGATGCGCGCCTGTTTGGCATCAATGCGTCGTGGAAGTGGCCACTGTGGCGCTCGGCCGGTCTGGGGGACATCGCCTTCACCGGCAAGGCCGGCCTCACGCGTGGCAAGCGTGTCGATGGCGGCAACCTGTATCACATGATGCCCTTGAACGTACTGGCCGCGCTGGAACAGCAGCAGGGGCCCTGGACCCATCGTGCCGAAGTCAGTTACGTCGCCCGCAAGACGCTGGTGGACAGCAATCGTCTGGAACCGGTCACGGCCAGCTACACGGTGTTCAATCTGCGCAGCAGCTATCAGTTCAATGCGGCCATCAGCGTGAGCGCAGGCATCAGCAACCTGTTCAACCGCAACTATGCGGATGCGTTGGGCGGGGTTTATCTGTCGGGATTGGCCAAGTCCAGAAGCGGTAGCCTGCAAGCTTTGCCGGGCTACGGGCGCTCGCTGGATGTGGGCGTCAACGTGCGGTTCTGAGCCGCAATGGCCGGGACCGGGCCGGTCAGAAGATCGGCAGGGTCTCCGGTGCGCTGTCGCGCAGGGCTTTCTTGGCCGATTCGAATTCGGGGAAGATCGATTGCACCGTCGCCCAGAAACGCGGGCTGTGGTTCATCTCGCGCAGGTGTGCCAGTTCGTGGGCGATCACGTAATCGATCAGTGGCAGGGCGAAGTGTATGAGCCGCCAGTTCAGGCGGATGCGCGCGTCCGAGGTGCAGGAACCCCATTGCGTCGTGGCCGAGGACAGAGCATAGGAGCGATAGCGTACACCCAGTTTTTCTGCATAGATCATCAGGCGCTTGCCGAACAGCTCTTCAGCCCGCGCCTGCATCCACCCTTGCACGCGATCCTTCAACTGCTGCTCACCGGCATCGGCCGGCAGGCTGATGTTGAGTTCGCGCGTGAGCTCGTCGAGCAACACCGCCTGGCGCTGGCCGGTACGGATGCGCAGCGTGATGTCGGCACCCAGGTAGGGCAGGGTGGCGCCATCGCGCCACTGCATCTGCGGTTGCAGGCGGCGCGCCGAACGCTCGCGGCGCTCGTTGAGTTTGCTCAGTATCCAGCGCTGCTTTTCGCGGATGGCGTTGTCGATCTCGGCTAACGTGACCCACTTGGGCGCGGTCACGCGCAGGCCTTCGTCACTGACCAGGAAGCCGATGGTACGGCGCTTGGAGCGCAACAGCGCAAAATCGATGGTGTGTTCGCCCAGCTGGATGCGGCGCTTGCCATCGGCCGGACGGGCCGTGGTCGGCGGCGCCAGCAGCGGGCCGGGGGGCGCAGGCGGTTCGGCAATGAGCGGTGGTGGCAGCGGTGCCGCATGGACGACCGGATGCGGTGTCACGATGAGCGGGGGTTGCACCGTCGGCGAGGGCAGCGCCGGGCCCGGATCGACGGGCGCCGCTGCCGGGGCAGCGGCGGGCGCGCCAAACAAATCCAGTTGCAGCGAGAGCTGGTCGGGATTGGGTTTGGGTTTGCGGAGCAGTATCAAGGCAGTCGCGGCGTCCTGTGTTGCTGTTGGCTAAGGAGTTGGCCGCGCGGCATTACTGCGATGCAGTCGAGGCGGCCGGCCGGGGCGCGCTGTTTTTGTAGACGTCCGGCGAAATCACGCGCATCTCGGATTCTATCCAATTTTCGACGCGCTCGTTCAACTCCTGGGGATTCAATCCTTCCGGCGAAATCGGCTTGCCGATCGAGACCGTGATGACGCCCGGCTTCTTGACGAAGCTGCCCTTGGGCCAGCACTCGCCCGAGTTCACCGCCACCGGCACCACCAGCGTGTTGGTTTCCACCGCCAGGCGCGAACCGCCGGCCTTGTACTTGCCCTGCGAGCCCACGGCAGTGCGTGTGCCTTCCGGGAACATCATGATCCACTGGCCATCGCGCAGACGGCGGCGGCCATGTTCCAGCACCTGCGCAAAGGCGTCGCGGCCCTTCTTGCGATCGATCGGGATCATGCGCAACAGTCCGATGCCCCAGCCGAAGAAGGGAATGTAGGTCAGTTCCTTCTTGAATACGAACACCAGCGGACGCGGCATGTTGATGACGTAGAAGATGGTTTCCCAGGCCGACTGGTGCTTGGAGAGCAGGATCACCGGCGCATCAGGCAGGTTCTCGGTGCCGCGCATTTCGTAGCGGATGCCGCAGATGACGCGCGCGGTCCAGATCACGAACACGTTCCAGCGTGACGTCCACCAGTAGCGCTGGGCGTAAGGGAAGGGGGCCGACAGCAGGCAGGCGAAGGACCAGATGATGGTGGCCACGGCCATCAGGACCATGAAGACCACCGAACGCAGAATCAGGACAAGGCGCAAAATCGTTTCTCCCATGCCGGAGCATGTTGTTGTAATGAATGGGGTTGGCTGCGCGGTCGCAGTGACGGCACTATACCGAGACCCCGACGGGCGACTTCAGAATGAAATCAACCACCGCCGATAAATCCGGGAAAACCAGCGTGCCCGGCGGCAAGCCGCCCTTGGCCTGGGTCTTCTCGCCCTTGCCGGTCAGTACCAGATAGGGCGCGCAACCGGCCACATAGCCAGCCTGCAGGTCACGCAGCGAATCGCCGACGGTGGCCACGCCACCGCGCAGGCTGATGTTGAAGCGCCTGGCGATCTCGTGGAACATGCCCGGCTTGGGTTTGCGGCAATCGCAATTGTCATCGGCCGAGTGCGGGCAGAAGAACACTGCGTCGATATCGGCGCCGGCCTGCTGGGCCGCATTGTGCATCTTCTGGTGGATGGCGTTGAGGGTCTGGATGTCGAACAGGCCGCGCGCCACGCCGGACTGGTTGGTGGCCACCACCACGCGATAGCCGGCCTGGTTCAGGCGCGCGATGGCTTCCAGCGAACCCTTGATGGGGATCCACTCGTCGGGCGACTTGATGAAGGCGTCGGAATCATGATTGATGACGCCATCGCGGTCGAGAATGATCAGTTTCATTCCTGCTTTCCTTCATGAACACCGCCGCGCCAGGACAAGCCCGTGCGCGGCGGTTCGGTGTTGCTGGTGCGACAACTGGTAGCGTGATGGATTATGCCGCCAGCTTGGAAATGTCAGCCACCTGGTTGAGCATGCCATGCAGCGATGCCAGCAGAGCCTGGCGGTTCTTGCGCAGCTGATCGTCCTCGGCGTTGACCATCACGTCATTGAAGAAGGCATCGACATTCTGACGCAGCTGGGCCAGGGCCTTGAGCGCACCGGCGAAGTCGCCCGCTGCATAGGCCGCCTGGACCTGCGGACGGGTGGTCTGCATGGCAGCGAACAGCCCTTGCTCGGCAGCTTCCTTGAGCAGGTTTTCCTGCACGGCGCCATGGGCGTCGATGGCTACGCCTTCGATCTTCTTCAAGATGTTGGTGATGCGCTTGTTGGCCGCAGCCAGCGCTTCGGCTTCGGGCAGGGCGGCGAAGGCTTGCACGGCCTGCAGGCGTTCGACCACGTTGTCCAGTACGTCGGGCTGCTGGGCCACCACGGCTTCGACTTCGTTCTGCGCAAAGCCGCGCTCGCGCAGCAGGCCGCGCAGGCGGTCGTAGATGAAGGCCTGCACATCGGCACGCGGATCCTTGAAGTTGGCGTTGCCGGCAAACAGCCCCACCGCCGCATCCAGCAAGGCACTCAGCGACAGCGGCAGACGCTTCTCGACCAGCATGCGCAGCACGCCCAGGGCATGGCGGCGCAGGGCGAACGGGTCCTTGTCGCCGGTGGGCTGCAGGCCGATGCCCCAGATGCCGACCAGGGTTTCCAGCTTGTCGGCCAGGGCCACGGCGGTACCGGTGGCGGTGGTCGGCAACGCATCGCCGGCAAAGCGTGGCTGGTAGTGCTCGGAGGCGGCCAGTGCCACCTCGTCGGCTTCGCCATCGTGACGGGCGTAGTAGGTCCCCATGATGCCTTGCAGCTCGGGGAATTCACCGACCATATCGGTGAGCAGGTCGGCCTTGGCCAGCAGTGCGCCGCGCTCGGCCAGCTTGACGTCGCCGCCCAGCAGGCTGGCGATCTTGCCGGCCAGTGCCTGCACGCGCTCGGTGCGTTGCAGCTGGTTGCCCAGCTTGTTGTGGTAGACCACGTTGGCCAGTTGCGGCACGCGATCGGCCAGGGATTTTTTCTTGTCCTGCTCGAAGAAGAACTTGGCATCCGACAGACGCGGGCGCACCACGCGCTCGTTGCCGCCGATGATGTGTTCGGGGCGATCGGTCTCCAGGTTGGAGACGATCAGGAAGCGCGAACGCAGACGGCCATTGGCGTCGGTCAGCGCAAAATATTTCTGGTTGGTCTGCATGGTCAGGATCAGGCATTCCTGCGGCACGGCCAGGAATTCATCCTCGAACCTGCATTCATAGACTACCGGCCATTCCACCAGGGCAGTGACTTCGTCCAGCAGCGATTCCGGCATCAGCACTTGATCGCCACCGGCCTTGGCCAGCAGCGCAGTGCGGATCTTTTCGCGGCGCTCGGTGAAGCTGGCGATGACCTTGCCTTGGGTGGCCAGTGCCTCGACATAGGCGTCTGGCGAGGCGATCTGCAGCGCGCCCGAGGACAGGAAACGATGGCCCAGCGTGGTACGGCCGGCATCCAGGCCCAGCGTATTGATCGGCACCACGTCGTTGCCCAGCAGTGCCACCAGGTAGTGGGCCGGACGCACGAAGTGCACGGTCTCACCGGCGGCGCGGCCGAACTGGCGCTGGTAGCTCATGACCTTGGGGATGGGCAGCTTGGACAGGCTCTCGTCGAGCGCCGCCTGCAGGCCGATGGCCAGGGCCGAGCCCTTGGCGGTATAGGTGTAGAAGAAGCTCTCGGCCTTGCCATCCTGGGCGCGTTCCAGCTGGTCCGGGGTGATGACGGTGGCACCGGTGGAGGCGGCCAGTGCGGCCAGCTTCTTGACCAGCGGTGCCGACGGGCGGCCTTCGGCGTCCAGTGCGACGGCCACCGGCAGCACTTTTTCGCGGATCGATTTGTCCGGCGAGGCGGCGCGTACTTGGGTGATGGAGACGGCCAGGCGACGCGGGGTCGCGTAGGCGGTGGCGGCAGCGCCGGCATCGAGATAGCCGCGGCTTTGCAGGCCATTGAAGATGCCGTTGGCGAAGGCATCGCCCAGCTTGGCCAGCGCCTTGGGCGGGAGTTCTTCGGTGACGAGTTCTACGAGGAGTGTCTGGTTCATGTTGTCTGTCTTGCTGTCTTGCTCGGGACGCCGGTCCGGCGAAAACCGGACCGGCGCCGCATCATGTCATGGCGTTGCGCTTCAGGCCGCAGCCTTGGCCGGACCTGCGCCCAGCATGGGGAAGCCCAGGCGCTCGCGCGATTCGAAATAGGCCTGCGCCACCGCCCGCGAGAGATTGCGGATGCGGCCGATGTAGGCCGCGCGCTCGGTGACCGAAATGGCGCCACGGGCATCGAGCATGTTGAAGGTGTGGGCGGCTTTGAGGACCTGCTCGTAGGCCGGCAGCGCCAGCGGCACTTCCATGAGGCGCTTGGCTTCGGCTTCGTAGTTGGAAAACAGCGAGAACAGGAACTCGGTGTTGGAATACTCGAAGTTGAAGGTGGATTGTTCCACTTCATTCTGGTGGAACACGTCGCCATAGGTCAGGTGCTTCTTGACGCCGTTCTCGGTCCATTCGGTCCAGACCAGGTCATAGACGTTTTCCACGCCCTGCAGGTACATCGCCAGACGCTCGATGCCGTAGGTGATTTCGCCCAGCACCGGCTTGCAGTCGAGCCCGCCGACCTGCTGGAAATAGGTAAATTGCGTCACTTCCATGCCATTGAGCCAGACTTCCCAACCCAGGCCCCAGGCGCCCAGGGTGGGGTTTTCCCAGTCATCCTCGACGAAACGCACGTCATTTTTCTTCAGATCCAGTCCCAGCGCCTCCAGCGAGCCCAGGTACAGGTCCAGGATATTTTCCGGGGCCGGCTTGAGGACCACCTGGTACTGGTAATAATGCTGCATGCGGTTGGGGTTCTCGCCATAGCGGCCATCCTTGGGACGGCGCGAGGGCTGGACGTAGGCGGCACGCCAGGGTTCCGGGCCGATGGCGCGCAGGAAGGTCGCGGTGTGCGAGGTCCCCGCGCCGACTTCCATGTCGTAGGGTTGCAGCAGTGCGCAGCCCTGGGCGTCCCAATATTCTTGCAACTTGAGGATGATTTGTTGAAATGTCAGCATCGTGTGTGGTGGCCTGGCGAACCGGCGGAGGAATTGCGAAAACCTTGAATTTTAGCGCCTTTTGGGGCGTTTGACCCGGTTTTGCCGGGGCGCGGCGCCGGCCGGCCCTCGGGGAGGATTTCAGTGACGGATGCGCGCGGCCTTGTTGCGGCCCCAGGCCAGCAGCAGCATCAGCAGGGCCAGTCCGACGACGAGCTTGTTGCCCAGCAGAATGTAGGGCGTCTGGCCGGCATAGCCCTGTACCCGCCCGGAGAGCACCCCGCGCGTGTAGGGAGCCAGTTCGCTGGTGGCACCACCCGGCAGGATCACGGCCGTGGCGCCCGTGTTGGTAGCGCGCAGCATCGGACGGCCCGTTTCCAGGGTGCGCATCTGCGAGATCTGCAGGTGCTGGGGCAGGGCAATCGAATTGCCGAACCAGGCGATGTTGGACAGGTTCAGCAACAGGCTGGCCTGCGGCTGCCCGGCGCGATAGGCAGCGCGCAGCTGTTGGGCGATTTCTTCGCCGAACAAGTCTTCGTAGCAGATGTTGGGCAGCACCCATTGGTCCTTTACGCCGAAGGGCGACTGCACCGGCGCTCCGCGCGTCATGTCGCCCAGCGGGATGTGCATCAGGTCGACGAACCAGCGAAAGCCCGTCGGAATGAATTCACCAAAGGGCACCAGGTGATGCTTGTCGTAGCGATACGGCATCAAGGCAGAACCCACGCCCGGACCGAAACCCAGCACCGAATTGGCGTAGAGCTGCGGGCCGTCGGACAAGGGGATGCCCAGCGCCAGGTGACTGCCGCTGTTCTGCGCGAAACGGGCCAGTCGCTCCAGGTAATCCGGCGGCAACTGTTGTGGCAGCAGCGGGATGGCGGTTTCGGGGGTGGCGATCAGGTCGGCCGGGGCGGCGCTGATCATCTGTTCATACATGCCCAGGGTAGCGACCAGGGCATCGCTGGAGAATTTCATTTCCTGCGCAATATTTCCCTGCAACAGGCGCACCGTGATCGGCTGGCCTTGCGGCGTGGTCCACTGCACCAGTCGCAGCGCCACGCCGCCGGCGCACAGCAGGGCGGCGACACACAATGGCAGGATGATGCGCTGGCCGGTACCGGCCACGCCCTTGCGCGACAGGCCCATCCACAGCAGTGCCAGGCTGCCCGCGATCAGCGCCGCGATCCAGCCGATGAAATAAACCCCGCCCAGCGGCGCGAAACCGGCCAGCGGACCCACCGTGTGGGCATAGCCCGAGACCAGCCAGGGAAAGCCCGTCAACACCCAGCCGCGCATCCATTCCGACAAGGCCCATAGTGCCGGCAGCATGAACAGCGCCAGCAGCAGCGGAGAAGACGACCAGCGATGGCGCAGCCAGCCCGCCAGTGCCGTGGCCGCACCGGCATACAAGCCCAGGTAGAGTGCCAGCAGACCCACCGCCAGCGCCGCCATCCAGCCCGGCATGCCACCGTAGTCGTGCATGCTGATGTAGAGCCAGTGCACGCCCGCTGCTGCCCAGCCGAATCCGTACAACCAGCCGCGCAGGAATTGCCGGCCGGTGGACGCCTGCGGCTGCGCCAGCACGCCATGGAACAGCCAGGCCAGGGCCAGGATCTGCAGGGGCCACAGCTTGAAGGGGGCAAAGGCGAAGACGTTGACGGCACCTGCCAGTACCGGCAGCAACAGCGCCAGCGCCGTACCGAGGCGACCGCGCGCAGCAGTGGCGCCGCGTGGCAGCGGCAGGTTGTGGGAAGAGGGGGAAGTCACGTTGGCTACGGCAGGCAGGTCAGGCGATCATTCTTGGTCCAGCGGCGCTGCTGGCAGCCTGGACACCAGCAGCACATGCACCTGGCGCGCATCGGCGCGCAGCACTTCGAAGTGCAGGCCATCGATGTCGAATTCATCACCCTTGCGCGGCACGCGGCCCACATGATTGGCGACCAGGCCGCCGATGGTGTCGGCATCGTCATCGGAGAAGCGGCTGCCCACTTCTTCATTGAACTGTTCGATCTCGGTCAGCGCCTTGACGCGCCAGCGCGGGCCGTGCGGGCCATCTTTGAGGGCCAGCACATTGTCTTCGGCTTCGTCGAAATCGTATTCATCCTCGATGTCGCCGACGATCTGTTCCAGCACGTCCTCGATGGTGATCAAGCCGGCTACGCCACCGTATTCGTCCACCACCACGGCCATGTGGTTGCGGTTGGCGCGGAAGTCGCGCAGCAGCACATTGAGACGCTTGGATTCGGGAATGAAGATGGCCGGGCGCAGCATGTCGCGCACGTCGAAGGAGTCCTCGGCGTAGTAGCGCAGCAGGTCCTTGGCCAGCAGGATGCCGATCACCTTGTCGCGCTCGCCATCCACGGCGGGGAAGCGCGAGTGGGACGTGGCCAGCACTTCGGGCATCCAGGTTTCGATCGGCTTGGAAATGTCGATGGTGTCCATCTGCGAGCGCGGCACCATGATGTCGCGCACGGCCAGGTCGGAGACCTGGAACACGCCTTCGATCATCGACAGCGCGTCGGCATCGATGAGATTGCGCTCGTGGGCGTCGTGCAACACTTCGAGCAGTTCTGCCCGGTTCTCGGGCTCGGGGGAAATCAGTGCGGTGAGTCGTTCAAACAGGGAACGATGAGGTTTAGCGTCAGATTTGACGCTACTAGGGTGATCTTGCATGGCGTTAGGCGCGAGCCCGACGTAGTTTCGAAGAGCCATAGGATACAACAATTATGTGACAAGTCCACTAAAGGCCCCGCCACAGCGGGCTGCGGCCCTGCTTGCATCTTGGCAATGGTGACGTCTTCATCTCGCTGCAGGCTGCAAAAAAAAACCGGCATCCGCGATGCCGGCAAATACGTCCTCAGGGAAAAATCGTCAGTGTGGTCTTCAGGCGTAGCCCAGTTCTTGCAGCCCGCGGCCGCTCAGCGCCTGCGCCGGTGCCTGTTCCAGGTACCGGACCGGATTGGCCGTGGCCTGGGCCGGTGCCAGCTTGAACACGCTCACCAGTTCGGTCAGGGACACGCTCTGCTGCTGCATCGAGGCAGCGGCAGCGGCGGCCTCTTCCACCAGGGCGGCGTTCTGCTGGGTGGTTTCGTCGATCTGGGCCACGGCATTGTTGATCTGTTCCAGGCCGGCGGTCTGCTCGGCGCTGGCGGCGCTGATGTCCTGCACGATGTGGGTCACGCTCTGGATGCTCATGACGACCTCATCCATGGTCGAGCCTGCTTCGCTGACCTGCTTTTCACCCGCGACGACCTTGGCGACCGATTCATTGATGAGAGCCTCGATTTCCTTGGCGGCCACGGCCGAGCGCTGGGCCAGGGAGCGTACTTCGGAGGCGACCACCGCGAAACCGCGACCCTGCTCGCCGGCACGGGCGGCTTCCACGGCCGCGTTCAGAGCCAGGATGTTGGTCTGGAAGGCGATGCCGTCAATCACGCTGATGATGTCGACGATCTTGTGCGACGAGGTGCTGATGGCGTGCATGGTCTCGACCACACGGCCCACCGCAGCCCCGCCCCGGGTCGCCACATCGGATGCCTTGTCGGCCAGGAGCTTGGCTTGGCGGGCATTGTCGGAAGTCTGCTTGACGGTGGCCGTCAGCTGTTCCATCGCCGAGGCGGTTTCCTGCAGGGAACCGGCTTGCTGCTCGGTACGGTGGGACAGGTCCATGTTGCCGCGCTTGATTTCATCGGAGGCCACGGCGATGGTGTCGGTGCCCTGGCGCACTTCACCGACGATCTGTACCAGGCTGTCATTCATGCCCTTCAATGCTGCCATCAACTGACCCATCTCATCCTTGCTGGTGACTTCGATGTGGCTGCCCAGATCACCCGACTGCACGCTCTGCGCCACGCTCACGGCCTGGGCCAGCGGACGGGAGATCGAGCGGGTCAGCAGCCAGGCGACCAGGCCCCCCAGCGTCAGGGCTGCCAGGCAGGCCACGATCATGGTCCACTTGGCCATGTTGTAGGCGGCTTCGGCCTGTTCCACGTTGTGTTCGGAATTCTTGCGCAGCTCCTTCTTGAACTGTTCCACGTGTGCAATCACGCGGTTGAGAATGGGCATGCAGTCCTTGACCAGAGAAGCGCGTGCCGCCTCCTGTTGCTGCGAGGTCGCCAGATTGACGATGTTGACGGCGATCGGCAGGTATTGCGCTTCCAGCTTGCGCAACTGCTCCAGCATCTCGCGCTCTTGCGGTGTGGTGACCGGATGCTGCATCAGCTGGGACAACTGGCTCATGCCGGCATCGATATCCTTCTGCGAGCTGCCAACCAGGTTCAGGTCACCCTTCTGCTCGGCAGTCCCTTGCACCAGCGCAAGGTTGCGTGCGGCAATGGCACGCAGGCCGATGGCGAATTGCACCTTGGAAAGGGCTTCCAGCTTGCCCTCATCGACGGAGGTCAGGAAGACGATGCGATCATTCAGACGCGATACCTGCTGCAGGCCGAAGGCGGCCACCGCCACCAGCAGGACCAGTACGGCGGCAAAACCAAGGCCAAGTCGTTGGCCGATCTTCAAGTTCTTCATGACATCCCCCCGATAGGAATTGGTATGCAAGCATTCTCGTTCAGCCAGAACGCGCTTCCCATCGGGATTTTCCTGAAATGTGGAGTTAAACATCAAGGGAAATCACGGTTCGATTGTTGCTCTGATATCAAACGAAAAATTCGATGATCGCATCGGGAAAACCGATCACTTTTTTGATGGATAAATCAGCAATAACGTGAGGCAAAGCAACAAAAATGAAAATCGGCGGAAAGGCCTCCGAAAAAAAACGGCCTGCATCAGCAGACCGTCCGGAGCAACCAGCCGGCTCTTGCCTCAACGGCAAGAGCGCTGCCGCGTTCAGCGTGACTTGTAGGGATTGTCATAACCCAGGGTCGCCAGGATCTCGGTTTCCAGGGCTTCCATTTCGTTGGCTTCCTCGTCGTCCTCGTGGTCATACCCTTGCGCATGCAGCACACCATGCACGACCAGATGGGCGGTATGTTCTTCCACGGTCTTCTTCTGCTCGGCCGCTTCCTTCTCCAGCACATCGGTGCAGAAGATGATGTCGGCTTCGGTGACTTCGCTGTCCTCATCCTCGGTATAGGCGAAGGTCAGCACGTTGGTGGCGTAGTCCTTGCCGCGATAGTCGCGGTTGAGGTCGCGGCCTTCTTCCGAACCGACGAAGCGCAGCGTCAGTTCGGCCGGCGCAAACAGGGCCGCCTGCACCCAGCGGCGCAGGAGAGGGCGGGTGATGCTGTCCTTGAGGCGGTCGTCGGCATATTGCACCGACAGCGTGAGTTTATGTTTTGGCATGGCGCGGCTTGGCGGATTTGGTCAGGAGATTGGTGGCAGTGCGGGCAGTGGCGCGCGCGGTATCGGGTTTGGCGTTGCCGGCAGCATCATAGGCATCGACGATGCGCGCCACCAGCGGATGGCGTACCACGTCGGCACTGGTGAAGCGCGAGAAGGCGATGCCGCGCACATCGTGCAGCACCGACAGTGCATCGACCAGGCCGCTCTTCTGGCCGTGATGCAGGTCGACCTGTGTCACGTCACCGGTGATGACGGCCTTGCTGCCGAAGCCGATGCGGGTCAGGAACATCTTCATCTGTTCCGGCGTGGTGTTCTGCGCCTCGTCGAGAATGATGAAGGCGTGGTTCAGCGTGCGGCCGCGCATGTAGGCCAGTGGTGCGATCTCGATGGCCTGCTTTTCGAAGAGCTTCTGCGTACGATCAAAACCGAGCAGGTCATACAGCGCGTCATACAGCGGGCGCAGATAGGGATCGACTTTCTGAGCCAGGTCGCCCGGCAGGAAGCCCAGGCGCTCGCCGGCTTCCACCGCCGGACGGGTGAGCACGATGCGCTGCACGGCGTCGCGCTCCAGCGCATCGACCGCGCAGGCCACGGCCAGGTAGGTCTTGCCGGTGCCGGCCGGGCCGACGCCGAAGGTAATGTCGTGTTCCAGGATGGCGTTCAGATACTGGCTCTGGTGCGGCGTGCGTCCGCGCAGGTCATGCTTGCGGGTCTTCAGGATGGGACTCTCGGGCAGCGGGTCCTGGCTGTCCTTGTCTTCGGTGGCGGCAGCGGCAGCGGCGGCAGCAGCGGCTGCCCTGCCGCGCCGCGCGGGCAGCGGCGGCAGGCCAGCTTCTTCATCGGCGGCGGCGTTGGCGCGCTGCTCGACCAGGGCCAGCTGGATATCGTCCACCGCCACGGGGCGGTCGGCTTTCTCGTAGAAGCGTTCCAGTACTTCCACCGCACGCTCGGCATTGGTGCCGGTGACCACGAAGCGGTCACCACGGCGGAAGATGGTCACGTCCAGCGCGGCCGAAATCTGGCGCAGGTTTTCATCGAGCGCACCGCACAGGTTGGCCAGGCGCCTGTTGTCCAACGGCTGGGGCGTGAAGTGATGGGGCTGGTTGGGGATTTTTTTCAACGCACGATTCCGGTTAGGGGGATTGAATCATCAATGACGGGGCACGATCTCGCCACGCAGCGAGAAAGGGAAGGCTTCGGTAACGCGGACCTCGATGATCTCGCCGATCAGGCGCTGACCGTTCGGGCCACCGTCGAAGTTGACCACGCGATTGCTCTCGGTACGGCCTTGCAATTCATGCTCGCGGCGCTTGGAAACGCCTTCCACCAGCACCTTTTGCACCGTGCCGATCTGCGCCGCACTGATCTTTGTCGCGTTGTCATTGAGCGCGGCCTGCAGGCGTTGCAGGCGCGCCAGCTTGACCTCCTGCGGGGTGTCGTCGGCCAGGTTGGCGGCCGGCGTACCGGGACGCGGGCTGAAGATGAAGGAGAAGCTGTTGTCGAAGCCCACATCGGCCACCAGTTTCATGAGCGCTTCAAAATCTTCCTCCGTCTCGCCGGGGAAACCGACGATGAAGTCCGACTGCACCGTGATATCCGGGCGCACCTTGCGCATGCGGCGGATCACCGACTTGTATTCCAGCGCCGTATAGCCGCGCTTCATCGCGGCCAGCGTGCGGTCCGAGCCATGCTGCGCCGGCAGGTAGAGGTGATTGCACAGCTTGGGCACCTTGGCGTAGGTGTCGATCAGGCGTTGCGAGAATTCCTTGGGATGACTGGTCACGAAGCGGATGCGCTCGATGCCCGGCAGCTCGGCGATGTATTCGATGAGCAGGGCGAAGTCGGCGATCTCGCCATCTTCCATCACGCCGCGATAGGCGTTGACGTTCTGGCCCAGCAGCATGATTTCCTTGACGCCCTGGTCGGCCAGTCCGGCCACTTCGGTGAGCACATCCTCGAAGCGGCGCGAGACTTCCTCGCCGCGCGTATAGGGCACTACGCAGTAGCTGCAATACTTGCTGCAGCCTTCCATGATGGAGACGTAAGCGGTGGCACCTTCCACCCGCGCCGGCGGCAGGTGGTCGAACTTCTCGATCTCGGGGAAGCTGATGTCCACCTGCGGGCGGCCGCTGTAGCGCCGCTCGGAAATCATCTGCGGCAGGCGATGCAGGGTCTGCGGGCCGAACACCATGTCCACGAAGGGCGCGCGCTTGATGATGGCGTCGCCCTCCTGCGAGGCCACGCAGCCGCCCACGCCGATCAACAGATCAGGATTGTCCTTCTTCAGCGCGCGCAGGCGGCCCAGGTCGGAGAACACCTTCTCCTGCGCCTTCTCGCGAATGGAGCAGGTGTTGAGCAGGATCACGTCGGCCTCTTCCGGACGGTCGGTCTTGACGAGGCCTTCGGCGACATGGAGCACGTCGGCCATCTTGTCCGAGTCGTACTCGTTCATCTGGCAGCCGAAGGTTTTGATGAATACTTTTTTCTGCATAAATCGTTATCAGGGCAAGAGCGCAGGAAGGACGCATGGAACATGCGCGCGCCGGCGAGGAGGAGGGCGGCGGGCCGCTGGAATCGGTTGCTGCAGCGGTGGAGGAGCCCATCCCCGGAGGTTCGCGATTATAGCACCGAGCGTCGCGGCCAGCGCCCGCGAGGGCGCGCCGGGCTTGTCTGCAAGGCAGATATCACAGTTGCGCGCAGCAGTCTTGCAGCCAGGCCAGCACCGCCCGTAGTCGCGGCAGGGCTTTCAGATCGCGATGGAACACCGCCCACAGCTCGCGCTGCAGCTGTGGCGTGGACTCCACAGTCTGCAGCTCCGGGGCCAGCAGATAGCTCGGCAGCAGGGCCATCCCGACCCCGGCGCGCGCCGCCATGCACTGCGCCACCAGGCTGGTGCTGCGAAAACGTACCGGGTTGCCGGCCGCATGGGCGGCGATCCAGTGCGTCTCCGGAATGTCGGGCACGCCATCGTCATAGGCCACGAAGGGCGTCGACCTGGGGGCGCGCCGCCAGTGCGCAATCTTCTCGGCCGTGCCACAGAGGTAGAAGCGCACCGCACCCAGTGGCCTGGCGATCAGCTCGCCATCCTGCGGCTTGCCGAAGCGCAATGCCAGGTCGGCCTCACGCCGGGCCAGGCTCAGGGTCTGGTGCCCCATGGCCAGTTCCACATCCAGCGCCGGCCATTGCTGCAACAGCTGCGGCAGGCGCGGGGCCAGGAACATCGTGCCGATGGCATCGGTGCAGGCCAGGCGCAGCTTGCCTTCCAGGCGCAGGTCCTCGCCTGCCAGAGTGCGCGCCAGCTGGCGCGTCTGTTCCTGCATGGCGCGCGCGGCAGTGAGGACACTCTCGCCCAGGCGCGTCAGTTCCACATCCTCGGCGCGACGCAGGAACAGCGGGGCTTGCAGGGCGTCTTCCAGTTGCTGCAGACGACGGCCGATGGTGGCATGCGTGACGCCCAGCGCACGCGCCGCACCTGAGAGGCTACCGGCCTCGATGAAGGCGGCGAAACTGCGCAGGCTCTCCCAGTCGGCATCCAGGGCTGCATGCACGGTCTGGTGCGCAGGTACGCGCACGTTCTTCGAGGAGGCTGTTAATTTTTTCACAGGTGGGTGGCGATTTCGGTGAATGGCAGTGCGAATTTTATCGGACTAAGATGATCCGTCCCTGTGCATTTCCGAACAGCTACCGCGTTTTTTTTCAATTTTCTCGAACTTTTTTTCACAAGGAACCGCCATGTCCACACCTCAGACCCTGATCCAGATTGCCGGTGGCAGCGCGCGTGCCGCCACCTGGCAAGAGGCCGTCCTGCTCATCATTGACCATCAGACCGAATACACCACCGGGCGTGCGCCCCTGGCCGGCATCGATGCTGCCGTCGGCCAGATCGCCGAGCTGTTGCGCCAGGCCCGTGCCGCCGGTGCACCGGTGATCCACGTCGTCCACCACGGCAAGCCGGGCGGGGCCATGTTCGATCCGCAAGGGCCGCATGTGGCCATCATCGATGGCGTGGGGCCGCAGGGTGACGAGCTGGTCCTGCCCAAGGGCCTGCCCAATGCCTTCGCCGGGACCACCCTGGATGCGGCCCTTGGCAAGACCGGGCGCAAGTCCCTGATCGTGGCCGGATTCGCTACCCACATGTGCGTAAGCGCCACCGTACGTTCGGCGCTGGACCACGGCTATACCTCGACCGTGGTGGCCGCCGCCTGCGCCACCCGCGACCTGCCGGATCCGCTGGGCGGTGCACCGGTGCAAGCAGCCGAGGTCCAGCGCGTGGCGCTGACCGAGCTGGCCGACCGCTATGCCACCGTCGTGGCCGACGCGGCAGCGCTGGCCATGGCCTGAAAGGGTTCGGCAATCTTCCTTGCGCCTCCCGGCGCATTAAGGAAACAAGCAAGGACGCTCCCCCTCCGGTAGCGTCCTTTTTTCATGTCTCTGACTTACTCATAAGCAGATCGATATTGAAAATATTCGAGGAAAATTTCATCGCCTTGACGACGCGGAACTAGCAATAATTAGAAATTACGTATGAATATTCAGGAGCGCTGAGATTTGAGAGAAAGAATCGCTTAGTTTATCGGCTTTCCGAAATTTTCTGATGCTGCCATCCGGCTGGCACGACAGCCGCCAGCAGCCTGGACAACGGGAGAGGCAAGCACGGCAGAAGGCCTTGCTGTTGTGCTGTATTTCAATAAGTAATACGCCTGGCGCGTACGGACTGCCCTCGGTGCGGTCCTTAGAAAAAGGAATGAGTCGACCATGATTCCGGCAGTCTTCAGCGACCGGCTTGCGGCGCTGCTGGCCCGTGGCCAGCGCACCATACTCGGCATTGCCGGCCCACCCGGCAGCGGCAAGTCCACCCTGGCCCAGGCGCTGCTGGCGCATGTTCATAACCAGGGCCTGAGGCAGGCCGTGATCTTGCCCATGGATGGCTACCACCTGGCCAATGCCGAGCTGGCACGGCTGGGCCGCGCCTCACGCAAGGGCGCGGAAGATACCTTCGACAGTGCGGGCTATGTCCGGCTGCTGTCACGTTTGCGGCAGCAGGGTGCCGATGAAGTCATCTACGCCCCGCAATTCTTGCGCGAGATCGAGGAAGCCATCGCCGGCAGCATCGCCATTGCCCCCGAGACACGGCTCATCATCACCGAAGGCAATTATCTGCTGCTCGACCGCGGTCACTGGGCGCACGTGCGGCCTTTGCTCGATGAGGTGTGGTACGTCGATATTGACCCGGCACTGCGCCGGCAGCGCCTGATCGCCCGCCACGTGCAATTCGGTCGCACTGCCGACCAAGCCGCGGCCTGGGTCATGAACAGCGACGAAGTCAATGCAGCGCTGATCGAGACCACGCGGAATCGCGCAGACCAGATTTTCCGCCGGGACTGAGCTGCCCGGCGCACATGTAAGCAGCAAGCAGCAAGCAGCAAGCAGCAAGAAGAAATGGGGCCGCAACGGGCCCGGCCATCCCCCTCGCACTTCCAACAAGAACGGAGACAAGCATGATCAAGAAAACCCTCGCCATTGCCTGCGCCACTGTCTGGCTGGCTGCCGTCACAATACCGTCGCAGGCAGCGGACAAGCCCCTGAAATCCGTTGGCGTCACCCTCGGCGACCTCGCCAATCCCTTCTTCGTGGCCATTGCCAAGGGGGCCGAGAGCGGCGCGCACAAGATCAATCCGGCCGCCAAGGTCACCGTGGTCTCCTCCAAGTACGACCTCAACACCCAGGTGGGGCAGATCGAGAACTTCATCGCCAACAAGGTCGACATGATCGTGCTCAACGCGGCCGATTCCAAGGGCATCGGCCCGGCCGTGAAGAAGGCGAAGAAAGCCGGCATCGTCGTGGTGGCGGTGGACGTGGCCGCAGAGGGCGCGGACGTGACCGTCATGTCGGACAACACCATGGCCGGTGCCGAGTCCTGCAAGTTCATCGTCGACAAGCTGCAGGGCAAGGGCAACGTGGTCATCGTCAATGGGCCGCCGGTATCGGCGGTGATGGATCGCGTCACCGGCTGCAAGGCCGAGTTCAAGAAGTCGCCCGGCATCAAGATCCTCTCCGACAACCAGAACGCCGGCGGCAGTCGCGATGGCGGCATGACCACCATGTCCAACCTGCTGGCAGCGCACGGCAAGATCGACGGTGTCTTCGCCATCAACGATCCCACCGCCATCGGTGCCGAACTGGCCATCCGCCAGGCCAAGCGCAGCGACATCAAGCTCATCACCGGCGTGGATGGTGCGCCCGATGCCGAGCGCGCGCTCAAGGACAGCAAGTCGCTCTTTGCTGCATCGCCAGCGCAGGACCCCTATGGCATGGCCGCCGAGAGCGTGGCCATCGGCTATCAGGTCATGAATGGGCACACCCCGGAGAAGGCCGTCAAGCTGCTGCCGGTCAAGCTGATCACGCGTGACAACGTGGCCGACTACAAGGGCTGGGTCCCGGCCAACTGAGGCCGCCGCTGCACCGGCTTGCCGCGCAGGCAGGCGAGCCGGATCCGCCGTCCCTGCGGCCGGGACACGCCCCTGTTTCGGGACGTTCCTGCCACCAGGCGGCAGCTTTCTTCGAATGCCATGACTTCCACTCCCATTTTGCAGATGACCGGCATCAGCAAGTCCTTCGGGGCCACGCGCGCGCTGTCGGATATGCAGCTCACCATTCGCCCCGGCGAGATCCATGCGCTCATGGGCGAGAACGGCGCCGGCAAGAGCACCCTCATGAAAGTGCTCTCAGGCGTGCATGCACCGGACGGCGGACAGATCCTGCTGGACGGCAAACCGGTGTCGCTGCGCGACCCCGGTGCCAGCCGCGCCGCCGGCATCAACCTGATCTACCAGGAACTGGCGGTGGCGCCCAACATCAGCGTGGCCGCCAATGTCTTCATGGGCAGCGAGCTGCGCAGCCGCTGGGGCCTGATCGACCACGCCGCCATGCGCCAGCGCACCGATACCGTCCTCAGGCAACTGGGCGCGGCCTTCCGTGCCTCCGACCAGGCCGGACGACTCTCCATCGCCGAACAGCAGCAGGTCGAGATCGCCCGCGCCCTGGTGCATCGCAGCCGCATCGTCATCATGGATGAGCCGACGGCTGCGCTCTCCGAACGCGAGACCGAACATCTCTTCGGTGTGGTACGGCGGCTGCGTGACGAAGGCCTGGCCATCATCTACATCAGCCATCGCATGGCCGAGGTCTACGCCCTGGCCGACCGTGTGACGGTGCTGCGCGACGGCAGTTTCGTAGGCGAACTGGCGCGCGAGCAGATCGATTCCGAGCGCATCGTGCAGATGATGGTGGGCCGCTCGCTGGGCGAGTTCTATCAGCACCAGCGCATGCCCCCGGAACGCGCGGCGGCGCTGCCGGTGGTCTTGCAGGTGCAGGACCTGGCCGGTGGCAAGGTCAGGCCCGCCAGCTTCTCGGTGCGGGCCGGCGAGGTGCTGGGCTTTGCCGGACTGGTCGGTGCCGGACGTACCGAGCTGGCGCGCCTGCTCTTCGGTGCCGATGCCCGCAGTGGCGGTCATGTCCTGCTGGAAGGACGGGGGCTGCGGATCGACGGGCCGCGTGCGGCGATGCGGGCCGGTATCGCCTATGTGCCGGAAGACCGCAAGGGCCAGGGCCTGTTTCTGCAGATGGCTGTGGGCGCCAACGCCACCATGAACGTGGCCGCGCGTCACAGCACGATGGGACTGCTGCGCAGCCGTGCGCTGGCGGGCGTGGCGCGCGATGCCATCGCTCGCCTCAATGTCAAGGTCGCGCATCCCGAGGTGACCGTGGGCAAGCTTTCCGGGGGCAACCAGCAGAAGGTCTTGCTGGCGCGCTGGCTGGAGATTGCGCCCAAGGTCCTGATCCTGGACGAACCCACGCGGGGTGTGGATATCTATGCCAAGAGCGAGATCTATCAACTGGTCCACAAGCTGGCCGAACAGGGCGTGGCGGTGGTGGTCATCTCCAGCGAGCTGCCGGAAGTCATTGGCATCTGTGATCGCGTGCTGGTCATGCGTGAGGGCCGCATCAGCGGCGAACTGGCCGGTGCGGCCATCACCCAGGAAGCCATCATGCACCTGGCCACGGATGCCGGTGGCATGCCTGCTGCGCATGGCCAAGGCGAACCGGCTTGCGGCATGCCGCGTGCGGGCTTGCCGTCTTCTTCCTCTTTTCATTCCTCCTAGTCATGGCTCATTCTGCTCCTGTACATAACAACGGCGCTCCCACGCGCGTCTCTTCCACTGTTTCGCAATGGCTGCTGCACCGGCTGGGCATGCTGCCGGTGCTGGTGGTGCTATACCTGTTGTTCTATGCCCTGACGGTTTATCTGAGCGGCGACGGCAGCTCCAACTTCGCCAGCGCGGAAAACACCATGAACATCCTGCGCCAGGTCGCCATCAATCTGGTGCTGGCGGCCGGCATGACCTTCGTCATCCTCACGGCCGGCATTGATCTGTCGGTCGGCTCGGTCCTGGCGGTGTCGGCGGTACTGGGCATGCAGGTATCGCTGAGCGCGGCACCGGGCTGGTCGATTCCCATGTTCATCGTCTCGGGTCTGCTGATGGGGATGATCAATGGTGGCATGGTGGCCTTCCTCAACATCAATGCCTTCGTGGTGACGCTGGGCACGATGACGGCCTTTCGCGGTGCGGCCTACCTGCTGGCCGATGGCACCACGGTCCTGAACAATGACATTCCCAGTTTTGAATGGATCGGCAATGGCGACTTCCTGCACGTGCCCTGGCTGATCTGGATGGCCGTGGCAGTGGTGCTGCTGTCTTGGGTGATCCTGCGCAAGACGGTGCTGGGCATGCACATCTACGCCATCGGCGGCAACCTGCAGGCGGCGCGCCTGACAGGTATCCGCGTGGGGCTGGTGCTGCTGTTCGTGTACTCGATCAGCGGCCTGTTCTCCGGCCTGGCGGGGGCCATGTCGGCCAGCCGCCTGTATGGCGCCAACGGTAACTGGGGCAGCGGCTATGAACTCGATGCGATTGCCGCCGTGGTGCTGGGCGGCACCAGCCTCATGGGTGGCGTGGGCACGATCTGGGGCACGGTGGTGGGGGCGCTCATCATCGGCGTGATGAACAACGGCCTTACCATTCTCGGTCTGTCCTCGTTCTGGCAATACGTGGCCAAGGGGGCGGTGATCGTACTGGCCGTGATCCTCGACAAATGGCGCCAGAAGGATGCGACCCAATGACACGCTCTTCTCACCCCGGAGTCCCCATGCCTCTTCCCGATGTCGAAAGCCGCGCCTTTCTGCAGGCGCACGTGGCCGATACGCTGGCCTTCTATGATCGTCATGCCATCGATCCCGAGGGCGGATTTTTTCATTACCTGAAGGACGATGGCAGCGTCTATGAGCGCAGTCATCGTCATCTGGTCAGTGCGACGCGCCTGGTCTTCACGCAATCGATGGCCTACCTGCATACGGCGCAGCCGCGCTACCTGGAGCAGGCGCGCCATGCACTGGCGCACCTGGAGCGCTTCCGTCATGTAGCGGGGCCGCTGGCCGGTCTGTATGCGTGGACCTTGCGTGACGGGCAGATCGAAGACGGCACCGTGATGGCTTATGGTCAGGCTTTCGTGCTGCTGGCGATGGCGCATGCGCATCGCATTGGTTTGTGCGATGCGCAGCAGGTAGCGCTGGCGTATGAGCGCATGGAGAGTGCCTTCTTCGAGCCGGCGCATCAGGCGTATGCAGATGAAATCACAGCCGCCGGTGAACTGATCGCCTATCGCGGTCAGAATGCCAACATGCACATGTGCGAAGCCTGCCTGGCTGCCCACGTCGCCACCGGACGAGCTCTCTATCTGGAGCGCGCGCAATTGCTGATCGAACGCTTCGTTTTCGGTCTGGCGCGGCAATCGCAGGATCTGGTGTGGGAGCATTACCGGCAGGATTGGTCCCTGGATCATGACTACAACCGGGGTAACCGCGAGAACATTTTCAAGCCCTGGGGTTTCCAGACCGGGCACCAGACCGAGTGGGCCAAGCTCTTGCTGATCGCCCATGCGCAGGAGCCGCGTCCGGCCTATGTGACGCGTGCCGCGCAATTGCAGGATGCAGCGTGGCAGCACGGCTGGGATGCGCTCCACGGTGGCTTGATCTACGGCTTCGATCCGGACCTGCGTCCCTATGACACGGACAAATATTTCTGGGTCCAGGCCGAGTCTTTCGCCAGCGCGTGGCGGCTTTGGCGCGTGACCGGGGAAGTCCGTTTCCGCCAGCAGTATCACGCCATCTGGGCGTGGAGCTGGGCGCACATGATCGATCACCATCATGGGGGCTGGTTTCGTATTCTGGCTGCCGATGGCAGCAAGATGGAAGATACCAAGTCGCCAGCGGGGAAGGTGGACTATCACACCATGGGGGCGTGCTGGGATGTATTGGAGGCGGGTGGGTTGGGTGAGTGATCGGGGGCAGGCAGTGTTCAGGAAATCTTTTGGAGCACATCGTCTGAAATTTTACGAATTTCGGAAACTGGCTCATGATCGTGCCTTATTTCACGACGGGGTGACCCGGAGGCCAGTGGCGACAGATCGACCATGTGATCAATGCGTCTGGTCAGTGGCGTACCGACCGATTCCACCTGTTCTGAATAACCTTGCTCTTGGATCCACGGCCAGCAGCTTATCCCAAGTGGGGCTTTCAAAATGGAGCTGTAGGAACGATCGCGCATCGCCGATGAACATTCTTTGTGAGGCTTAGACGCTTTATGAGTTGCACAGAGGCATCAGGACCAAGGGTGACTGAGGGCGATTTGAGTAAGCGGCCTCAGTCGCTAATCAGTGGCCACTCCCTAAAGGAGACGGAAGGGTTACGAATGGCCTCAGGTAGCCAGTGCAAGGCGTCATAATTGTCGGAAGAGCGTCCGAGTCCACATTCCCAGATCACGATCACTTTCCAGTTGGCACTTTCAAGAGCTTCAAGATGGCTCCGGTCTCTTTCGACGTTTTGCGTAAATTTGGATGCCCATTTTTCTGGATTGGTTTTGGGCTTAGCTGCTTTCTTGCATCGTTGATGTTGATGCCAGAAGCAACCGTGCACGAAAATGGCAACCCTGTACTTCGGAAGCACTATATCAGGGGAACCTGGAAGCCTTTTGTCGTGAAGCAGATAGCGGAATCCTCGCGCATGCAGGAACAATCGGACCTGCTTTTCGGGTAGCGTATTTTTAGACCGTATGCCAGCCATCATCCGCGATCGTGTGGATCTGTCGACTACATCCATGCTTTCCTGGTATCCTAGCCGTTTAGTTAATTGACTCCCAGGGAATGACTCACCCAGTCGCCAGTAATTCTATTCCGATCGTTGATCTGTTTGCCGGCCCCGGGGGGCTTGGCGAAGGATTTTCCGGATTGCCTAACAACGCATTTCATATCGCCGTTTCGGCTGAAATGGAGGCATCCGCTCACCAAACACTTAGATTGAGAGCCTATTACAGAAGCCTGAAACGCAAAGGCTTGGAGGCGCTGCGCCCATATTATCTCTATTGTAATGGCGAGGCGGAGCTTCCTTATGATATGGCTTCGCTCGCGGACTGGGAAAGTGCGGGGCGCGAAGCGCTCCAATTAACGTTGGGCAACGAAGAGGACAATCGTCGCCTCGAGCGTGTGCTGAAAGAGCAGAAAATTGGTCCCGGCATTCCGTGGGTATTGATCGGCGGCCCACCTTGTCAGGCTTATTCCTTGGTCGGGCGCTCCCGCAACATGGGAACTGCTGACTACGTGCCAGAAAAGGATCACCGCCATTTTCTGTACAAGGAATACTTGAAGATTATCCAGCGCTACAGACCATCGGTGTTTGTCATGGAGAATGTCAAGGGAATCCTTTCTGCTTCCGTTGGTGGGAAGCTTATCTTCGAAACGATTTTGCGGGATTTGGCAGATCCAGACTTGGCTATGGGCAACAAGCCAGGAAAGTACGGCTATCGTATTTATTCTCTGTCGTGCCAAACGTATTTTGACCGGACCATGGTTCCTGACGATATTAATCCGAAGGATTTCATATTACGAGCAGAAGACTACGGCATTCCTCAAGCGCGTCATCGCGTCATTCTGATCGGTGTAAGGGATGACATTGATGTCGCTCCCAGCGCCTTGCAGAAGCAAATGGAATATCGGACTGTTGAAGATGCTATCGGCTCGCTGCCGCGTCTGAGGAGCCGCCTCAGCAAGCAGGCGGACAGCCCGGAGCTCTGGGCAGACGCTGTGAATCGGCACCTCAAAGATATGCGAATCGCAACGGCAGGTAGCGGAGGAATGACCGATATCCGTGCCGAGCTTGGGAGGTATGCGGGGAAAATCGCATCTGATATGGACTCGGGCGCCCTAAGGTATCCTCGAACCAAGGGAGAGCGATCATACGATTCTCCGCTTGAAAAATGGTATACGGATAAGAACCTCAAGGTATGGCTCAACCACGATGTCCGATCTCACATGAGTAGTGACTTGGCGAGATACGCATATGCCGCAGTATTTGCCTCAGCCAGAAAGAGGTCGCCTTCGGGACATGAGGAGTTTGATCTGCTGGAAAGTCTTCATCCCAATCATGAAAATTGGATGAGCGGAAAGTTCAAGGACCGATTCCGTGTGCAGCTCAGGGAAATGCCTTCGACTACTGTGACGAGCCACATCGCCAAGGACGGCCATTATTTTATTCATCCGGATCCGGCCCAATGCCGAAGCCTGACGGTGAGAGAGGCGGCGCGCCTGCAGACCTTTCCTGATAATTATTTTTTTCAGGGCAACCGCACACAGCAATATCATCAAGTGGGTAATGCAGTGCCTCCCATGTTGGCTCGGAAGATCGCAAAGAAAGTATTGGCGATCCTCGAAAGCCGTGGCGCCAAGGATTTTTAGAAAGACTCGCGATGACATCACCATGTTGATGTCATCGCGGGAGCCAACATGCAGAGCCTATTTCTTTGTTTCGTTTCTGAACCCTTCATCCTCGGCAGTTTTTTTGAGCGTCATTAGTTTTTTCCAGCTCGCCTCCTGAGCTAGCTTCAGGAATCCCTGTGTCGTACTGGCACGTTGTAGCAAGCTCCTGTCGGCTGGCGAGAATAGGTCAATGCGGCTTCCCGACCATCCGTACAGTGCAGCCCAATATCCGGCCATGCAAAGTGCGAGTGTTTCAGACTGCAGGTTAATTCCAGCGTCCACAGATCCTTTTTTCTTTTCTTCAACCTTTTTCGCAACGTGAGCTTCTTTGGTGATCGCCATCGCCTTGACGCTCACTTCCCAAGGAAGTCTAAGTTGGCTGATGCTTTCCCAGCATGCTTCTTTCTTGCACCATTCCCCGACGTTCTTCACGCCTGGAGGCGGAAGAAGGAGCGACGCTTGGACATGCGGCGCGAGTTGTTCGAGTCGTCCGGAGATTTCCGGTCCTGCATCCTGATTGTTCCAAACTCGTTCCAGGTCAATTTCCCCGCCCGCCTTGCGGACATCGTAGGCAAGCTTGGCAATAGAATAGGTGACGATATTTATCCGGTACCCGCCCTCGTACCATGAGTTTTTGGCGGAATCGACGATAGACTCCATTTTCTTCCAGATAATGGCAATGGCCACCATAGACTTGAAAAAGTCGTCGCCGTATGAGGCGCCAATGGCTTGCCAATGCTCGGCCTCGGTAATGTCGCTGTCTTTGCTGGAAAATTTCGCAGCAAATTTGGAGAAATTTTTCTGTGCACCCAAGCTAACCCAGTAAGGCTTTTCTTCCCAAGAGTGGCAGTATTTGGCGAGATCAGTTTTGCTGATCAGTTGCTCCGTAGGATATTGCAGCTCGAAGGATGCTTTCTCGGATTTTGTCAGATACAGGCGTTCATTCTGGAATTGTCCCCGCGAGCGCTCATAAAACCATTTACTCTGGATTCGATGACCTGCTACCGAGCGAGTAAGAAGTCGGCGTGAGACCTCTTCCATTTTTCGGTGGAAGGGATGATTTGCGAAGAAGTCTGCAGCAGCAACCTTGTTCTGAGTATTTGAATATTCAGCGATATTGGGTATTAGTTCCTGCGCCTTCTCTGGCAAAACCTTGGTAAGTTTCATCTGTACGGAGACGTCTTGAAGGCTTAATTTGTCTTTTTTTCGTGCGCTCAAGATGCTTGCGGTGGTTTGACCACCATTGACAATCTGAAGATCGATCAAGTGGGTGATAACGTCCCGCCCATTGACGTTCTGAACGGTTACATCAGACGCGGTTGCAGCGATGCCGTTGTTATAGGCAAAGAACAAGCTGGGTTCGTCTTGAATCGTGGCCCTGATCCCCTTGTTTACTCCGCCCTTCATACCGAGAAAAGATCGCACGTTGCCTTCAAGCAGGCGACTTCCATAACGGTCAAACAGATCCGCCAACTGATCGCCACGAATGACACATAGATATGAACGCAAGTTATCCGACTTCGCAGCTTCAATACATGGGATACCCGAACCGCCGAGAGCAATCAGATCAATGTCGACAACTTCTCGTTCGCGACCTGACTGATAGATCGCGGAGAGGCGTTGCAAGTCCCAAATGTGACGCTCGACAGGGATTCCTGCGATCTCGCCCTGAAGTTCCTCTTTGAAGCGGCTACTCAATAGCGAATTGCTGAAAATATGGAGGCGGATTCTGCTTATCTTCTTTTGCTCATTCCTGAGTTGCAGCGCCAACTCGTAGGCTGGGTTGGCTTCAGTGATACGTTCGCAGAGATCATTTTCAATCGATTCGCGAACAAAGTTCTCCAGCCAGCCTGACATTTGGGTCACGGTGTTGCTCGTCAGTGTCTGCGGTAACGGGGCATCCTCCCATTTTCCGATGACCAATCCAATGCTTCCGTCTGCCTCGTCAAGCCGATTGAAGCCATGAATCCGCATCTGTCGCGAATAACTTCCGGTTCCCCGATATTCGATACTTTCAAACTCCCCGAAAACAGGGTCGTCTTCAAGGCGGTCGGCTACTTCAGTAACAAATGCAAGGGTATCAACAAGATGACTGGCGGTACTTCGACGTGCGATCAGCTGGGACAATTCCACCAAGAATTCATCGATCTGCATTTGAAACCTTTCAAATTTGATACGGTGCTATCGAGGCAAGCGACAGGCCATAGGACAGATGAACCACCCCAATCGGAAGCATGTCATCCACGACTTTCGGAAATTGATCTGTGACGGCGAAGCGTCGTGCTTCAACCGGAACGAACGTGACCGTCTGGTAATAAGGATTTTCAACGTATCCCACTGAGAGCAGCTTCTGGCGAAATGCCCTCAGTGCCTCTGGCGAGCTATGCACAATATTCTCTATGCGGACTACCTGCTGTGCGAGTGAGATTGCTCCTGGCTCTTCTTGAGCACATTCCTTCAAGAAATATAGATGCAGTTCCAGCGGAAGAGTGCAGTCCAGCTGCGCGGCGGAGGAAATGGTAATTTCTTCTGCGAATGGTGAAATTGATTTGATTTCAACAGCATGTTCGGGGAAATGGAAATCTTGGTCGCCGCCCTCCGGGCCCGTCCAGGCCATTATCAAGGCATGCGGAGCATCTGGAAATTCCGAATTAAAATTCTCCAGAGCAAGCAACTCTCCCAATAGGCCCTTGATTTGATAAGACTTGAGCAATCCGTCATCGCTGTTGCCAAATAGCCTCTTCCATAGCACGAGGCGCTCCCGGAAAAGAGAGATCAAGCCTGCTTCGGTTAAGACATGGTGGGATTCGTCAATCAAATCTTGGCATAGTCGACCAAACACTTGTCGAAGGCTCTCGTTCTTCAAACGTAGAGCCATCAGCCACTGACCATTCAGTCGCCCCTGTCTAAAATAATCAAGAGCCCCTGTCTCGAAATCGATTGCAGGAGGCTTGGTGCGGCAGCTAAATGCCACGATAGCGAATCCTGAACTATCGATTCCAGCGAAGGTATCGAAAGCAGAAGTATTTTCAATCTTTAGCAGCCTGCAATTAGATTCACGCAGCGGCTCAAGGAGGGCGTCCTGTTGCAACTTGTTCCAGAGGGCTTCAATCGGTGTCATCGTCCTCACTCCCTTCTTCTCCAATAAGATCGCGCAACGCAACCTTATTTAATCGATAGACGACGTATTGCCCGTTCGAGCCAGGATCGAAATCAGGAAAGCTAATACTTAACGCCACTATCGGCGTCGTCCCAACTTCCTTTGGGTCCATCATGGCGCCGGCCTTAGTCTTTTCGCTAGGCTCGCCAGGTCTCAGAAAGTGGATTGTCAGCAACGGAAATGGTCGATGTTGCCTGTACATATAGCCCGGGACGCTTTCACCTAAGCCCGCATCCTTCTCTCGCTCTTTCCTCCATGCCTCATTTGCGGCATTAATCTCAGGATCTGACATGCCTACTTTTTCGTCGCTAGTATCCCCAACACGTTGCTTATTTAGCTTCAAATAGGGGGCGCCTTTTTGTACTTGTTCGAACTGGCGCTTTCGACATGACACTCCGCCCGTAACTCCTGCTTCGGTCGTGATAGTTAAGTCATCCACCGGATCGGCTTCGCCTTGTGGAATGCAGATATCCCAGTTCTCCAAAGCAGGGTAAAGATTTTCTTCGATGAACCTCAACAAGGGACGCCCCCCTGTTTCATCAGGAATAAATTGCATATTCAAGTTGCTGATGTTCATGGCAGCGAGAAACTGCGCAACTGCTTGCTTTTTTACACCCCGCCAGAAATAGCGCTTCTTTTGTACGTTTGCAGTTCCACGTTCCTTAATGAATTGCTTTACTAATTGGATGTTTTGTTGGTTCAACTGATCCTTTACGACGTAGGCCGTTTCGATTCCCGCACCACTAAAAGAAATAGAGTGAACGAACTCTTGCCCTGTGCGCATTTTGTTTTGCGCCGTTACGATCAATGTGTCCGGATGGGCCTTTACTCGAATGCCGAACCTTGACGGTGGAAGCCGGTCCGCGCTCATTCGCCGGAAGTCTGTCCGCAGCTCGGCAACAGCATTCGCAATATGTGCATACCAGTTCTGCGCATCACTATTCATCCAGATACGGAACAGATCATCGTATCCCGGGCGATACCCGAACCAGCGTCCCATCTGAAGCAAGGTGTCATAGGCCTTTGAGTTTCGATAGAAGTAGCTGACGCTCAAGCCTTCCAGTGTTAAACCACGCGAAAGCGTAAGGCCTCCGATGGCAATAACCCTTCTGCCCTTTTCCGTATTTTTATAGCGCGAGTAATCAAGCTTTTCCTCTGGTGCGGACTTCTGATTGATCGTAACTACTTTAATTGAGGCGACTGATTCATTGATCTGCGCTCGTATCTCGTCCCAAGTGACGCCGGCGTTTGCATACTCATCTTCGAAGACGGCCTTCAGTTCAACCAGCTCCGAATGCTTTTTCCAAGAAATGCTTGATAGATACTGGCGAATCTCCTCTTGCAAATTCCAAAGGAAGTTGCCGACTTTCTCCGAAATCCGTTTCTGGACATCGGTGAATCTGCTTACATTGACCAGCATGGAACGATGGCGCAATTCCTCCTCGCGAATGTCGCGGATGGCGCAGCTAATCAAGAAGACTCGAACAGCGTCTTTCAAAGACTCCGGAATGTCATCAATCGGAAGTTCCTTCTTGTGGGCATGAGGGATAATTTCTTCAGCGTCATCAATGTCACGAAGCTGCGCATGATGTTTCCCCTCCTCAAGGAAGATACTGCTCGCGCCGATGTAATTGGATGGTGTGTTCAGGCTGTAAATGAAATTGGACGGGAATAAATCGTCTTCTTGATCGGGGTTGATAAAGATATTGGCAAACGGCGTCGCCGTGTAGGCGACGTATGAGGAGCGGGAGAATTTCTTGAGAAGATCGCGAATTCCCGCGTTGATCTTGGCGGGATCTTCGTCCTCTTTCTTTACATTGACGGAGGCATTGTCAGCCTCGTCATCGATCACGAGGAGTGGAACATGGTGCTGGGCTAAACCCGATATTTTCATCTGAGCAGTTAGCCATTCATTCAGATTCTTGAGAGGAGAAACATTTTTCTTGATAACGAAAAGAATGGGCTCATTAATGTTTTTCAGTGGGATACGGCCCAAGACTTGGGCATTTGCTGTCAGAAAATCCGAATCGACGGAGGTCAGGACGTTCGCCGATTTGCTGCGGTAATTCCCCGCTCCGATAGCTGGTCTATCTGTGTTTTTCCCAAGCACGTCCCGACTGTCACGGCCTACAAAGCCAAAGTCGAGGCGCTCCTGACTTTGCTTACGAAGGTCTTCGATCATGCCGGTTAAAAGGACGATGACTTTATAGCCAGCGTCAGCTGCTTTTGCGATCACCCCGCTATAACTTGCTGTCTTGCCTGACTGAACATCACCCATGACAAGACCCCGAATGTTCCATCCTTCCTCGAGACTTGGGTTGCCGCACTCAGTGATAATGTTATCCGTATCTTCATCCAATACACGTACGACAGCGGGGCTCCATCCTTGAGATACAAGCAGCCGCTTGTAGCTGTCCCAATAATGCCACTCAATCTTCCCCTTCTGATCAAGGAGCCATGGTTCATGTGCATCTTCGCGAACGACTCCGCCTACCGAAACTTGAATGCCAATGGTGGATTCCAGCTTGCTGCGAATCCTTTTGAGTTCTGTTTCTCCGAGGTTGGAGTCAAGGTTTGACAGCATTGTCAGAACTTGTTCCAGAAGTGATTCGGTCAACGGCCTGCCGTTGATGATATTCATGGCGATGCCAACGTGATCCATTGCATATTTGCTCATCAGGAAAGCTCCTTGCGGATAGCGTCGTGAAATTGGGGAAATCTGCCGATTGGGTCAAGCGTGAGAACTACGCTCAAATCCAGCCCGGTGACACTCATCATTTTTGATGCGATGTCACGGATCTGATCTTTCTCGTTATTCGTTCTCTTCGAGCGCTGGTCGGAACACATATCGGAGTAGATTGACTCAAGGGGGAGCGCTGCCGCCAGCAAATCAAGAATATGTTGCAGCTTCTTTTGCTCGTCTTTGCCGAGAGAATCTGCCAATGATTTTATTGACGGATGCTCCGTATTGATCTGGTATCTGAACGATCCGTGCGATGTTTCTATTCGATCCCAGAATGGATGGAATACGGCTTGTGACTTATGCTTTCGTCCTGGATAGGTAATGGTCAGCTTGCTGGCATTTGCGAAATGCGGGATCAAGTCTCGCAGTCGATTGCGGATGATATCTGGGGGAGAGGCGGACGACTTCTTGATGTCCAGCGACCAAAGGTGATCTAGCGAGTTGGGAATGTCTACCTGTACTCGTGTCAGCTTGAAAAACTCTTCTTTTGGGGCCAAACGGAACCATGTTCCCCAGATCACCAATCTACGGTTTCTATAAATGTAAAAGCCTTGATTGTTTCGAAGGCTATCCAATCCCCCAGCAAGCTGCGCCTGTTCGGTGTTCAAGTGGCTGAGGTGAGGAAGAACATAAGGCTGGACAGCGATCGCTTCGCTACCAAGTCGGATCTCCTGGCCTTCCAACGGTTGGGTGAATGGACTCTCTTTCAGGAAAGGGTCCAGTGCATCAAGCTTTTGTCCATTGACAAAAATCGAGATAGGCGAGAGTCGATCCTCTTTTTTTGAGAATCGATGGAAGACAAACGAAAGATGATGATGAAGTCCCTCCATACGCGTCTTCATTTCATCAACAGGATGCGCCGAGCCTGCCATCAATTTGTCGAGGGACTGCCATACGACGAGCGTGCCACTTTCTTGTTCCAGGAGATTCTCGAATAGCGGCAGTTGCTGAAGTATCTCGGCCTCGGGTACAACGACCATCCATCTCTGCACGTTTTTGACGAAATCTAGATCCCAGCAGCGAGCATGGACATGTCCCTCCTTTTTGCTGACGACTGTCAACTTTCGGCACTGAGACAATGATGCCGTCTTCAATCCCAAGCCAAACCGGCCGAGGTCATGCGCAGCACGGTTTTCAACCGGATTGCGGCTTCCGTGACGCATCGCATCCGTTAGTGCGGAAGCATTCATGCCCCGTCCATTGTCCAGAATCGCAACGAATGGTTCTTGCGTTGCATCGTACTCAATCTGAATAGCCGAAGACCCTGCGGAGATACTGTTGTCAATCAGATCGGCCACTGCGCTCTCGGTCGTGTAACCCACCGCGCGCATGGATTCTATGAGGCTGACTGGATCAGGAAGTACTTCTATGGTTTCGGATTCTTCCGTTGCTGGCTTCTTGGATAGGCCAATGTTCATGTTTCCCCCCGATTCGCGTCCTGCGTAACTTTTAATTTCTGCGACCTCATTCGATTCTAAGCGATGTTGCCGAAAAGATCATGGTGTACGCAGATCTTGGATGCTTGGCTGACCGGTGAAGCGAGAAGTGGGGGAATTGACCAGTGCGATCTGGTCTCAGGGAAGAACTGCTGCCGGATTTGCGCTGGATGGGGCCGGTGCTCGAGGGGCGGACGGTACGTCCTGATGCCGCGCATTGGAGTTCTTGCGTCTTATTTGCCGCAAGAAGTACTTGGAAATACTTTATACGTGCGTAACTTTTAATTACGGGCGTTTTATAGGTTGTGTCGAACGCGGACGGAGGGTTTGGCGAATTTTTTTCGCCCCCTTTTGGCTTCCAATGCTCGATGGCATCTTGGCTTCGAGCTTTTTCCTCGCCGGATTCAGCGCGGAGTTGAGGGTGGGGCGCGAGCCATCCTGCAGCTAATTGACTGCAATGAACGGGGCGAAAGCCACATTGCCATGCGTCCTTTCAACTTGACGGACGCTAATGCCGAGAACGATATAAAACAAAAAACCCGCCCTTCTTTCGAAGAGGCGGGTTTTTCGGACGGCGCCGCATACGCATGATTGCACATGCAGCGACGGGTATCTGGTGGTGATAGGTGGACTTGAACCACCGACCCCAGCATTATGAGTGCTGTGCTCTAACCAGCTGAGCTATATCACCAGGAGGCAAGCCCGAGACTATAGAGGTCTCGTCGCTGTCTGTCAATACTTTTTCCGTATTTCCTGATTATTTTTATCCACAGCCGCAGCAGTTCATCCACCGTGATGTTCCGCCACCGCCTGTTGCACCCGCGCCAGTACCTCGGCCGTGGCGTGTGGCCGGTTGCAGTCGATGCTGATGCGCTCTGGCATGGAACGCAGCCAGGTCAACTGACGCTTGGCCAGTTGGCGCGTGGCCGCAATGCCCTTCTCGCGCAGCTCGGCCGCATCGATGCTGCCATCCAGGTATTCCCACATCTGCCGGTATCCCACGCAACGCATCGAGGGCAGGCCCAGGTGCAGGTCGCCGCGCGCGCGCAGGGCGGCGACTTCGCGCTCCAATGCGCCACCGCGCAGCATCAGGTCAAAGCGCAGTGCAATCCGCTCATGCAGCATCGCACGATCAGCAGGCTCCAACGCCAGCGGCAATAGCGCGAAAGGCAAGGGCTCAGGTGGCTTCTGCGACAGCAACGACGACATCGGCTGCCCCGTCAGCAAGCGGATCTCCAGCGCGCGCTGAATGCGCTGGCTGTCGGTCGGCTTCAGACGCGCGGCCGTTACCGGGTCCAGCGTGGCCAGGCGCGCGTGCATGGCCGGCATGCCGATGCGCGCTGCTTCTTCATCCAGTTGCGCACGCAGCACAGGATCAGCCTGCGGCAGCTCATCCAGACCATCCCGCAATACCTTGAAATACAGCATCGTGCCACCCACCAGCAAGGGCAGCTTGCCGCGCCCGGCAATCTCCTGCGTCAGGCGCAGCGCATCCTGGCGGAACTGCATGGCCGAGTAAGCCTCGGTGGGGTCGAGGATGTCGATGAGGTGGTGCGGCACGGCAGCCAGTTCTTCCGGGCTGGGCTTGGCGGTGCCGATGTCCATCTCGCGATAGACCAGGGCCGAATCGACGGAAATGATTTCGCAGGGCAGGTGCCGGGCAATCTCCAGCGCGGCCGCCGTCTTGCCGGACGCGGTGGGGCCCATGATGGCCACGGCCAGTGGGAGGCGCTGGGTCATCGCACCGTCCTTACTGGCCACGCAGGAAGAGCTTGTCCAGATCCGACAGGCCCATCTGCGTCCAGGTGGGACGGCCATGGTTGCACTGGTCGGAACGCTCGGTGGCCTCCATCTGGCGCAGCAGCGCATTCATCTCCGGCAACGTCAGGCTGCGATTGGCGCGCACCGCCGTGTGGCAGGCCAAGGTGCCGAGCAGTTCGTTGCGACGTTCCAGCAGGACACGCGAGCCGCCATATTCACGGACATCGCGCAGCACATCGCGCGCCAGGGTCTGGGCATCGGCATTCTTCAGCAGCGCCGGGACGGCACGCACGGCCAGTGTCGTCGGTGACATCACTGCGATGTCGAAGCCCAGGGCCGACAGCGTCTCATGGTGTTCTTCCACCGTGCCGACTTCCACCGGGTCCGCATAAAAGGTGACAGGGATCAGCAAGGGCTGCACGAACATCTCGTTGCCATCCAGCGCCGTCTTCAGTTGTTCGTAGAGGATGCGTTCATGCGCCGCGTGCATGTCGACCACCACCAGACCGGCCCGGTTCTGCGCCAGCACGTAGATGCCATGCAGTTGCGCCAGCGCGAAACCGAGCGGGAAGTCGCCCTCGGGCAGCGGTGCAGCGGGCTCTGCAGCGGTCTGGAAAGCGCTGCCGTCGCCGCCCTGGGCAGCAGGCTCGCTGCGGAACATGTTGCCGTAAGCGGCGCGATCCTGGCGCACGCCAAAGCCGCCGCTCCCCTGCGCACCGTTGCCGGCAAAGGAGAAGGGGCGCGGCTGTTCGGCGAACTGGGCGGAGAAGCTCTGCTGTTTCTGTTCGCGCATCCAGGGCAGCGGGGCATTCGGTCCGCTCGCGGGCGCGGTGCTGCCGTCGCTACTGTCCGGCTGCTGTTGCGGCAGATTGCCGAAGGAGACTGCCGAGGTCTGCGCCAACGCGCGCGCGACCGCATGAAAGACGAACTGGTGCACCGCGCGGCTGTCGCGAAAGCGCACTTCGATCTTGGAGGGGTGCACGTTCACATCCACCAGCGCCGGGTCCAGCGTGAGCGAGAGTGCATAGGCCGGATAACGGTCGCCATGCAGCACATCCTGATAAGCCGCGCGCACGGCGTGGGTGAGCAGCTTGTCACGCACGAAGCGGCCATTGACGTAGAAATACTGACCATCGGCGCGCGCCTTCGAGGCCGTCGGCAGACCGACGAAACCATGCAGGCGCAAGGGACCGGCGCTTTCGTCGAGCGGCAGGCGGGCATTGGCGAATTCGTCGCCAAGGATGTGGGCACTACGTTTGGCGAATTCACCGACGTTCCAGTGATCGACTGTCTTGCCGTTGTGCGAGAGTGAAAAGCTCACGTCTGGGCGCGCCAGCGCAATGCGCCGCACGACCTCGGCGCAATGGCCGTATTCGGTCTGCTCGGACTTGAGGAATTTGCGTCGCGCCGGGGTGTTGAAATACAGATCCTGCACATCGATGGTGGTGCCCTGTGCGCCTGACGCCGGGGCCACGGTACCAAACTGGGAGCCGGTGATTTCCCACGCATGGGGGGCATCGGCAGTGCGGCTGGTCACGGTCAGTTGGGCGACCGAGGCGATCGAGGCCAGCGCCTCGCCACGGAAGCCGAGCGTGGAGACGTTCTCCAGATCAGTCAGTGAACCGATCTTGGAGGTTGCGTGGCGCGCCAGTGCCAGCGGTAATTGCTCCGGTGGTATGCCGCGTCCGTTGTCGGTGATGGCGATGCGTTTGACACCGCCTTGCTCCAGGCGCACGGTAATCTGCGTGGAGCCGGCATCGAGCGCGTTCTCCAGCAATTCCTTGACGACCGCAGAGGGACGTTCGATCACCTCGCCGGCGGCAATCTGCGAGATCAGCTGATCGGGCAGGGCCTGGATGGGGCGATGGGACGGGGCGGCAGCCGGTTCGGAGGCAGGGGAGGAGTGCGGTACGTTCATGGCGCGATTATACCTGCCGACGCCGCAGGCCGGATGTGACGAAGCCGCCCGGCGGCGGCTTCGAGGGTGGTTGTGCCATGCGTTTTTTCTGCGCGGCAATCAGTCAGTCACCATGCTGAAAACGATATAAATGATTTACACGCGGAAGGTGCTCACCGCTGCGGCCAGGCGTTCAGCCTGCTGCTGCAGCGATTGGGCTGCGGCCGCAGCCTGTTCCACCAGGGCCGCGTTCTGCTGGGTGCTCTCATCCATCTGGGCGATGGCGCGGTTGATCTGGTCAATGCCTTCGCTCTGCTCGCGGCTGGCCGTGGTGATCTCGCTGATGACGGTGGAGACGCGTTGCACGCTGGCCACCACGTCGTTCATGGTGTTGCCGGCCTGGGCCACCAGCTGTCCGCCACCGGCCACGGTCTGTACCGAGGCGTCGATCAGTTCCTTGATTTCCTTGGCGGCCGATGCGCTGCGTTGGGCCAGCGTACGCACTTCGGTGGCCACCACGGCGAAGCCGCGGCCCTGTTCACCGGCGCGCGCCGCTTCCACGGCGGCATTCAAGGCCAGGATATTGGTCTGGAAGGCGATGCCATCAATCACGCTGATGATGTCGACGATGCGTTGCGAAGAGCTGTTGATGGCATCCATGGTCTGCACCACCTGGCCGACCACTTCGCCACCGTGGCTGGCCACGTCCGAGGCGGAACCGGCCAGCTCATCAGCCTGAACCGCGTTGGCCGCATTCTGCTTCACGGTCGAGGTCAGCTCTTCCATGGCCGAGGCGGTTTCTTCCAGGGCGCCGGCCTGCTGCTCGGTGCGCGAGGACAGATTGAGGTTGCCGGCGGCGATCTCGCTGGCGGCGGTGTTGATCTCTTCGGTACCGGCGCGCACGCTGGAAACCACTTCCGACAGGCCCATGCTGATGCCGTTGAAGGCGCCCATCAGGCGACCGATCTCGTCGCTGCTGTGCACGTGCAGGCGGGTGGTCAGGTCGCCACCGGCGATGCGATCAGCGGCATCGCACACCGCATCCAGCGGGCGCGTGATCATGCGGTTGATCACCACCGTCAGGATCGCTCCCAGCACCGCCAGGAACAGCAGACCCAGGCCGATATAGAGATTGCGCATGGAGTTGACTTCGTGGGTGATCTCATCGACCGTCGCTTCACCGACGATGACCCAGTTCCACGGCGCATAGTGGGTGAAGACGGCGATCTTCTTGCGGCCATCGCTGCCGGTATAGCGCAGCTGCCCTTCCTTCTGCTGCACCATGGTCTTGATGTAGGTATCGCCGCCGGCATCCTTGGCCTCGATCAGGTTGCCGCCTTCTTCCTTGCCCTCGCGCGGGGCACCGGCAATCATCACGCCCTGATCCTTGCCCTGGTGGCCATTGAGGGCGTAGAAGTTGCCGGTCGCGCCGATCTTGAGGGACTTGATCTGATCCTTCAGAGCCTTCACGTCGGCCGAGATGTCGATGCCCACGTAGAGCACACCGATGATCTGGCCGGCCCCGTTCTTGATGGGCACGTACTTGGTGATGTACTGCTTGCCGAACAACGTGGCCAGACCGCTGTAGGTCTTGTCGGCCTTCAGCGCCGCATAGCCGGGATGGGCGCGGTCGAGCAGGGTGCCGACGGCGCGGTCGCCGTTTTCCTTCTTCACCGAGGTGGAGATGCGCACGAAGTCGTCACCGGTCTTGGCGAAGATGGTGGCGGTGACGCCGGTGTTGGCGGTGAAGCGGTCGGGGATGGAGAAGTCCAGGTTCAGATCACGACCATCGTTGGACAGCACCGGCGTGGCACGGTCGCCAATCTGTACGGTGCGACTTTCGTCCAGCGTCAGCTTGCCGAATTCCTTGTCGAACATGGTGGAGAAGCGGTCCACCTGGCTGTTCACGGAGCGGTCGAAGATGCCGACCATGTTGGCCACGCCGCGCGCATCGTTGCCCATCTGTTCGATGGAGCGACTTTCCACCATGCGCGAGGCAGAATAGGTGATCAGTATCAGGGCGATCACGAAGACGATGCCCACCAGGGCCACCGTCATGGCAGTCAGTTTTGCACCGACCGAACGGTGGAAAAGGGATGCGCCGCGCGCACCAGACATTGCATTGGCCATGGGTGTTGTTGTTCTTGAAGTCAAAGAATATGGAAAAACAAATACCGAACCAGAAACCATCCGGGGAGCGATGACGACGACTGCCTGCGTGTTCATCTCGCCAGCGTCAGCCCTCCTTGTTTCCGTCGTACGGAACGTCCTGCAGCACTGTGCCTGCGAACCGATGAGAGTCAGGCCAACGGGCTGACTTGCTGTATCGGATTGCCGAAACGGCAATGCCACTGGGTCGAAAACGTCATGAGCCACCTTGGTGGAGGTCCAACGTTCATGCTGAAATCACGGTACTTGCGGGGGAGGCCGTCAGTATATCGTCAGCTTTTTGCGGCAGATCAAAATACTTCGAATGTTTGCGCCCACATGTAACTGTGCTGTTGTTTTTCCAGCGGGAAAGTGCTTTTTTGGCATGAGATTTCCGGTCTCCCTTGCCCTTGCCGCTTTCCCTGGCGCTCAGATTCCCTTCACAGGTGTGCTTCCATGTTCCGTCGGCACCGGGCTGCTGCGGTAGTCGCGCACCCAGTGCTCCAGTTGATCGGCCGACATCGGCCGCGAAAAATAATAGCCCTGCGCCACGTCGCATCCCTGGCTGACCAGCAGGCGGTACTGCTCGGCGTCTTCCACACCTTCGGCTACCACGATGAGCTTGAGGCTTTCGCCGATGCGGATGACGGCATTGGTCAGGGCGCTGACCGCTTCGTCCTTGGCCATGTCGCGCACGAAGCTCTGGTCCAGCTTGAGTTCGCAGACCGGCAGCTTGCGCAGGTAGCCCAGGCTGGAATAGCCGGTGCCGAAGTCATCCATGGCCAGCGGAATACCCAGCGCATGCACGGCGGCGATGGTCTGGTTGGTGCTGGGGTTGGTATCCATGAGCACGGTTTCGGTGATTTCCAGGGTCAGGTCGGTAGGCGCCAGGCTGTAGCGGCGCAGCAGGCCGGTGAGAAATTGCGGCAGGTCGAGGTCGTGGAAATTGGTGGCCGAGAGGTTTACCGAGACCGACGGCACCTGGATGCCGCGCCGCCGCCAGTCGGAGAGCTGGAAGCAGGCTTCTTCGAGCGCCCACTTGCCCAGTTCGCCGATGAGCCCGCATTCCTCGGCAATCGGGATGAAACGCCCCGGGGAAATCTGCCCCAGTTGCGGATCGTGCCAGCGCGCCAGGGCTTCCACGCCATGCAGGCTCAGGTCGTGCAGCTTGATCTGGGGCTGGAAGTGCAGTTCGAAGCGGCCGCCGCGCAAGGCGTCCCGCAGTGCGCTTTCCAGGGCCAGGCGTTCCTGGGCGAGGCTGTTCATCTCCTCGCTGAAGAAACTGAAGCGCCCCCGGTTGACGGCCTTGGCCTGGTACATGGCGATGTCGGCGCGATGCAGCAGGGTCTCGATGTCGTGGCCATTGTCGGGGTAGATCGCCACGCCGATGCTGGCCGAAGGATTCAAGGGGGTGCCGTTGATGTGGCAGGGCATGGCCAGGCGTTCCTGGATGCGCTTGACCACTTCGGTGAGGTGGTCGGTGTCGTATTGGGTCAGTACCACCACGAACTCGTCGCCCGAGAGCCGGCCCACGATGTCCGAGCGCCGTGCCTGCGACTGCAGGCGGGTCGCTACCGTGCGCAGCAGTTCGTCGCCGGCCTGGTGGCCCAGTGAATCATTGACCTGCTTGAAGCGGTCCAGATCGATGAACATCACCGCCACCGTGCTGCGGTTGCGTTCGGCTGCCGCAATTGCCTGGCCGGCTTGCACCAGCAGCAGACTGCGATTGGGCAGACTGGTCAGCGAATCGTAGAAAGCCAGTTGATGAATGCGCGCGCGCGAGGCTTCGCGCTCGATGGCCAGCGCGCACAGGTGCAGGCCGGCATCGACCAGCAGGTGATGGAAGGCCGTGGGCTGGCGTGGCTGACGATAGTAGAAGCCGAAGGTGCCGATGACCTTGCCATCGGCCGACTTGATCGGGGTCGACCAGCAGGCATGCAGGCCATGGCCCAGTGCCAGCTCCTTGTAGTCGGCCCAGTGCGCATCGGTGGCGATGTCTTCCGAGACCACGCTCTCACCGGTATAGGCGGCGCTGCCGCAGGACCCCACCAGCGGACCGATCTGGATGCCTTCGATGGCGCGCGTGTAGCCCTCCGGCAGGCTGGGGGCGGCCAGGGTGTGCAGGCGGCCCTGTTCGTCCACGCGCAGCACCGAGGCGATCACCTCGGGCGCGACCCGCTCCACTTCCTCGCACAGCAGGTTCATCTGCTCGGGCAAGGAGCAATCCCGCGCCATGGCGTTGAGCACCCGGTACTGCAGGACTTCGTGGACCTTGGTATTGGTGATGTCGGTCATCACGCAGACGGCATTGATGAGCTTGCCCTCTCCATCCAGGATGGGATTGACCACGGCCGAGATCCATACCGGCTGTTCGTGGAAATCGTGGATCAGTTCCTCGGTGTGGAAGCTGTGTCCCTGCAGCAGTTCGCCGTGACAGCGTTCGATCGACTTGACGAAGGTCGGATGGTCGGCAAACAGCTCGCGCGGCAGCTTGCCGATGGTCTGCTGGCTCTGGAAGCCCAGCATGCGGGTAAAGCCGGTGTTGTGGAAGACGATGCGGTTCTGCTCGTCGGTGATGAGCACCGCGTTGTCGGTCTCGTTGATGCCCAGCGAGAGCAGGTGCAGGTGTTCGCGGTCGCTCTTTTCGCGGGTGACGCGATAGGTCACGTCGTTGCCGATGCAGATCACCCGTTCGAGCTGCCCTTGCGGATCGAGCAGGGGTGAATAGGTGGCTTCCCACCAGATCGTGCGTCCGCTGCGGGTTCGGCGCGGGAAGCGGCCCGAGAAGAAGCGGCCGTTGCTGACATCGTGCCAGAAGGCGGTATATTGCTCGCCGGCGGCGTAATCGGACGGGCAGAGCAGGCTGTGCGGCTGGCCGATGAGATCCTCGGCCAGGTATTCCATGGTCTTGAGATAGTTGCGATTGGCCGCCAGGATCCTGCCTTCGGGGGAGAGCTCGATGACGCCCAGCGAGCGGTTCAGGGCGCTGAGGACGTTGTTGCTGTGGTGCGAGTCATCGATGTGGGAACTGATGTCGGAGGCCGCCGAGATCACCTTCAGCAACTGGCCGCTGCCGTCCAGGATGGGACTGCACAAGGCTTCCAGCCAGACCAGGGTACCGTCGATGCGGCGGCGTTGCAGGGTGCCGGCAATCACTTCACCCTGGCGCAGGTGCTGCCAGAAATGCTGGTATCCGTCGCTGTCGGCATAGGCGGGATCGCACAGCATGCGGTGCGGCTGGCCGATGACTTCATGACGCTGGTAGCCCAGCATGGACAGAAAATTGTCGTTGGCATCCAGGATGGTGCCATCAGCCGCAAATTCGAGAATGGCCATGCAACGCCACAAGGCGCCCAGCAGCGCTTCGCGTTCATCCTCGCGCAGGCGCTGGTGGTCTCCCAGCGACTGCGACGGCTGCTCGAACTGGCCCACCAATGACCTCTGGCTCCCCATACAGCGCCCCCTCTGGCCGGTAATGACGCCTGGTGCGTCTTGCCTCATGCAGTGCGGAGTTGCATTGTCCCGGTTCCTCCGGCTTTTCGCCTGCCCGCGGCGGGCGCGATGGACCTCGTCCGTCAGCCCCGTCCTGTCTGCCGCGCAGCCGGGAACCCCGGCTCCGGAACAGGCAGGTTATGTTTCCTGGTGCATATAGTGCATATGAAATCTGAAGGAATCTGACTTGATCATATGCCAAATCCTTCCCCTTGTGCGTTCTCGTGCATCCACCGCCGGCGCAGTGCAACAGGCCTGCGATCTTGCGTGAGTATTGGTGCGGGAGAAGTTTCCTTCAAGGATTTTATCGACAGCGCGGCCAGCTTCTTGAGTCTGGCCGGGGCGAGTGCTGTATGATGCCTGCGCAGGCGTGGATGATCGCTTCGCCTGCGCGATAGAGCCCCGGCGGACACTGCTTGCGGGGAATATCCGGCCGCGTGGCGATGGGGAGTCCCGGCCTTGATGAATCACCAACGATTGGGCTTTATGGATTATCTGCAGTGGCTGGACGTGCTGTTGCACGTGGACAAATATCTGGGCGTCCTGATCGAGCAGTACGGCCCGCTCATTTATGCCGTGTTGTTCCTGATCGTGTTCTGTGAGACCGGTTTGGTGGTGCTGCCTTTCCTGCCGGGTGATTCGCTGCTGTTCATCGCCGGCACCTTCTGTGCCCTGGGGGCCATGGATATCTGGCTGCTCATGTGGCTGCTGGTGGCCGCGGCGGTGTCCGGCAATACGCTCAATTACTGGATCGGCGGCTGGGTTGGACAACGCGTCTATACCCACAACTACCGCTGGCTCAATCCCGACGCCTTGCGCAAGACCCACGCCTTCTACGAAAAGCACGGTGGCAAGACCATCGTGATCGCCCGGTTCACCCCCATCGTGCGTACTTTCGCGCCCTTCATCGCCGGCGTGTCGGCCATGCACTTTGGCCGCTTCCAGCTCTTCAACGTACTTGGCGCCTTCCTCTGGGTGGTCAGTCTGGTGGTGCTGGGCTACCTGTTCGGCAATATCCCGCTGGTGCAGGAGAACCTCAATACGCTGGTCCTCATCGGCATGGTCGCTGCGATTTTCCCCATCGTACTGGGGGCGTTGTGGCAGCTCTGGCGCAAGCTGCGCGGCAAGCGCAAGGTCAGCAACGCCTGATGTCCCGAGGGACTGTTACGCCAGTCCGCAGAGCCTGCGACACCCAAAGAAAAACCCGGCCTGCTGGCAGCGCCGGGTTTTTCATGGTCTGCCGGCAAGGGCAGGGCCTCAGGTCATCCGGTTCTTGGCCAGCGGCGGGTTCCTGGCGAAGTAGTTGCGGATACCGGTCAGGATGGCGTCGGCCATCTTGTCCTGGTAGTGCTCGTCGGTGAGCTTGGCTTCTTCTTCCGGATTGGAGATGAAGGCGGTCTCGATCAGGATGCTGGGGATGTCCGGTGCCTTGAGCACGGCAAAGCCGGCCTGTTCCACCATTCCCTTGTGCAGCTTGTTGATGCCGCCGATTTCCTTCAACACCGCATTGCCCACACGCAGGCTGTCGTTGATCTGGGCGGTGGTCGACAGGTCCAGCAGCACGCTGGCCAGCTGGCGGTCGTGGGTCTTGATGTTGACGCCGCCAATGAGGTCGGCGGAGTTTTCCTTGTTGGCCAGCCAGCGCGCCGCCGTGGAGCTGGCGCCCTTTTCCGACAGGGCGAACACCGAGGAGCCGCGCGCGGTCGGTTGCACGAAGGCATCCGCATGGATGGAGACGAACAGGTCGGCCTGTACCTTGCGGGCCTTGACCACGCGCTGACCCAGCGGCACGAAGAAGTCGGCGTCGCGGGTGAGCATGACGCGCATGTTGGGATATTGCTCGATCTTGCGCTTCAAGCGCTTGGCGATGGAGAGCACCACATCCTTCTCGCGGTTGCCGCGCGCGCCAGTGGCGCCGGGGTCTTCGCCGCCGTGGCCGGGGTCCAGTGCGATGGTGATCATGCGGGTAAGCTGCATGCGCGGCTCGTCCTGCACCACCTTGGGGTTGCGCTCGTTCTTGTCTTCCGGCGGCGGCTTGAGCTCGGCCAGCGGGGCCGGATCGGGTTTGGCCGGCGTCGCCGGGCCTTGTGCCAGGGGCGGAGTGGCCGGGGTTTCCTTGTTCCAGTCGCCCTTCTGGATCAGGGCGGCAATCGGGTCGGGCGGGTTGGCCGGATACAGGTCGATGACGAAACGATATTTGTACTCGCCCACCGGGGCCAGGGTGAAGACCTGCGGCTTGATCTCGTCCTTCAGGTCGAACACCAGCCGTACCACGCTGGGGCGGTTCTGGCCGACGCGTACCTGCCTGATGTAAGGATCGTTGGGCTGGATCTTGGCAACCAGGTCCTTCAGGGTGCTGTTCAAGTCGATGCCCTCGATGTCCACCACCAGGCGTTCCGGGTTCTTGACCACGAAGTGGGTGACCTTGAGATTGCTGTCGTTTTCCAGCGTGACCCGGGTGTAATCCTCGGACGGCCAGACGCGCACGGCCAGAATCTGCGAGGCCAGGGCGGGCAGGGGAGTGACGACGGAGACGAACAGGGCGCCGCCGGCTTTGATGATGGTGCGGCGGGTTTTGGACTTCACAGGTTGGGAGCGAATTTCAGTCGAGCGAGGCATTGATGACCCTTGTCGGACAACGCACGCAATTCTACATCACGACCGTCCCCTGCAAGCGACAGGTTGACGTGTATGTCCGGTGGCGGCAACACCGGATCGCCCTTTTCAGGCCATTCGACGATACAGACGGAGTTTTCGCTGAAATGTTCACGAAAACCGGCATCGAGAAATTCCTCCGGGCTGGCCATGCGGTACAGATCGAAGTGGATGACTGTTACCATGCGGCCTGCGAAGGAAACTTCATAGGGCTCCGCCAGCGTGTAGGTCGGGCTCTTGACGCGTCCCTGATAGCCTGCTGCATGCAGCAGGGCCCGCGTGAGCGCGGTCTTGCCCGCCCCCAGGTCGCCGTGCAGGTAGATGGCCAGGCCCGGCACCAGCACCTGCGCCAGGTCGGCGCCCAGCCGTGCGGTGGCGGTTTCGTCGGGCAGGTGGAGATGGAGTCGCTGCATCGTCATGCTGTTCTGGGTCATCCGGGATGGTTCGTTACAAGATACTGGTTTCAAGGTTCAATGCCGCATGTCGTCCGACTCTACACCCGTCGATCTTGCTGATCCCGCCTTCCTGGCGGCGCTGGCCGCGACCATCAAGCGCTGGGGCCGCGAGCTGGGGTTTGCCGACGTGCGCATTGCCGACGTCGATCTGTCACACCGCGAAGCGGGCTTCCAGGCCTGGCTGGACAAGGGGTATCACGGCGAGATGGATTATATGGCAAGCCACGGCATGAAACGCGCGCGGCCGGCCGAACTGGTGCCCGGTACGGTGCGCGTGGTCAGCGTGCGCATGCCCTATCTGCCGCCCGCCGTCGACCCCGCCCGGTCCGAACCGCCCGACTGGCGCGCCCGCGAAGAGGCGCGCAGTGCCGATCCTGCGGCGGCCCAGGTCTCGATCTATGCGCGCGGACGCGACTACCACAAGGTCCTGCGCGCGCGCCTGCAGCAGTTGGCGACCCGCATCGAGGGGCGCATCGGTGCCTTCGGGTATCGTGTCTTCACCGATTCGGCCCCGGTCATGGAAGTGGCCCTGGCCGAGAAGGCCGGGCTGGGCTGGCGCGGCAAGCACACGCTCTTGCTGCACCGGGAGGCCGGTTCGATGTTCTTCCTGGGCGAGATGCTGACCGACCTGCCGCTGCCGGTGGATGATCCGGTCACGTCGCATTGCGGCCAATGCAGCGCCTGCATCACGGCCTGTCCGACGGGCGCCATCGTCGCCCCTTACGAACTGGATGCGCGACGCTGCATTTCCTACCTCACCATCGAACTCAAGGGCAGCATCCCGGAAGCGCTGCGCCCGCTGATCGGCAATCGCATCTACGGCTGCGACGACTGCCAGCTCTACTGTCCCTGGAACAAGTTCGCCCAGCGCGCCAGCCTGCCAGACTTCGACCCGCGCCACGGACTCGATAGCGCCAGCCTGATCGACCTGTTCGGCTGGAGCGAAGCAGAATTCCTGAAAAATACCGAAGGCAGCGCCATTCGCCGCATTGGTCACGAACGCTGGCTGCGCAACCTGGCCGTGGGCCTGGGCAATGCCGCCGCGGTCGCTTCGCATCGGGGGGATGCCGCCATCGTGGCGGCCTTGCGTGCCCGCCAGGGGCATCCCTCGGCGCTGGTGGCCGAGCATGTGGCCTGGGCGTTGGCACGCCACGGTATCACCTAGCGCGCGTCGGCCGATCAGTGCACCAGCGCCAGCCAGATCGGGATGGTCAGCGCCGAGAGCATGGTTCCGAGTGAAATGAGGAAGGCCGTGAAGGGACCGTTGCCGCCCATGCGCGCAGCCAGGATGTAGGCGCTGGAGGCGGTGGGCAGGCTGCAGAACAGCACCACGATGCGCCACTGCAACGGCGGCAGGTGCAACAGCATGCCGACCACATAGGCGGTCAACGGCACGGCGAAGAGCTTGATCACGATGAACCAGGCCACCACCGGTTTGCTCTCCTTCAATCCCGACAGGCGCAGCCCGGCTCCGACCATCAGCAGACCCAGGGCGATGGAGGCGGCACCCAGGCGCGAGAGCACCACGCTGGCCGCTTCCGGCAGATGCAGGCCCAGTGCAGAAAACGTCAGGCCGCCAGCGGTCGCCACCAGCAAGGGATTGCGGGCCAGCTCGCGCAGCAGGTTGCTGTTTTTCGCGGCCAGCGCATGCACTGCGGCGATATTGCACAGGGGCACGCCAAAGCCCAGCAGGATGGCCATCAGGCCCGCACCTTCCTCGCCGGCCATGCGGGTGGCCAGTGCCAGGGCGATATAGGAGTTGAAGCGATAGGCGCACTGCATGCCCGACTCGTAGGTCATGGGCGTGGCACGCAACAGGGGTTTGCCCAGCCAGGTCAGCGCGATGCCCACCAGCAGCGAGCTCACGCCGGTCTGCACCATGCCGCCGGTGACCGAGAGGTCGACCTTCAGGCGCGCCGTGGAATAGAACAGCAGGGCAGGGAAGAGGATGAAGTAGACCAGCTTTTCCATGCCTGCCCAGAATTCGTCGCCCCAGTTGGAGAGACGATAGACCAGTACGCCCAGCACGATGAGGCTGAAGTCGGGCAGCAGGAGGTTGAGGATTTCCACAGCGCTTACTTCAGCAGCCGCGCCAGTTCGACGGCGGTCTTGACGTTCATCTTGTCGAAGATGTGGGCGCGATGGACTTCCACGGTACGCATGCTGATGCCCAGTTCATCGGCAATGACCTTGTTCATCTTGCCGGCCAGGATCAGGTCCAGCACTTCGCGTTCACGCGCCGAAAGCGCCGCCAGGCGGCTCTGCACGGCATCTTCGGCACCACCGGCGCGCGAGCTTTCCAGGGCTTCCAGCACGCGATCCATCAGCTGGTTGTCATTGAAGGGCTTCTCGAAGAAATCGAAGGCGCCGTTCTTGAGCATATCGACCGCCATGGGCACATCGCCATGACCGGTCAGGAAGATCACCGGGCGCCGGTGCAGCAGCCCCTTGGTCTTGAGTTCGTTGAACAGCGCCACGCCGCTGGTGCCGGGCATGCGCACGTCCAGCAGCAGGCATTCGCCCTCGGCATCGATCCCGGTGGCATGGGTCAGCGCGGCCAATACGGCAGTGCCGCTCTCGTAGCCGACGGCAGCGATGTTGCGCGAGCGCGCCAGCCAGGTCAGCGAATCGCGGATGATTTCTTCGTCGTCGACTATGTGCAGCATCGGTATGCGGGCGGGGATTCCAGAGTGGGCAAGGCGTTTCGTTATTGTGGCTGCGTGCGCTGGGCAGGCAGCGAAAACCGGAAGATTGTACCGCCTGCCGGGTTATCGGTGTAAGTGAGCGTACCGCCGTGGAATTCGATGGTGGTGCGGCAGATGTTCAGACCCATGCCCATGCCCTCGGCCTTGGTCGAGAAGAAGGGCGAGAACAGGCGCGCCGCTACGTCCTCGGCAATCCCGTGCCCCTGGTCGATCACCGACACCGTGACCGATTCTGCACCATCGTCATTGCGAGTCAGCTCGGCGCTCACGCGCAGGATGCGGCGCGCCGACGGCACGGCGGCCATGGCCTGGATGCCGTTGCGGGTCAGGTTCAGGAGCACCTGTTCCAGCAGCACCTGGTCGCCCAGCACGGGCGGCAACGATTTGGGGACCTGCCACTGCAGCACCACGAAGAACTGTTGCGCCTGCAATTCGACCAGCGGCGCCACGTTCTCCACCAGTTGCCGGATCTGCAGTCGCTGGCGCGCCGGTTCACGCTTCTTGACGAACTGGTGCACGCTGCGGATCACATGGCCGGCCCGCTGGGCCTGGGCATGGATCTTCTCCAGCGCAGGTTGCAGCGCCTTGGGATCGGCCTGGCCCTGCTGCATCATGTTCAGCGCCCCGGTGGTATAGCTGGAGATGGCCGCCAGCGGCTGGTTCAGCTCGTGGGCCAGGGTCGAGGCGATCTCGCCCATGCTGGCCAGGCGGGCGCTGGCCTGCAGCTTTTCTTCCTGGGTGCGGTTGAGGTCTTCGGCGCGCTTGCGTTCGGAGATGTCGAGGATGGAGCCCATCCAGCCGGTCTGCCGGCCATCCTGGTCCACCAGCGGCGACTCGAAGATCAGCACCGGAAAGCGCTCGCCGTCGCGACGCTGGAAGATGGTCTCGAACTGCGGCGTGGCGCGCCCGGCCAGCACGTTGGAGAAGCGCTCCTGGTATTCATCCATGGCCTCCGGAGCCCAGTAGGGCATGGGCGGGATCTTGCCTACCAGCTCCTCGGGGGCGAAGCCGACCATCTTGCAGAAGGCCGGATTGACGTAGGTGATGCGGCCCTCCAGGTCGCGTGCGCGCATGCCGGTGACCAGTGAATTTTCCATCGCCGCGCGAAATACGGCTTCATTGAGCAGGGCCTTCTCGGCCTTGGTGCGCCGGTTGATGTCGCGCCACAAGGCCCACAGGCTCCACAGCAGGCCCAGCGAAAGCACCATCACCGAGCCCACCAGCAGATTGGGCAGGAGCTTGGGGGCGCTCTTGGTGCTGTTGGTATGCAGCACCAGGGTCAGGCCCGGCAGCTCCAGTTCGCGCCGGTGGGTATAGACGTTCAGGCCCGGTCCGCCCGAGGTGCGGCGGGCCACGACATTGTCGTCGGTATCGGTGAGCGAGATTTCATTGTCCTGCGCGAACCACCACGGCACCATCTCGTTGAGGATGCGCGCCACTGCGTAGCTGGCCACGAGGCTGCCGATGTAATGGTTGTCGCGAAACAGCGGCACATGATAATCCATGAGCATCGGCTCGGCGATGCCGGGCGGCACGGCCGGCGGGCTGTAGAGCGGGCGGTGCATCTGCTGCGCGCGGTCGGACGTCATCAGCGAAGGGGGCGAGAGATCGTTGCGACCGATAGGGAAATCGTCGGTGGAGGCCACCGCTCGCCCCTCGGCATTGAACCAGGTGACGCGATAGAACTCGCGGTTGTTGCGCAGCAGGGCATTCAAGCGGCTGCGGAAATGATCCCGGTGCAGGCGGCCATTGATGATCTCGCGGCCAATGATGCGCATGCTCTCGTCATCGCGACTCAACTGGAAGCGGATCGCCTGTTCCACCCACAGCGAATCGGCGATCAACTGTTCCAGCCGTTCGCTGGCTTCCATCTGCTGGGCCTGGCGCGGCAGCCAGATCAGCGTGACCAGAAACAGGCACATCAGCAGGAAGGGGATCAGCCAGCGCATGGTCGTCTTGCGGCCTGAGGCCTGCAACTGCGAGGCGGCATCGGGCTGGTGAGCGATCGGCGGTGGCGGGACGGTTTTCATGACGCCGCCAGTGTAGCCGCCCCCCAGGCCCGGCGCCAGCCTCCTGCGCAGCGGGAAGGTCAGGCAGCGGGACATTGTGGTTTTCCACAGTTGCCCTGCTTTGGTGAGGCCGCGAAAATTCGCGGGCACAATCCGGTTCTCATCAAGACCGGCCATATCCGAGAAGAACGAACAATCATTCAAACCTCACTGGGGAGACAAGCATGAAACTGAAGTCCATCGTCTTTGCGCTGGCTGCGGCCACCGTCGTCAATGTTGGCCTGGCTGCCAGCGCCTTCGCGCAGCAGCCCATCATCATCAAGTTCAGCCACGTGGTGGCCAACGACACGCCCAAGGGCAAGGCTGCCGAGCGTTTCAAGGAACTGGCCGAGAAGGCCACCCATGGCCGCGTGAAGGTCGAGGTCTATCCCAACAGCACCCTGTACAAGGACAAGGAAGAACTGGAAGCCCTGCAACTGGGCGCGGTGCAGATGCTGGCGCCGTCGCTGGCCAAGTTCGGTCCGCTGGGCGTCAAGGAGTTCGAGGTCTTCGACCTGCCCTACATCTTCCCCAGCAAGGACGTGCTCTATCGCGTCACCGAAGGCCCCATCGGCAAGTCCCTCTTCAAGAAGCTGGAGCCCAAGGGCATCACCGGTCTGGCTTACTGGGACAATGGTTTCAAGGTGATGTCGGCCAACAAGCCGCTGCATCATCCGTCCGATTTCCGTGGCCTGAAGATGCGCATCCAGTCCTCCAAGGTACTTGATGCACAGATGCGTGCACTGGGCGCCAACCCGCAGGTGCTGGCCTTCTCCGAGGTCTACCAGGCCCTGCAGACCGGCGTGGTCGACGGTACCGAGAACCCGCCCTCGAACCTGTACACCCAGAAGATGCACGAAGTGCAAAAGGACGTCACCGTCTCCAACCACGGTTACCTGGGCTATGCGGTCATCGTCAACAAGAAGTTCTGGGACGGCCTGCCCTCGGACGTGCGCACCGAGCTTGAAGGCGCCATGAAGGACGCCACCAAGTACGCCAACGCCATCGCCCAGCAGGAAAATGATGCGGCCCTGGCCGCCGTCGAAAAGTCCGGCAAGACCACCGTCTATCGTCTCACCGACGCCGAGAAGGCTGAATGGCGCAAGGCCCTGCTGCCGGTACAGCAGCAGATGGCCGGTCGCATCGGCAAGGACCTGATCGACGCCGTCAACAAGGAAGCGGCAGCTCTGGGTCAGAAGTAAGCATCATCGGCTGCATTGGCCGCCCGCCTGCGTAGCCAGGCGGGCGCCTCCCTGTAAAGACCAATCCGAACAAGCAATGTCATGGGCTGATACCACTACGGTATCGGCCTGCTGGCGCAAGGAGACTTCAATGAAGTTACTCGACCATCTGGAAGAGTGGCTGATCGCGTTCCTCATGGCCGCGGCCACCTTCATCATTTTCGTGGCGGTGGTACACCGCTACGCCTCCGGCCTGGATATTCCCTGGCTGCAGGACCGGCTCATCCAGATCAACATGAGCTGGGCCCAGGAGCTGTGCATCTACATGTTCGTGTGGATGGCCAAGTTCGGTGCCGCCTATGGCGTGCGCACCGGCATCCACGTCGGCGTCGACGTGCTGATCAACCGCATGAACACGCCGTGGCGCAACAAGTTCGTGCTCTTCGGCCTGTTTGCCGGCGCGCTCTTCACCGGTATCGTCGGCACCTTCGGCGCCGAATTCGTCTACGACATCGCCCAGCACGACAGCACCTCCGAAGTGATGGAGGTGCCGATGTGGATCGTCTATCTGGCCGTTCCGCTGGGTTCCTACCTGATGTGTTTCCGCTTCCTCCAGGTCGCGTGGAATTTCTACCGCACCGGCGACTTGCCCAAGCATGACCATGCCCACGTGGAAGGTCTGGACGAAGAAAGCAGCGGAGGTAAAGCATGAATGCACTGATCATTTTCGTCTTGCTGTTTGCCCTGATGCTGACCGGGATGCCCATCTCGATCTCGCTGGGCCTGACTGTCCTGACCTTCCTCTTCACGATGACCGACGTGCCTATCCAGTCGGTGGCTCTGAAGCTGTTTACCGGGATCGAGAAGTTCGAGATCATGGCGATCCCGTTCTTCATCCTGGCCGGCAACTTCCTCACCCATGGGGGGGTGGCGCGGCGCATGATCAACTTCGCCACGTCCATGGTCGGCCACTGGCATGGCGGCCTGGCCCTGGCCGGCGTGCTGGCCTGCGCGCTGTTCGCGGCGGTTTCGGGTTCCTCGCCGGCGACCGTGGTGGCCATCGGTTCCATCATCCTGCCGGCGATGGTCAATCAGGGCTTCCCCAAACGCTTCGGCGCGGGTGTCATCACCACCTCCGGCGCACTGGGCATCCTGATCCCACCTTCCATCGTGATGGTGATGTATTCGGTCTCCACCAATACCTCGGTGGGCAAGCTGTTCATGGCGGGCGTGGTACCGGGTCTGCTGCTGGCCTTCCTGCTGGGGCTGACTACCTGGTTCCTGGCGCGCAAGAACAACTACCCGCGCCTGAAGAAGGCGACCTGGGCCGAGCGCGGCGCCGCCTTCCGCAAGAGTGGCTGGGGCCTGTTCCTGGTGGTCATCGTCATGGGCGGCATCTACAGCGGCGTATTCACGCCCACCGAAGCGGCAGCCATGGCGGCGGTGTACGCCTTCTTCATCGCCGTGTTCGTCTACAAGGACATGAGCCTCAAGCAGGTCCCCAAGGTGCTGCTCGATTCGGCGTCGATGTCGGCCATGCTGCTCTACATCATCACCAACGCGGTGCTGTTCTCCTTCCTGGTGACCAGCGAGAACATCCCGCAGACGATGGCAGCCTGGATCACCGATTCCGGCCTGGGACCGATCACCTTCCTGCTGGTGGTCAACGTGCTGCTGCTGCTGGCCGGTAACGTCATGGAGCCTTCGTCCATCGTGCTGATCCTGGCGCCGATCCTGTTCCCGGTGGCGATGAAGCTGGGTATCGACCCGGTGCACTTCGGCATCCTCATCGTGGTCAACATGGAAGTGGGCATGTGCCATCCGCCGGTGGGCCTGAACCTGTACGTGGCCTCGGGCATCACCAAGATGGGCATCACCGAACTGACCGTCGCGGTCATGCCGTGGCTGCTGACCATGCTCGGTTTCCTGGCGCTGGTGACGTACTGGCCGGCCCTGTCGCTGTGGCTGCCCAACCTGATCTACAACTGATCGGCGATGACGTCATGAGACGATGAAATCGGCACCGCGAGGGTGCGCACCAGGTCGGTGCCGATTTCGTCAGATGTCTGTCAAGTTGCTGAAAAGTATGTTGGTTTTGCCCTGAAAAAGTGCTTTGAAACGGCACGAAGTGCTGCTAAAGTGCGGGCTTTGCTGAATCGGCAGATGGTGTTTGCCGTCCCGGCAATCGAGTTTTTGCAAACAAGTTTTTCTAGTGAGTTGTTGATGTACTTGCCTCACCGGTGACCCCTCCGACACATCGGAACGGGCGCAGCGAGGCAGCACCGAATACAAAGCGGGTGGTGCATAACAAACGGTATCGATACCGGGAAACTGAGGAGACGTGCATTCGATTGAAACCGTTCAAACGGTCGGGAATGCATCAGGAGTATTTTGAAGGCGCATCCGCGGATGCGCCTTTTTTCTTGGCGTGGCGTGGTCGTGATGGGTCGTATAAATCGTTTATACGGTTTATATTTTTTGCATCGGGCGACGGCGCATCAGTCCAATATGCGCGCTCCCTGTGGCGTGGACACCACAGCACGCAGGCTGGCGTGCTTTGCTTGCTTCAAGACGATACGTGCATCGGCCAGTCCGATGCTCTGCCAGGCCACCTGCAATTGCTGCGCGGCGGGATGTTCCAGGACCAGTTGCTGCAAGCGGCATCCGCGCTCGGGCAGGGCGCTGGCCGGGTGCGCTGCGCTGAGCCACTGGATCAGGGAGGGCATCACGCCCGCGCAGGCCGGGGCACCATCGGCAGCAATGGTGATGAGCCAGTCCAGTGTGCCCCGCTGCATGGGTTCGATGACACCGGGTGCGATGGGGCTGGCAGCTACCGCGGCGGTGATATCGCTGGTGCGCGCCACCCAGTGCGCCAGACGCGGTGCGGCATCGGCGGGCAAGTCATCCATGCCGAACCAGCGTGGGCGGTCCGGCGTTTGCGCTTGCGGATCGATGGCGATCACTTCCAGATAGAACCCTTCGCCCAGCGACAGCAGGGCATTGTGCGTACCCAGCCGCACATGCTGTCCGCCGATGCGCGGCGCCATGGAAACGCCCAGGCGCTGCTCCACCCAGGCCATGCCGGCCTCCAGCGTGGATGCGGTCACGACCAGGTGGTCGGGGGCGGTGTGCAAGGGGGTAGCGGTCATGCGGTCTCCAGGAAGTTTTGCCCGATGGTATCAAGCCCGTGCCTGAATTGCTTACAATAGGCGCCCCAGGCCCTTGCCGCGATTGCCCGGTTTTCCCATGACCCCTGCCGACTCCCCGTTGACCGCTCTGTTCTCTGCCGTGGTGCACACGCCCTTCGGCGGCATGGGCATCCGCACCCGGGCGGGAGCGCTGGTGGAGATGGTGTATCTGCCGCCGCACTACGCCGAGCAGGACGCCAGCGATGCCGTGGCCGCGCAGGCGGTGCAGCAGATCACGCATTATCTGGCCGATCCTGGCTATCGTTTCGCATTGCCGCTGCAGGCCGTCGGCAGTGCGTTCCAGCAGCGTGTCTGGCAAGCCATTGCCGAGATCCCCTGCGGTCAGGTGCTGACCTATGGGCAGCTTGCCAGGCGTATCCAGTCCGCACCGCGCGCGGTAGGGCAGGCCTGTGGCGCCAACTGGTATCCGCTGGTGATTCCCTGTCATCGCGTGACGGCCGCAGGTGGCCTGGGCGGTTTCTCGCATCATGACGACGAAGATGGCTTCCACCTCGAGGTCAAGCGCTGGCTGCTGCGCCACGAAGGCGTGACCGGATACTGACGCACGGGCATGGGACGCACCACACCAAAGATCGAAGCCCCGTCCGTGAGCCGCGAGGCCATCGACGAATTCTGCGACACCCTGTGGCTGGAAGATGGCCTGTCCAAGAACACGCTGGAAGCCTACCGCCGCGACATGACCCTGTACGCCCACTGGCTCTATCAGGAGCGCGCCAAGGCGCTCTACGACACGCAGGCCGAAGACCTCAACGCCTACTTCGCCGCGCGCCATGATGCCACCAAGCCCAGCTCGTCCAATCGCCGCCTCGCCGTCCTGAAGCGCTTTTTCCAGCTGGCCTTGCGGCAGCACCATGTGGCCGCCGATCCTTGCCTGAAGCTGCGCTCGGCACGCCAGCCGCAGCGCCTGCCCAAGACCATGTCGGAGGCGCAGGTGGAGGCGCTGCTGGCAGCGCCCGATGTCTCCACGCCGCTGGGTCTGCGCGATCGCGCCATGATCGAACTGATGTATGCCAGCGGTTTGCGGGTGTCGGAACTGGTGAGCTTGAAAAGCATCGAGGTCGGCATGAATGAGGGCGTCTTGCGCGTCACCGGCAAGGGCAGCAAGACGCGCCTGGTGCCGTTCGGTGAGGAAGCGGGAGCGTGGATGGCGCGTTATCTGGCCGAGGCGCGCAGCCAGATCCTGCAGGGGCAGATCGATGATGCGCTCTTCGTCACCGCCCGCGGCGGGCCGATGACGCGCCAGATGTTCTGGACGCTCATCAAGAAATACGCGCTGCAGGCCGGCATCACCGTCCGTCTGTCGCCGCACACCTTGCGCCATGCCTTTGCCACGCACCTGCTCAACCATGGCGCCGACCTGCGCGTGGTGCAGCTGCTGCTGGGCCATGCCGACATCTCGACCACCCAGATCTACACGCATGTAGCGCGCGAACGCTTGAAGCAACTGCATGCCGCACATCACCCCCGCGGCTGATCTTGCGGCATAATGTGCGCCCATGACGGCCCGACCGGCCTGTGCGCCGGTCAGCCTGCCGTCAGGAAGACACCGATGAGCGCCAAGAAAGAACACATCTCCGAAACCCCCGCCACGCAATTCCTGCGCAAGCAGGGCGTGGTCTTCACCGAGCATCCCTACGATTACGAGGAGCACGGCGGCACCTCGGTGTCTTCGCGCGAACTGGGCGTGGACGAGCATGCGGTCATCAAGACCCTGGTGATGCAGGACGAGGCCGCCAAGCCGCTGCTGGTGCTCATGCACGGCGACTGCAAGGTCTCCACCAAGAACCTGGCGCGCCAGATTGGCTGCAAGTCGGTCGAGCCGTGCAAGCCGGAAGTGGCCAACCGCCACTCGGGTTTCCTGATCGGCGGCACCTCGCCCTTCGGCACGCGCAAGACCATGCCGGTTTATGTGGAGTCGACCATCCTCGAACTCGACAAGATCTACATCAACGGCGGACGCCGGGGATTTCTGGTCGGCATCGATCCGGCCGTGATCCTGAAGGTGCTGCCGGCCAAGGCGGTGCAGTGTGCACTGGCCGACGCAGCCTGAGCCTGTGCGACCTGCCCGCCACCCCCGAATGACAGAGACAACAGAAAGCCCCTCCTCATGTACAACATCCTCTTTGCCCTCGCGGCCTATCTGATCGGTTCGCTGTCCTTTGCGGTGCTGGTCTCCAAGCTGTTTGGCCTGTCCGACCCGCGCACCTATGGTTCGAAGAATCCGGGCGCGACCAATGTTCTGCGCAGCGGCAACAAGAAGGCGGCTGCGCTGACCCTGCTGGGTGACGGTTTCAAGGGTTGGCTGGCAGTGTGGCTGGCACAGAAGTTCGGCCCGCAGTTTGGCGTGGACGATACCGGCATTGCGCTGGTGACTCTGGCCGTCTTCCTGGGCCATCTGTGGCCGGTGTTCTTCCGCTTTGTCGGCGGCAAGGGCGTGGCCACTGCGCTGGGCATCCTGCTGGCGCTGGATCCGTGGCTGGGCCTGGCGACGCTGGCGACCTGGCTGGCGGTGGCCTTCGCCTTCCGCTATTCGTCGCTGGCGGCGCTGGTGGCAGCGCTGTTTGCGCCGTTCTACTACGGCCTGTTGTTCGGTACTACCGATGGCATTCTGCTGGCGGTGGTGGCCATGGCGGCCCTGCTGATCTATCGCCATCGCAAGAACATCGGCAACCTGCTGGCGGGCAAGGAAAGCCGCATTGGCGACAAGAAGAAGGCTGCCAAGTAAGGCCAGGTAAGGCCAGTTAAGGCCAGTTAAGGCCAGGCAAGCCTGCCGATTGGATTGGAAAGAAGGGCCGCAATTTGCATTGCGGCCCTTTTTGCTTATATCGTTTAAATAATTTACGTGATTCAGGCAGTAGTGGTGTCTTCCTGTCGCTGCGGCGGCCGCAACTCATCCAGCGGCCAGCGCGGGCGTACGCCAAAACCGTATTCCTTGCGCGCCGCACCCGGCTCCTCACGCAGGCGCATGGCACCGGCGAAGGCGATCATGGCACCGTTGTCGGTGCAGAATTGCAGTTCCGGATAGAAGACTTCATAACGCCGCTTGGCTGCCGCCGCATCGAGGGCCGCGCGCAGCTGCGCATTGGCACCCACGCCGCCGGCGATGACCAGACGCTTCAGGTTGGTCTGTTTCAGGGCCGTCATGCACTTGGCCACCAGCACGTCCACGATGGCATCGACGAAACCGCGCGCGATGTTGGCCTTGTCCTGTTCGCAGATGTTTGCGCTGTGCTGCTTGACCACGGTGAGTACCGCCGTCTTCAAGCCCGAGAAACTGAAATCGAGATTCTTGGAGTGCAGCATCGGACGCGGCAATTGATAAGCATTCGGATCGCCGAACTCGGCCAGGCGCGAAATCGCCGGCCCGCCCGGATAGCCCAGTCCCAGCAGCTTGGCCGACTTGTCGAAGGCTTCGCCAGCCGCGTCATCCAGAGTTTCGCCCAGAAGTTCATAACGCCCCACGCCATCCACGCGCATCAACTGCGTATGCCCGCCCGAGACGAGCAAGGCGATGAAGGGAAAGCGCGGCGGCTTGCTCGCCAGCAGGGGCGAGAGCAGATGACCCTCCAGGTGATGGATGCCCAGCACCGGCTTGTCCAGCGCCAGACCCAGCGCGCAGGCCACGGACGCACCCACCAGCAGCGCTCCGGCCAGACCCGGCCCCTGGGTGTAGGCGATGGCATCGATGTCAGTGGCGGGCACTCCGGCATCGGCCAGAGTTTGCGTGAGCAGCGGAATGGCGCGGCGGATGTGGTCGCGCGAGGCCAGCTCGGGGACGACACCGCCGTATTCCTGGTGCATGGCAATCTGCGAATGCAGGGCATGCGCCAGCAGACCGCGCTCGGTGTCGTACAGAGCGAGGCCGGTTTCGTCACAGGAAGATTCGACGCCGAGAACTAACATGGGATGCACTCAATGAAGCCGCCGCACCAGCGCAGGAGCACCGTGCGGCAAAGGCGCTATTGTAAAGGAAAGCCGCCGCACCAGCGCTGCAGCTGGGGCATCCGGCGCTTTTGGTGTACCCTTCGCCCATGTCAAACGATGCCCACATTCCTGCTCCGGCTGCGGCCGTCGAGCCTGCCTCCGGCACTGCGCTGCCGTCAGCGGCCCCCTTCGCCGCCGCCCGTTTCATCAAGGAAATCGGACGCGGCAAGGACGGTGCCCGCAGTCTTTCGCGCGAGGATGCGCAATTGCTGTACGCCGCCATGCTCGAGGGCCGCGTCAGCGATCTCGAACTCGGCGGCATCCTCTTGTCCATGCGCATCAAGGGCGAGTCTGTCGACGAGATCGCCGGCTTCCTGGCCGCCGCCGAGGCTTCGTTCACACCCTTGCGTGCGCCCGCAGGGCCCTATGCACCGGTGGTGCTGCCCAGCTACAACGGCTCGCGCAAGATGGCCAACCTGACCCCGTTGCTGTGCCTGCTGCTGGTGCGTCGCGGCGTGCCGGTGCTGATGCACGGCGTCACGCAGGACCCGCAGCGCGTGACCAGCGCCGAGATCTTTACCGCCCTGGGCGTGCCTCATGCGGCGTCGGCGGCCGAGGTCGAAGCCCGCATGGCCGCCAGGCTGCCGGCCTTCATCCCGATCGCCGCCCTGGCACCCGCAGTGGCCCGCCTGCTGAACCTGCGTCGCATCCTGGGGGTACGTAATTCCACCCACACACTGGTCAAGATCATGCAGCCGTTCGCGCAGCCCGCATTGCGTCTGACGTCGTACACCCATCCGGAATATCTGGAGATGCTGACCGACTACTTCAGTCATGCCGCCCCGCATGATCGCGGTGATGCCTTCCTGATGCGCGGTACCGAAGGCGAGACCGTGGCCAATGCGCGGCGGGCCCAGCGCATCGACTGGTTCAGTCGCGGCATGCGCACCGTGCTGGTGGAGAAACAGAGCGTGGCCGAGGATCTGCCGGATCTGCCCGATGGACAGGACGCCGCTGCGACCGCAGCCTGGATCATGGAGGTGCTGGAAGACCGCCGTCCGGTCCCGCAGGCCATCGCCGAGCAGGTCGATCACTGTGTCGACGTGGCCGCGCGCGTGGGAGGCAACCTGCCTGCCACGTGAACGATGTGCCACAGAGGATCCCGTGAGGCGGGAAGCTGACATGTTGACAGGGTGTGCGCGCAAGCACAGTGGCCTGCGACCGATCCTGCACAGGCCGGCGATAAGAAAACAACGCGAAGAAGCAGGATCCCAGGGGGGGGCGGGATCGTGATTCGGAGAGGTGGGAAACTGGGAGAAAACGTCAGGAAATCATGCGACCGACGCTACGCACGAGCGTGAAAGCGTGAGATCGTCTTCAGGTGCGTGATCGACGACGCGGGGTGGTCTTGGTGGCCGGAATGATCTTCTCGGCCGCCTGGATAGCAAGCTGGGAGAAGGCGAAGATCACTTCCTTGACGATCTTGCGCTGGGGCGCGGGCAGATTGATGAACGCCTCGAAGGCTTCGCGTTCGCGGTAGCCGATGGCTTCTTCCCAGCGGGCGCGACGCTTGTCGATGCGCTTGCTGAGTTCTTCGCCGAAGCGCAGATGCTGTGGCGTGACAATGAGCCACTCGGCCAGCGTTTCCAGCTTGTCCTGCTTGGGCATTGACTCCCCCAGCAGCCAGCGGCGTACCCCATGCAGGGTCATCGGCTTGCCCCAGTAACGCAGATTGAATTCCCTTTCCAGAACGGCGGGCTTGGGTTCGTATCCAGCTTTTTCCATCGCTGCGCGCAGGCGCTTGGCGAATTTTTGATTGGCGGTTTCCATGATTTCGAAGGTACTTTGAGGTAGCGCTTTCCGGGGTACGTTTGCTTCCGAGGTGAGTTACGCCGCAAACGTGATTTATACTCACTGCCTTGAACGTCTGCGCCATCGCTCCGGCAACGGGTCGCACGCCACCCCGCCGAAGCAGTTCCGGCAAGCATTTCCGGCCGATGGGAAAGCGTCCATGTGCAAGTCTCCACAGCGATCTTTGGTGCAGTGTGCAGCCGCATTTGGCACGGTGCGCCGTGCACAGATGTCAGGTCATCAGGCCACTGCAAGTACGTCGTGGAGAGTTTGTTGCAGGGCCGGCCGGGTGCATCGCATGCTTGGCGCAGGAGGGACGATGCCGGTCTTGTGATGTCTGCATTGTCGGTCCAGATGTCTTGCGTGTGCATCGGGCAGGCGCAAATTTTTAAGGTTTGTGTCCGTCGCGAGACACGCGCCGTGGTACGCGATGCGGGCTTTACGATCTGGCGCGGCGCGGCATTTCGCGCCCGAAGCGCGCTAGAATAGCGGGACAGAGAAAAGGGGAACCGGGCATCCGGTGAATGAATAGCCGATATCTTTCCCATTCCACGGGGATGGAATTTTGTTAGATAATTCGGTCCACCCTTTTGGGGGGGCAGCAAGGTCCGAAAACTTTCCGGACAGTCACACGAGCAGCAGGCTGGTTGCAACTAATCGAACAAATCAAAGAAGTCAGCAGCATCCTTGTGGTACGTTTTTGTTACGTAACTTTTTGATGTTCCCGCAATGACGCCTGTGGCGTCGCGTCAGTGGCATGGTTTCCTGCCGCACGCGATGCGGCCAGCTCCATTGCGGGATGGAACGCGGCGACCCGTGGAGATGCCACGGCGATCGACTGACGTCCTGCAGCCCGCTACGCCATGTCGGCAGCGTGGGTGCGCCGGGACGGAACGGCCGCGATACCGAGCAGGCGTGCTGTCCTGCGGGCTCCCAGCGATCGCCCGCGTGGAAGGTGCGCACCCGAGCCAGGTCCGACGATGTCAGCTTCCTTTCATTTCCTGCTGTTGGCCTTCGCCTTGCTGGTCGCCAGCCTGTCGTCCTATGCGGCCTTGGAGGTCTCCGAGCGCATCGTGCTGCAGGAAGCCCAGCGTCGCCGGCTATGGCTCTCGGTAGGGGCGGTCGTGTTCGGCATGGGCGTGTGGGGCGCCATGCTGCTGACCGTGGCCTCGCTGGACACCCCCGTGCGCATTGGTTTCGATGCGCGCATGGTGGTGCTGGCCCTGTTGCTGTGCCTGGCCAGCGCCTTTTACCTGATGCACCTGACGGGCATGCGGCGCCCCCATTCCACCCGCCTGGTGATCGGCGGGTTGGCCATCGGCGCAGCCTTCAATGCTGCCTTCCACATTGCGCTGCGCTCCATGACGCTGGTGCCGCCCGTGCTGTACGACACGCACCTGCTGATCCTGGCGCTGGTGGTATCGGAGGTGCTGGCGGTGTTCATCGTCACGCTCTTTTCGGCCAGCAACGGACGCAAGCCCATGACCGGTTCGCTCAACTCGCAGCAGGCTCGTCGCGTGCTGGCCGCCTTGCTGGTGGGTGCCGGAGTGGTGTCGGCGGCGGTGGCCGGGCTGCGTGCTCTGCGCATCGACCCGCAGACGCAGGGCCTGGCCGGAGAAGGCATCACGCGTGAGCATCTGGTCAATGGCCTGGTGTTCCTGGCCTTCCTGGCCATGGCGCTGGCGCTGGTGGTCAGCGGCGTGCAGCGCAACCAGGTCTTGAAGAAGATCGTCGGTCGCACCAATGACAAGCTGCTGCACTTTGCCACCCATGATGTACTCACCGGCCTGCCCAACCGGGCTTTGCTGGCGGACCGCATCCAGCATGCGGTAGAGGTGGCGCGCCGCAATGGCAGGCCGTTCGCGGTGCTGTTCATGGATCTCGATGGCTTCAAGGCCATCAACGATTCGCTCGGCCATGCCGTCGGGGATGGCCTGCTGGTGGCCGTGGCGCAACGTATCCGCGCCTGCATCCGGGGCGAGGACATGGTGGCGCGCATTGGTGGCGACGAGTTCGTGGTGGTGATGAGCAATCTCTCCACGCCCGAGGTGGTGGAGCAGTTGTCGGAAAACATCCTGGCCGTATTGCGCCAGGATTTCCAGATCGAGGACGCGACCCTGCGCGTGACCTCCAGCATCGGCATTGCCGTCTATCCCAACAGTGGGGAGTCGGTCGATGCCCTGATGAAGAATGCTGACGCCGCCATGTACGAGGCCAAGCAGAGCGGTCGCAATACCTATCGCTTCTTCGAACCAGCCATGCACGCCAGTGCCATGCGCCATCTGCAGGTGCGGCAGGCACTGCAGCAGGCCATCGACGGCCAGCAGTTCCGCCTGCATTTCCAGCCCAAATATCGTGGCGCCGGCAAGGAACTGACCGGGCTGGAAGCCCTGCTGCGCTGGCATCATCCTGAACTGGGCGAGATGGCGCCGTCCGAATTCATTCCCATCGCCGAGCGTTCGGGCCAGATCCTCAGCATCGGCGACTGGGTGCTGCAGGCGGTGTGCAGGCAGATCGCCTGCTGGGATGCGGCCGGGATGAAGCCGGTCAAGGTGGCCATGAACCTGTCGCCGCTGCAGATGCGCAGCGATCTGGTGGACAGCATCGTCGAGGTGGTCAGCGCAGCCGGCATCGCGCCGCAGCGGCTCATGTTCGAGATCACGGAAACGGCCGCCATGAAGGATGTGGAGCGCACCACGCGGGTGGTGCGCGAGCTGCAGTCACTGGGCTTCGACATTGCCATCGATGACTTCGGCACCGGCTATTCCAGCCTGGCCTATCTGGCGCAGTTCCACTGCCGGCAGGTCAAGATCGATCGTTTCTTTACCTCGCGCCTGGACCTGGAGGACCACTCCGGACGCGCCATCGTGGCCGCCATCATCGCGCTGGCACATGCCCTGCAGATGGAAGTGGTGGCCGAAGGGGTGGAGACCGAAGGGCAGTTGCGCGAACTGCAGCTGCTGCATTGTGATCAGGTGCAGGGCTTCCTGCTGGGGCGACCGGATGAGCCCTTGAGCGTGCCCGGACTGGTCAATGCCAGCAATGACGATCTGTTTGCGGCCGGCAGCGTGATCAAACGCTGAGTTCGCCGCGTTGCGCGCGGCGCTGTATGACCCGCAGATAGGCCAGCAGTCCTGCACCCACCAGGCCGAGACTGACACTGTTGGCCAGCCAGAATCCGGCCGGACCGCGCAGGGCCGACGGTGTCACGCCCAGCGGATCGAGTCCCAGCAGATAACCGCCGCCCAGACCCACCCCCCACAGCGTGACCGCGTAGATGACGGTGGGCACCACCGCCACCTTGTAGGCACGCAGCACGAAGGCCGTGGTCACCTGCATGGAATCGAACAGCTGGTAGAAAGCGATGTAGAGGAACAGCGGCAGTGCCGCACTGACGATGACCGGGTCCGGCGTATAGGCGCGAATGATATGCCCCCGCAGGAACCAGACGATCACGCCGATGACCACCGACAGCGACACCGCCAGGCGTATGCCGGCACGGCCGATCTTTCTGGCCTCAGGCATGTTGCCGCCGCCGATGGCTTGCGCCACCAGCGTGCCGGTGGCGCTGGCAATGGACAGCGGCAGCATGTAGAGCACCGTGCCGACATTGGCCGTGATCTGATGTCCGGCCACCGGGACAGCACCGAGGCGCGCGATGAACACCGCCATCAAGGTGAAGGCGGTGACCTCGATGAAATAGGACATGCCGATCGGAATGCCCAGTCGCAGCAGGGTGCGCTGGCTTTTCCAGGAGGGCGCGACGAAACCGCTGCCAAACAGCTTGAGCGGACGATACAGGGGCAGGCGGGCGACCAGCATCCAGGCCGCGATCATCATCAGCCAGGCGATGAGGGTGGTGGCGATGGCGCAGCCTGGGCCGCCGAAGGCCGGCAGTCCCAGGCCGCCGAAGATGAGCAGGGCATTGAGCGGGAGCTTCAGCAGCAGTCCGCCCAGTTGCAGGGCCATCACCATCTTGGGCCGTGCCAGTGCCGTATTGAGCGAGGAATAGACGCGGAAGAACAGCGTGGCCGGCAGCGCCAGTGCTTCGATGCGCAGGTACAGCGTGGCCTTTTCCACCAGTTCCGGCGAAGCCTTGGCCAGCGCCAGGAAGAGCGGCGAGAACATCAGGATCAGGGAGCCCACGATGGACAGCAGTACGGCCAGCCACAGGCCCTGCTTGACCTCGTGGCCGATCTCGCCCGTGCGACCGGCGCCGAAGAGCTGGCCGATGGTGGGCTGCAGCGCCTGCAATACGCCCGACAGGCCGACGAAGACGCTCACGTAGATCGACACGCCCAGTGCCAGCGCGCCCAGGTCCAGGGCCGAAAAGCGCGAGACCATGGCGGTATCGATGACGCCATTGGCGATGATGGCCAGCTGCCCGATCAGCAGTGGCCAGGCCAGCCGCGCGATGCGGCCGACGTGATGGCGGGAGGAGAGGGCGGGCAGTTCAGTGGTCACGCGGCGATGGTCCCCGATCAGCGACCGGCGCGGCGATACAGGCGGAAGCGCTCGTCGCGGTCGGAGGGCCGGCGGCCTTCCCAGAGCATGCGCCAGTTGCCAGGGTACTGGCGCAGCATGAGCGAGGCATCCTGGTTGCTGATGTCATCCTGCAGCAGCAGGTAGTCGCAGCTCTGGTCGCGCTCGTCGGCAAAGCGCACGTTGCCGAAGTAGGCGAAGGAAGCGCGCTGGGCCGGACCGACATTGGTCTGTACGCATTGCTTGACCGAGCCCAGTTTCGATTCGATCTGTTCGGCCACGCCTGCATAGCTCTTGCCATAGTTGACCCAGGGTAGCCACAGTGTCATCAGCAGTACCCAGCACAGGATCACGCCGCCCGAGGACAGCACGACCGCGCGCCACAGTACCGAAGGACGGCGCGAGATGCGCCAGTGCACCACGACGATCCAGGCGATGGTGGCGGCCACGGCTATGGCCAGGGAAATCCAGGTGAAGCCGGGTTTGAAGCCGGGGGCCAGCTTGTAGGCATTGCGGGCGATCTGCGCCGGCCAGCCGGTTTCCTTGGCGATCCAGCCGATCCAGATGAAGGCGGCCGAGGTGGTCAGCGTCATTACCGAGAACCAGTCCACCGCATTGATGGCGCCGCGCTTCATGGTCGGCAGGCCGAAGGCGGCCAGGATCGCCAGTGCCGGCAGCAGCGGCAGCAGCATGCCTTCTTCACGATGCACGTTGATGAGCACCAGCAGCGTGATGGGGATCAGGAAGGCCAATGGCAAGGCGATGTGCAGCGAACCCAGCTGACGTCGCCAGGCGTACAGCGCCCAGCCGGCGAAAGGCCAGGCGGGCCAGGCGAACCAGACGCCGTACTTGCCGAGGAAGGCCAGGGTGGACAGCGTCGGACGATTGAGCTGGTAGATGTTCCAGCTCATCCACAGTTCGAACTGGCTGGCCGCTTCGGCCGGGATAAGGTGCTGCAAGGCCACCACCCATACCGCGCTGATGAGCAGGGCCAGCGGCAGTGCCAGCAACAGCAAGCGGCTCATGGCGCGGCCGTCCTTGCGCAGGAGCGCCAGCAGCACCAGCGCGATGAGCACCCCAGCCGGCAGCAGCCAGCCATAGGTCAGCACCAGCATGCCCAGCGCCAGGCCCAGCCACATGCCGTGACGCCACTTGCCGGCATCGAACACACGCGCCGCGCCGAACATGGCATAGGCCACCAGCGCGATCTGCAGGGTCTTGGGACTGGTCTCGTGGCTGTGCAGCAGCAGGCCGAGGAAACCGAGATAGATCAGGAAGGCGCCATCGGCCAGGGTACGGCCGAAGTCCTTGGGCTCGGGCTGGCCGCCGAAGGCCAGCTTCAAGGGCTGTGCTTCGGCGCGGCGACCCAGCAGGTAGGTGGTGTACCAGATCGACATGGAGCCGACCAGGAAGCAGCCCACCACCGAGATGCGCGCGGCCAGCGGGTCGCCCAGCAGCCAGCCGAAGAGTTTGATGCAGATTGCACCAAACCAGTAGGCCAGCGGGCTTTCGGCCGGCAGCGGCAGGCCGGCCACGTTGGGGGTGAGCCAGTCGGTCAGCGTGCCGTGGGCCATGGTCCACATGATGCCGAAGCTGGTGGCGTCCTCGTTCTTCCACGGATCGCGGCCGATCAGGCCGGGCAGGATGTAGAGGAGGGCAAGCGCAAGCAGGACCATGCGCGGAAGCGCATTGGTCGCGGCGGCGGGAAGACGGACTGGCTTCATCAAGATCTTGTTGCTCTTGTTCTGTGCTGCGTGTTGGGTGATGCGCTGGCCGGAGGGCCTGGGCCGCGCGGTCGCCGTTGTGTTCGGCGGCTGGTGTTTTTTTAGCAGGCCCTATTGTGCAGGAAAACCCGGTAAAAAGTTGTTTCTGTCTGCTACATCGTGGTGCAGGCGCGGCCTGGGCACCACCGAAGATCCAAACAAAAAAGGCAGCCGGAGCTGCCTTTTTTGAGGGAAGTACAGATTACGCCTTCGAGACCGCAGTCTTCGAACCGACGGAACCGAACTTCTGGCGGAACTTCTCGACGCGGCCAGCGGTGTCGACGATCTTGTGCTTGCCGGTGTAGAACGGGTGCGATTCGGAGGACACTTCGATCTTCACCAGGGGATATTGCTTGCCTTCGAACTCGGCGGTTTCGCGGGTGCCGATGGTCGAGCGGGTGATGAACTTGAAGTCGTTCGACATGTCGTGGAACAGGACTTCGCGGTAATCCGGGTGGATGCCTTCTTTCATGATTGCCTCAAGAGTAGTTTGGTAGCCAATCGCCACTTCGTCGGTCGCCCTGCTTCTTGACCCGATTGATGATCACTTGCCGGTTTGGAAAAGTCCGAAATTATACAGTGGAATCAGGGGCTTGGGTCAAGGCGGGCAAGCGCCCGGGCCGGTGCGGCGTGGTATTTCAGATGAAAACGCGCCCCGCTTGTTTCCCATCGGGCAATGAAAAACGGCATGTCCGGTGAGGGACATGCCGTTTTCCGATACTGCCAAGGACTTAGTTGCTTTGATGAACTTAGTTGCCCCGGCGCATCATGTCGAAGAACTCGGCGTTGTTCTTGGTGGACTTCATCTTGTCGAGGATGAATTCCATCGCCTCGATTTCATCCATGTCGTACATGAGCTTGCGCAGCACCCAGATCTTTTGCAGCTGGTCCGGCTTGATCAACAGCTCTTCGCGGCGGGTGCCGGACTTGGAGAGGTTGATGGCGGGGTAGACACGCTTCTCGGCCAGGCGACGTTCCAGGTGCACTTCCATGTTGCCGGTGCCCTTGAATTCTTCGTAGATCACGTCATCCATGCGCGAACCGGTTTCGATCAGAGCGGTGGCGATGATGGTCAGCGAGCCGCCTTCTTCGACGTTACGTGCCGCGCCGAAGAAACGCTTCGGGCGTTGCAGCGCGTTGGCATCCACACCGCCGGTGAGCACCTTGCCGGAGGCCGGGATCACGGTGTTGTAGGCGCGTGCCAGACGGGTGATCGAGTCCAGCAGGATGACCACGTCCTTCTTCATTTCCACCAGGCGCTTGGCCTTTTCCAGCACCATCTCGGCGACCTGCACGTGACGCGTGGCCGGTTCGTCGAAGGTGGAGGCGACCACTTCGCCGCGCACCGAGCGCTGCATTTCGGTCACTTCTTCAGGACGTTCGTCGATGAGCAGCACGATCATCACGGTGTCCGGATGATTGGTGGTGATGGCGTGGGCGATGTGTTGCAGCATCACCGACTTGCCCGACTTGGGCGAGGCCACCAGCAGGCCGCGCTGGCCGCGGCCGACCGGGGCGATCAGGTCGATGATGCGGCCGGTGATGTTTTCCTCGCCGCGCATGTCGCGCTCCAGCTGCAAGAGCTTGTTGGGATGCAGGGGCGTGAGGTTTTCAAACAGGATGCGGTGCTTGGAGGCTTCCGGCGGTTCGCCGTTGACCTTGTCGACCTTGACCAGGGCGAAATAGCGCTCGCCATCCTTGGGCGTGCGCACTTCACCTTCGATGGAGTCGCCGGTGTGCAGGTTGAAACGACGGATCTGCGAAGGCGAGATGTAGATGTCGTCGGTGGACGCCATGTAGCTGGCGTCGGGCGAGCGCAGGAAGCCGAAGCCGTCAGGCAACACTTCGAGGGCGCCATCGCCAAAAATCTGTTCTCCTGATTTTGCGCGCTTCTTCAGGATGGCAAACATCAGCTCCTGTTTGCGCAGGCGCGCAGCATTCTCGATGTCCAGGCTGATGGCCATTTCCAGCAAGGCAGAGACGTGCATCGCTTTTAGTTCTGATAAGTGCATATGAGTGTCCCGGGACGGGATAAGTAAAGGTGGGGGAGGGAATTGCGTGGTGTGGATCTAGGATAAAGCCGGGCGTCCTGTGCCGGGCGGACGGCAGCGCGAGCGCGCCGCCGTCGGATGTTACATCAGAATCAGATGTTGCTGTCGATGAACGAGACCAGCTGACCCTTGGCCAGTGCGCCGACCTTCTGGGCAGCGGCTGCGCCGTTCTTGAACAGGATGAGGGTCGGGATGCCGCGAATGCCGAACTTGGCCGGGATGGCCTGGTTGGAATCCACGTCCAGCTTGGCGATCTGCAGCTTGCCGTCGTATTCCTTGGCGACTTCTTCCAGGATCGGGGCGATGGCCTTGCAGGGACCGCACCATTCGGCCCAGAAATCAACCAGCACGGGCTTGTCGGACTTCAGCACATCGGCTTCGAAGGAGGCGTCAGTAATATGTTTGATATGTTCGCTCATGGCATTTCCTCGAGATGAGGCAGTGGTGTAATTAGTCAATCAGCGCCGTGGACACATACCATCAGGCCTGGCGTGAGCCATCAACGCTTCCGGAGTTGCTAGGTCTACGTGGAGTCGTTGCGCGCCGATTCAAGTTGTAATTGAAGCGCGGCAGAGGTAAGCGGCGGGGTACAGGGGCAATCATAACCCATTTTCAGGGAAAGTGTAGACGCGCAGGCCAGGGCTTGTTGTCACCCGTCCTCATTGCGACTGCTTCGGCGCCAACCGAGTACCGGCGCGGCTTTGCCCGCAGGCACGGAGCCCGGCGCAAGGGCCGCTCCGGGGCTGGCTGGCATACAATGCGCAACAGCGGCTGCGCGCAGGCGATTGAAAAAATCTGTTGGAGCAAGAGAAAAATACAATGGCCGTGCCGGCCATCCCTGCTCTTGTGCCACCTCTCGTGGCGCCTTGGCAGGGCGTCCGCGCTATCCTCACCAGCCCTCACCGAATCCAGAGAACAGAGAACGCATGCTGCTTGCTACCGTACCGATCCCGCCCACTCCCGATTTCTGGCAACAGGCCGTGCGTGCGCTGCTGCGCGAGGGCCAGCCGCTGGGCCAGGCGTTGCAGGCCCAGACAGCCGGAACGCTGGATTTCTCGGGCGTGCAGTTGATGGTGCCGGCGTTTTCCCACGCCCAGAATTTCAAGGCGGCCCTGGCCCGCGAACTGCGTCGTCCCTATATCGCCCCGCGCATCAATACGCTCTCGGGCCTGTTGGCGATGCAGCCGCCGGGCGAGCGTACGCCGCCCTCCGAGAGCGAGCGACTCATGCAGCTCTACGCGCAATTGCGCGAGCATGGCTGGCTCAAGAAAATGTTTTCCGCCCGTCGCAACGCCGATCTGCTGCCGCTGGCGCATACGCTGCTGTCCCTGTCCGATGAGCTGACCCTGGCATTGCTGCCGGAGATCCGCGCCAATGCTGATGGCGAAGACGCCGCCGTGGGCCGCTGGACCCAGGCCCTGGCGCAATTGCTGGAACCGCTGGCGCCTTCGGCGCACGGCATGCTCTCCGATGAAGCGGCGCTGGTGTGGCAGGTCTGGAAGACCCAGCTCGATGCCCAGGACCGCATCGTGCAGCGCTTCGATGCGATGCTGGCCCTGGCCGAGCAGGCCAGCCTGCCACTGGTATGGGTCAGCCCGACCGAGCCGGAGCCGCTGGATGCGGCCTTCCTCGCAGCCTATGCGCAGCGCCAGCCGGTGCGCATCGTCACGCTGGACTGGCGTCGCGCAGCCATCGCACCACGGCATCCCTTGTATCTGTCGGCCTGGGAAGAACTGGTGCAGGACGATGACACCATCGCGCCGGAGCCCGGCGCGCCCGCCGCTGCCACTGCACCGTCCATCGCGCTACCGCGACTGTGCCCCGCCGCGGATCTGGAGAACGCCGCCGTGCAAAGCGCACAGATCGTGTTGCGCTGGCTGCAGCAGGGCAAGACCGACATCGCCATCGTGGCCCAGGATCGCGTCACCGCACGTCGCCTGCGCGCCCTGCTGGAGCGCGCCGAAGTGTCCGTGGCCGACGAGACCGGCTGGAAGCTCTCCACCACCCGCGCCGCCGCCGCCCTGGCGGCCTGGAACGACCTGGTCTCGGCCCGGGGCGAAACCAATGCACTGCTGGACTTGCTGAAATCGCCCTTCGTCTTCCCCGACGATGCCGACCGCACCGACCGCGTCATGCGCATCGAGGCGCGCCTGCGCCGTACCAATATCGCCGGTGACTGGCAGGCGCTGCAATCGGCCTTCGCCGAGACAGGGCGTGAGGATGAGCTGGCCTGCATCATGACGCTGGCCAGGCAGGCCGCGCGCTTCGGTGGTCGCAAGACGCTGGCGCAATGGTGCGAGACGCAACGCGGCCTGTGCCAGGCGCTGGGCATGGACGCCGCGCTGCGCGCCGATGGCGCGGGGGAGCAATGCCTGCTGATGCTCGACGAGATCGCCGCCGAACAAGGTGGCCTGAGCGATACGTTCAGCTTCGCCGAATGGCGCGCGCTGCTCAACCTGCGCCTGGATGCCACTTCCTTCATGCCGCCGATCAAGGACCGGCGCGTCGTGATGCTGCCGCTGAACGGCGCGCGGCTGCGGCGTTTCGAGGCGGTACTGGTGATCGGTGCCGATGCCGCGCATTTACCTTCACCTCCGCAGGAAACCCTGTTCTTCTCCAATGCCGTACGGCGCGAGCTGAACCTGGCCACGCGGGCCACGCGCCAGCGTCAGCAATTGCGCGATCTCACCGAATTGCTGTGCGTGAATCCGGAGGTGGTGCTGTGCTGGCAGACTCATCAGGAGGGCGAACCCAATCCGGTCAGCCCGTGGATCCAGCGCCTCGAACTGAAGCTGGCGCAGCAGGGCGCCGCGGCACTGGAACGCGTGACGCTGCCGCCACCGGTGAAGCCATTGCGTGCCGTAGTCTCATCCATGCCCATGCCGAGCGCACCGGATCTGTTGCCGACGTCCTTGTCGGCCAGCGGCTTCGGCAGTTTTCTGGCGTGCCCCTATCAATTCTTCGCGCAACGCATGCTGCGCGTGGCGGTGATGGATGAGTTGTCGGACATGCCAGAGAAGCGCGACTACGGCAGCTGGCTGCACGAAATTCTTTATCGTTATCACGCCCACCTGCGCGATAACGCCACCCCGCTGCCAGCCCGCGCGCCGCTGCTGGCGCAGTTTTCCGAGGAGGTGTTCCAGCGCGAGATGCAGCGCCATCCGGCGGCGCTGGCCTTCCATGCGCGCTGGCAGAAGGTGATGCCGGCCTATCTCCTGTGGGCCAATGAGCGCGAAGCCGAGGGCTGGCATTTTGCCTTCGGTGAAGAAGCGCAATCACACGCCCTGCAGTGGGAAGACGGCGGTATCGAATTGGTCGGGCGCCTCGACCGCGTGGATCGCAATGCCGATGGCGAGCGCGCCGTGCTCGACTACAAGACCCGTCCCGTCGGCCAGCTCCGGCAGAAGGTCAAGGAAGAGGACGACCATCAGCTGGCCTTCTACGGCCTGCTCGCCGGTGGCAGGGTGGAACACGCACACTACGTCGCCCTTGAACTCGGCCCCGACAAGAAAACCGGCGATGCCGCCGCCCCTGATTTCGTACGCCAACAGAAGATGCTCCAGCAACAGATCACCACCACCATGCACGCCGTCGCCCACGGCGCAGCCCTGCCGGCCAACGGCATCGAATCGGTCTGCCAGTATTGCGAGATGCGTGGCCTGTGCCGCAAGGGAGCGTGGCTGTGAGCGCCGCCGACAAGCAAGCCGCCGCCTACGAGGTCAATGGTCAGGCGGTGGAGGCTGCCGTCTTCACGCGCGCAGCCTGCGATCCGCGCCATTCGGTCGTGGTGGAAGCCTGCGCCGGCAGCGGCAAGACCTGGCTGCTGGTGGCGCGCATGTTGCGCTTGCTGCTCTCCGGTGCGCAGGCGCCGGAACTGCTGGCCATCACCTTCACCCGCAAGGCCGCCCAGGAAATGCGCGAGCGCCTGCTCGAACTGCTCCATGAACTGGCCCTGGCCGATGACACGCAGGCCGCTACCCTGTTGCGCGAGCGCGGCGTGGCCGAACCCGATCTGCCGCGGCTGCTGCCGATCGCGCGTGGACTCTACGAGCGCATCCTCGCCTCAGAACAGAGCCTGTCCATCGATACCTTCCATAGCTGGTTCGCGCGTTTGTTGCAGATTGCACCTTTGGCCTCGGGGGTGCCCCACGGCTATACCCTGACCGAAAAGAATGGCGAACTGCTGGACGAAGCCTACCGTCGCTTCATGCAGCAGCTGCGCGATCCCGAGGGCGCCCCCATCAAGGCGGCGTTGCTGGAACTCTATGAACTGGCCGGCGATTTCAATGCACGCCAGTTGCTCGATGCCTTCATCGACAAGCGTGCCGAATGGTGGGCCGCTACCCAGGACGACGTTGAAGAGGGGGAGGACGGCGCTGCGATACCTGCGCCCCTGCGCTGGCTGGAAGCCCTGTGCGGCGACGATGCGCAGCGTGATGCGCGCCTGTCGCTGTGGGATGATCCCGCGCTGGTAGCGCGTGCCAGCCAGATCGCCCTCCTGCTGGGGCAGGGCGGCAAGCCCAACAAGGACCGTGCGGTGGCCATCGAATCGGCCTTGACGGCGGGTGCCGCGCTGGACAACTTCGATGCGCTCTGCAACCAGTTCGTCGACGACAAGGACAAGCCGCGCAAGAACGGCAAGGCCAAGTCCCTGCTGGCCGCACTGGCGCAGCACTTCGGCACCGGCGAGGAGGCTGCGCTGGCGGCCTTTGAAGAGGAGTTCAATGCAGTTGGCAACGAACTGCGCAAGTTGCAGGGACGCAGCAAGGAAAAGGCCGTACTGCAACTCAACCGCGCCCTCTTCACGGCAGGCCGCGCCTACCTGGCCTGCTACCAGGAAGTGAAGTCCGAACAGCGCGCGCTGGACTTTGCCGACCTCGAATGGCAGGCCTACCGCCTGCTGCGCAACGAGGCCAGCGCGGCCTATCTGCAGACCCGGCTGGATGCGCGCTACAAGCACATCCTGCTGGATGAATTCCAGGATACCAATCCGCTGCAATGGTGCATCGTGCGCAGCTGGCTGGATGCCTATGGCGATGATGCGGCTCAGCCCAGCGTGTTCGTGGTGGGCGATCCCAAGCAGTCCATCTACCGCTTCCGCCGTGCCGAACCGCGCGTGTTCGTCGCCGCGCGCGAGATGCTGGGGGCGCAGGGCGCAGCCATCCTGCGCGCCAACCAGACGCGCCGCAATGCCTCGGCCGTGGTCGATGTACTGAATCGTTCATTCGTCATGGGTGGCAATCCGCTGTTTGCGCAGCAGACCACGCTGGGCCTTGCCGGGGGCGAGGTGTGGCGGCTTCCGCTGGCGCGTCAGGATGATGATGCAGAAAACGTCAATGCGCCTGAAACCGCCGACGAATCGGCTTCCCACGAGGCCACGGAAAACGCTGAAGACATCATCCCCTGGCGCAATCCGCTGACCACGCCACGCGGTGAGCAAGACGATGCCCGCCGCCTGCTGGAAGGACAGGCGCTGGCGCAGGCCTTGCTCAAAGCCTGTCGCGAAGTGCCGGTGGCCGAAGGCCGGGGTACTCGGCCGATGCGCTGGGGCGACATCATGCTGCTGGTGCGCAAGCGTACGCACCTGGCCGCCTATGAGAGCGCCTTGCGCGCCGCCGGGATTCCCTTCATTTCCGACAAGCGCGGCGGTCTGCTCGAATCGCTGGAGATCGCCGACCTGATTGCGCTGCTGACCTTCCTCATCACCCCCAACGATACGCGGGCGCTGGCCCATGTTCTCAAGAGCCCGATCATCGGGGCCGCCGACGATGAGCTGGTGCAGATCGCCCGCCGGGTGGCGCATTCCGAGAGTGGCCACTGGTGGCAGCATCTGCAGGAGATGCAGGATCAAGGCGCGGCTCCGGCCGCCCTGGTGCGCGCCGTGACCCTGCTGCGGCGCTGGCTGCAGGCCGCACCGCACCTGCCGGTGCATGACCTGCTGGACATGATCCTGCATCAGGGCGAACTGGTGGCGCGCTATGCGCAGCATGCCTCGCCGCTCACGCGCAACCAGACGCTGGGCAATATCGCGGCCTTCGTCGAGTTGTCGCTGAACATGGATGCCGGACGCTATCCCAGCCTGCCCAAGTTCATCGATGCCTTGCGGCTCCTGCAGCGCAGCTCGGGCGGTGATGCGCCCGACGAGGCCAGCGTCGACGCCAGCGCCGATGCGGTGCGCATTCTCACGGTGCACAGCGCCAAGGGGCTGGAAGCGCCGGTGGTGGCCATTCTCGACGCCAATCACAGTGACGGGATGGAAGACAATCTCGGCATCCTCTGCGCCTGGCCGCAAGACCGGGATGCACCGACCCACTTCTCTGCCTTCGGCCGACGCAGCGAGCGCGGCGCTGCGCGCGCCCCGCTGTTCGAGGAAGAGGAAAGCCTGAAGACACAGGAAGACTGGAATCTGCTCTACGTTGCCGTCACGCGCGCCAAGCAGTTGCTGCTGGTCTCAGGCGTGGCCGGCACGCGCGGTGCGGGCGAGGGTGGCGTGGTGGAAGGCAGCTGGTACCAGCGTCTTTTCGCCAGCGATGCGCCGGTGCGCGAGATCAGCGGGGAGGCCGTTCACGGCGCCGATGCCGCCGCCATCGAGGAGCAATTCTCGCTGGCGCTGTTCGATCCCGAACCGGTGCCGATGTCGCTGTTTGGCGCAGCGCAGGACGATGAAGAGGCGCTGCCCGAGGTCGATGCCGATGGCACGCTGGTCAGCACCGAGGCCATCGATGAAGGCGTGGCCCTGCATGCGCTGCTGGAGCGGCTCACGCATGGCAGTGCATGGCCGCTGCAGCTGCCGTCGTCGTCCGCGCTGGTGCGCTGGCTGGGCATCTCTGCGCAGATGGCACAGGTGGTGCATGCGCAGGCGCGCGTGGTGCTGGCGCAGCCGCAGCTGGAGCGCTTCTTCAATCCGGCGCTGCATCGCTGGGCACGCAATGAGATGGAGATCGTCGCGCCAGCGGGGGTGATGCGGCTCGATCGCGTGGTCATGTTCGATGACGAAGTCTGGGTGCTCGATTACAAGCGTCGCCTGCTCGACAGCGAACGCGCCGATTATGCCGCGCAGCTGGCCCGTTACCGCAGCGCGCTCATGTCAGTCTTTTCCGACAAGCGAATCAGGTCTGCGCTGATTACCGCCGATGGCGCACTGATGGAATATTGAGGCTCCCCCAACTACATTCATCTTCTCAATGCGCTTCGGATAACTTCCAGAAATTCAATAACTATCAAATCAGGAAATCAAGATTTCCGTTGTAGGTAAAAAAAAGATCATCGCGTAGAGCAAGAGTGATATCTTCTGTGCTCCGAGTTTTCCGGTGGGCGATTTTTTTGGGAAAATCCTCTCTCCGGACTCGGGCCCGATCTCGTCGGGCAGTTCGACAAGCGCATGCCAGGCATGTTGCTCACGCGATCCGCATCGAGCATGTCACCTGATGGCTTGCCAGTGCGGTTCAACACCTAATCGTTACAGGAGGAGATATGGAGTGGGCTCTTCCGTCGTTCACCCTCGCACAGACGCTGCAATGGAATGCCCTGCTGGTATTCGGCGGCCTGCTGCTGTTCGGGCTGATCGCGGGCTATGTAGTTTCCAAGTCCCCATGGGTGCCACGCATCACGGGTTATTTGCTGGTCGGCTTCCTGCTGGGAGCGGGCGGTTTCAATCTGCTCTCCGGTGAAGTCCTCAAGGTCACCAACATCTTTGCCGACATCGCTGTCGCCCTGGTGGTCTATCAGCTGGGTCGCTATGTCGACATCGGCTGGCTGCGTCGCGAAAAATGGCTGATGATCACGGTGGCCGTCTCGGCCGTGCTGTGCTTCGGCTTCGTCAGCATCGCCCTGACCTGGTTCGGGACCGATTCGGTGATGGCGCTCTTGGGTGGCGTGATGGCCATTGCCACCGCACCTGCCGTGGTGCTGGTGGTGTTGCGCGACCTCAAGGCCGAAGGCCAGGTCACGCGGCGCCTGGCGGCCATGACCGCGCTCAACAATTTCGTTGCCGTGCTGGCCGCCTATGCGCTTCTGCCGGTGATTGCGCATGAGGCGGGAACACCTGTCTGGACCTTGATCCAGCACACCCTGTATTCCCTGATCGGCTCGGCCATTCTGGCCTATCTCACCTACTGGCTGATGATGCCGCTGGCGCGCCTGCTGGGTCGCGAGAACAGTTCGCAGTTCGTGCTGGTGATCTCGGTGATCGCACTGGCCATCGGCGTGGCGCATGCACTGCATCTGCCGGTGATGCTGTCCATGCTGATCTTCGCCATCCTCTCCAAGAACCTGGATCGCCAGTTCGATCTGATGGAGCTGGAGTTTGGCGTGGCCAATGAACTGTTCGTGGTGATGCTGTTCGTCACCGTGGGTGCGTCCATGAAGTTGTCGGACCTGAGCCTGTTGGGCTTCTCGGTACTGATCCTGATCGCGGCGCGCTTTCTGGCCATGGGCCTGGGCATCTTCCTGTTCGCCCGCTTTGCGCGCATGAACTGGCGTCAGGCCGGCCTGCTCACGCTGGGTACCTTGCCCATGACGGAAGTGGGCGTGGGCCTGATGCAAACGGTCTCGTCGCTGTATCCGCACACCACGGCCAATGTCTTGCCGCTGCTGGCGGGAAGCATGGTGGTCCTGGAATTCCTGGGACCGGTGGCAACCCAGTTTGCCCTGATCAAATCGGGAGAGAGTGGACGCGAATGAATACCGACACACTGATCCGCAACGAACACGACGACCCTGCCCACCGCGCCCACGTGGCCGGACCGCAGGGCAGCGCCGGCATCCTGCCGTTCGGTTCTTCCACGCCCTTCACCATGGGCATCGAGCTGGAACTGCAACTGGTCAACCGCCGCAACTACAACCTCGCCAGCGATGCGGTCGACCTGCTCAACTGGATCGAGCCGCGCGACCTGCAAAAGCAGATCAAGCTGGAAATGACGCAGGGGATGATCGAGCTGAACTCCGGCATCCATACCCGCGTCGATGAACTGATCGAGGAATTGAAGGGCTTGCGTGCCGCCTTGAACCGGGGCGCGCAGTATCTCAACATCGATGTCTCCGGCGGCGGCGCGCATCCCTTCCAGCACTGGAACGAGCAGCGCATCACGCCCAGCGAGCGCTTCCATCACTTGCACGAGAAATACGGCTACCTGGCCAAGACCTTCACCGTCTTTGGTCAGCACATCCACATCGGTGTGGAGAACGGCGATGATGCGCTGTACCTCACGCATGGCTTCTCGCGCTACGTACCGCACTTCATTGCGCTGTCGGCGGCCTCGCCCTTCTACCAGGGCGCCGATACCAAGTTCGATTCCTCGCGCAGCAACGTGGTGCGCGCGTTCCCGTTGTCGGGCACGGCACCGGTACATACCATCTGGGCCGAGTTCGAGACGTATTACGATGAGTTGCTGCAGATGGGCATCATCGCCAGCATGAAGGACTTTTATTGGGATATCCGTCCCAAGCCCGAGTACGGCACCGTGGAAATCCGCGTCTGCGATACCCCGCTCACCATCGAGCATGCCGCGCATTTGGGCGCGTATGCGCAACTGCTGGCACGCTGGATCCTGAGCGAGCGACCCTTCGTCATCGGCGATGATTTCTATCTGCTGTATCAGTACAACCGCTTCGAGGCCAGCCGCTTCGGGCTCAATGGCCAGCTCGCCCTGCATGGCGCCACGCCATCGCAATCGCGCAAGCTGCCCATCTATGAGCATCTGCTGCAGCAGTTGCAGCTGCTGGAGCCGTATGTGGCCAATGAGGCCGAGCAGCAGACCCTCGCGCGCCTGCGTCGCATCGCACATGATCGCCTGTCCGACGCCAGCTGGCTGCGCCAGATGTTTGCCCAGCGCGGTTCGCTCAATGACATGATGCGCTTGTCTTCGGAATTGTGGATGGGCGTAGAGCCGCCGCCGTATTTCCAGTAAACGATATAAACGATTGCTTAAGATAATATTGCATCAAAGTTGAGGCACCTGGCATTGCGTGTGTTTGCAGAGCGTGCGCAATGATGGGAGGGAGAAGGCGAAGGGCCGGTATCGAAAGATGCCGGTCCTTCGTCTTTGTGGCATCTGGAAACGGCGTTGTGTGCCGGTGCTTGTGTTTTCGGGGCAGGATCGCGGACAATCACGGCTTTGAAGCGACCTCGGGCTGCACCGAGATGCGTGCCGGAGCGAGCATGAGCAAGAACAATCCCAATCATTTTGATGTCGCCATCATCGGCGCCGGTGCGGCCGGCATGATGTGTGCCGCCGTGGCGGGCCAGCGCGGTCGGCGCGTGGTACTGATCGACCACGCCGCCAAGCTGGCCGAGAAGATCCGTATCTCCGGCGGTGGCCGCTGCAATTTCACCAATGTGGGCGCGGGGCCGCAGCATTATCTCTCGCAAAATCCCCATTTCTGTCGCAGCGCCTTGTCGCGTTATACGCCGCAGGATTTCATCGGCCTGGTCAAGCGCCATCGCATCGGCTTCCATGAGAAGCACAAGGGGCAGCTCTTCTGCGATGACTCCGCCGAGGACATCATCGCCATGCTCAAGGCGGAATGCGACGCGGGCAACGTCAGCTGGCGCATGCCCTGCACGGTGCAGGAGGTGGGCAAGACCGGCGAACTGTTCCGCGTGGCCACCAGCGCCGGCGAGATCCAGGCCGCGAGTCTGGTCATTGCCACGGGTGGCTTGTCCATCCCCAAGATCGGTGCGACCGACTTCGCTTATCGCATCGCCCGTCAGTTCGATCTGAAGCTGGTCGAGACCCGTCCGGGCCTGGTGCCGCTGACCTTCGACGGCAAGGCCTGGCAGTCGCTTGTCGAACTGGCCGGCATCGCGCTGGAAGTGGCGGTGGAGACGGGCGTGAAGAAGGAGAACGGGTATTTCCTGGAAGACCTGTTGTTCACCCATCGCGGTTTGTCGGGGCCGGCCATTCTGCAGATTTCCAGTTACTGGAAGCCCGGCACGCCGCTGATGCTGAACCTCTTGCCGGGGTTGGATGTGGGCCAGTTCCTGATCCACGGCAAGGGCACGCTCAAGAAGAACCTCGGCAATCTGCTGGCGCAATGGCTGCCCAATCGCCTGGCCGAGGGCTGGCTCAAGATCAACGGCTTCGATGCCGGGGCGCGCATTGCCGACATGCCCGACAAATCCCTGAGGAAGCTGGGCGATTCGCTGAACCACTGGGTCATCCTGCCCAGCGGCTCGGAAGGCTACCGCAAGGCCGAGGTCACGCTGGGCGGGGTGGATACCCGTGAACTCTCGCAGCAGACCATGATGGCCAGCAAGGTGCCGGGACTGCATTTCATCGGCGAGGCCATGGACGTCACCGGCTGGCTCGGCGGCTACAATTTCCAGTGGGCCTGGGCCTCAGGTGTGGCGGCGGGTTTGGCGGTATGAGCCGGGCCTGGAAGGCCGATGTCTGACTTGTTTCTTCATTTGCCCTTGACTTCAGGTGAAGGATCATCTTGACTGTGATAAGTGACTGATTCTTATCCGTTTTTTACCACGGTGGTGGAAAAAATGCCACGTTTGGCCTTCCAATCGGATGCCAGTCCTGCTACAATCGCTTTCTTTGCTAATCCAACCTAACCTTTTTGGTTTGAATTTACATGACCACTATTCGCGTTAAAGAGAACGAGCCGTTCGAAGTTGCAATGCGTCGCTTCAAGCGCACCATCGAGAAGACCGGTCTGCTGACCGAACTGCGCGCACGCGAGTTCTACGAAAAGCCGACCGCTGAGCGCAAGCGCAAGCTGGCAGCTGCCGTGAAGCGTCACTACAAGCGTATCCGCAGCCAACAGCTGCCGAAGAAGCTGTACTAAGAATTTCTCGCCGCACACTCGTGCGGCCGATGTGTAAACCCGCTCCGGTGTTGGTCCGCAGCGGGTTTTCGCATTTATTCCCGATTTGTCGTGGTGTTTTCTCCGGGCGGCCGGCTGGCCTGGTTTTTCCTATGGGTACCCCCAAATAGGAAGGAAAGCACCAAATCGGGCTGGCGATAAGCCCATCCATGTTCTACGATCCTAAGACCGGGGCTGCCTTGTTGCCGCCCGGAATACTGGATGCGGGATGGCGCCAGATCGCAGAATACTCATCCACCTCATCTTCGGAGTACCCCATGGGTTTGAAAGAGCAGATCACGGAAGACATGAAGGCCGCCATGCGCGCCAAGGACATGGGCAAGCTGGGCACCATCCGCCTCTTGACCGCCGCGATGAAGCAGAAGGAAGTCGATGAACGCGTCGAACTGACCGACGCTCACGTGCTGGCCATCATCGACAAGATGGTCAAGCAGCGCAAGGATTCCATTTCGCAGTTCGAAGCGGGTGGTCGCCAGGATCTGGCTGACGTCGAGAAGGCCGAGCTGGCCGTGCTGGCCACCTACATGCCGGCCAGCCTGTCGGATGACGAGATCAAGGCCGAAGTCCAGGCCGCCGTGGCCGCCACCGGCGCTGCCGGTCCGCAGGACATGGGCAAGGTCATGGGCGTGTTGAAGCCCAAGCTGGCCGGACGTGCTGACATGACCGCCGTGTCCGCGATGGTCAAGGCCGCGCTGGCTTCTTGAGCAGCGTCTTCGTCGCGTTGTTGCCAAGCTTGCTGCCCAGGTGATTCCTCAGTCGTTCATCCAGGACCTGTTGAACCGCGTCGACATCGTCGACGTGGTCGGTCGCTATGTGCAACTGAAGAAGGGCGGCGCCAACTTCATGGGCCTGTGCCCCTTCCACAACGAGAAATCCCCCAGCTTTACCGTCAGCCCGACCAAGCAGTTCTATCACTGCTTCGGCTGCGGTGCCCATGGGACGGCGATCAGTTTCCTGATCGAGTATTCCGGCATGGGTTTCGTGGAAGCGGTCAAGGATCTGGCTCAGAACGTGGGCATGGTGGTCCCTGAGCGCGAGGACAGCATCCCCCTGGCCCAGCGTCAGGAAAAACAGGCCAGGAGCATGGCGCTGTCGGACGTGATGACGCGCGCCAATGATTTCTATCGTCACCAGTTGCGTAGCGCCCAGCCTGCCATTGGCTACCTGAAGGGGCGCGGTCTGACCGGCGAGATCGCCGCGCGCTTCGGTCTGGGCTATTCGCCCGACGAGTGGGACAGCCTGCGTCAGGTCTTTCCTGATTACGAGAACGAGGTGCTGGTCGAGTCCGGCCTGGTGATCGACAAGAGCGAAGAAGGGGGCGGTCATCGCAAGCGCTATGACCGCTTCCGTGGTCGCATCATGTTCCCCATCCGCAATACCAAAGGCCAGGTGATCGGCTTTGGTGGTCGCGTGATGGATGGTGGCGAACCCAAGTACCTGAACTCGCCCGAAACGCCGCTGTTCCAGAAGGGCAGCGAGCTCTACGGTCTGTTCGAAGCGCGCCAGGCGATCCGCGAAGCCGGTTACGTGCTGGTCACCGAAGGCTACATGGATGTGGTGGCGTTGGCTCAGCTGGGTTTCCCGCAGGCCGTGGCCACGCTGGGTACGGCGTGTACGCCCATCCACGTGCAGAAGCTGGTGCGCCAGACCGATCAGGTGATCTTCAGCTTCGATGGCGACAATGCCGGCCGCCGCGCCGCCCGCCGCGCACTGGAAGCCTGTCTGCCGCACGCCTCGGACAACAAGACCATCAAGTTCCTGTTCCTGCCCAAGGAGCACGACCCCGACAGCTACGTGCGCGAGATGGGCGCGCCCGCCTTTGAAGAGCAGATTCGCGAGGCGTTGCCGCTGTCGCAGTTCCTGCTCAAGGAAATCATCGGCGAAAACGACCTGCGTACCCCCGAAGGCCGCGCCCACGCGCAGTTTGCCGCCAAGCCGCTCTTGCAGGCTCTGCCGGCATCCGGATTGCGGCTGCAGATCGTGCGCAGCGTGGCCCAGGCCACCCAGACCACGCCGGCCGAGCTGGAAGTGCTGTTCGAGCTGGAGAAACCGGTGGCGCGCGTACGCAGTGCCCCGCCGCGCAGCAAGCGCAGCGCTCCGCTCGGGCTGGAGCGTCAGATCATGCGACTGCTTGTGGCGCATCCACAACTCTCCGCCGATCTGGATGCGGCTGCGCTGGAGGCCATCGCCCGCATCGCGCCGGACCAGGCCGAGATGCTCGCGCATCTGGTCGGCGTGGCCCAGAGCATGGGCGAGCAGGCCAACTTTGCCGCGCTGGTCGAGCACCTGCGCGAGGGTGGTCCCGAGTTCGACTCGATGATCGCGGAAATCGCGGCCGAGTCGGAATCCGAATTCGATGTGGTGCGGGCCGAGATGGCCGGCGCCATCCGCCAGGCCAGGATCCGCGCCCTTGATGAGGAGATGCAGATGCTGGTGGCCTCCAACCTGCGCACCGAGGAAGAGCGCAATCGTTATCGCGAGCTGATGCAGCGCAAGGAATGGCTCAAGCGCCAGACCGGCGGCGCAGTCGCGGCAGGTTGAGTGCAGCTTCACCGGCAGGTGGAAAGAAGGAGATGGGCAGGCAGGGATTCCCGCAAGATTCAGCGGGACCAGGTCTGACGGGTGTGCAGGAGCAGTAGATGCCCGGATGTGGAAAACACGGTAAAGCGCTGCAAATTGTCGTGATTTACGCACCGGATCGCTGGCGGATGGCCGAATATCCCGCCTTGATCCCCGGGAAAAGGGCCCCATCTGTGCTATACTATAGGGCTTTAGTTCCGCCGGATGGCTCTTGCATCCCCACCCTGCGGCGACATGCCTTCAGCCCGGCGCATCGGGAGGAAGGACGGCAGAGAGCGGTATCGCTGCCGGATCGCAAGCGGCATGACTGCCTGCTGCACGCGATCAATGGCCCGCCGGTAAAAGGAACGTTGCGCGTGCAGCCGGAGTCTACCGGGCAACCGGTGTACCGGAGTTGCATCATTAGCATGATTTGATTGGCGCAATGAGTGAATTCTCAATTGGCAGTTGATTCTATGGCAAATGCAATGAAGAAACCCGCGAAAACTCCAGCAGCGTCGGCAAAGAGCAGCAAGACGGCCACGGCGGTAAAATCCACCGCCGTGGCCAAGACCTCCAGGGCGGTAGCCGCCACATCGCCCGTCAAGGGGACGGCGAAGGCAGCGGTCACCATCGTAAAACCCACGGCAAAGACTGCAGCAGCAGCGACGCCGAAAAAGACGGCAGTCAAGACAGCTGCCGCCAAGCCGGCCCGCGCCGCAGCGCCCAAGGCGACTGCAACGCCAGCCAACAAGTTACCTCAAGCCGCCGAACAAGCGGTTTCTGTGAAAGCGACGAAGACTTCCGTGACCACCAAGAAACCCGAAACCAAGACCGCCAAGACCACCAAAGCTGCACAGGTCGAAGGCAAAGACGTCAGCGCGACCGCCGCGTCGAGCGTAAGCCAAACCACTGATGCCGCTGCTCTGGCAGCCATCGACACGTCCGGCTATGTGCTGCCGAGCGTCAAGGTGCCGGGCCGCCGTGGTCGCAAGCCCAAGGAATTCCAGCCCGAGAGTGATGAAGTTGCAGCACTGAACACCATCGAGCGCACCGAACTGAAGGCTGCCGACAAGGCCAAGGCCAAGGATCGCAAGGCCAAGGAAAAGGCCCTGTTGAAGGACGCCTTCTCTTCCGACACCGAAGCCAGCGAAGAAGAGCTGGAGCGCCGTCGCCAGAAGTTGAAGACCCTGATCAAGCTGGGCAAGGAGCGTGGTTTCCTGACCTTCTCTGAAATCAACGACCACCTCCCGGAAAACATCGTCGACCCGGAAGCCATCGAAGGCATCATCGGCACCTTCAGCGACATGGGCATCTCGGTCTACGAGCACGCCCCTGATGCAGAAACGTTGCTGCTGTCGGACAACGTGGCCAACGTCGCCAGCGATGACGACGCCGAAGCCGCAGCCGAAGCCGCGCTGTCGACCGTCGATTCCGACTTCGGTCGTACCACCGACCCGGTGCGCATGTACATGCGTGAAATGGGCTCGGTCGAACTGCTGACCCGCGAAGGCGAAATCGAAATCGCCAAGCGCATCGAAGATGGCCTCAAGGACATGATCCAGGCCATCTCCGCCTGCCCGACCACGATCGCCGAGATCCTGGCTGCGGCGGACCGCATCTCCAAGGACGAGATCAAGGTCGACGAAATCGTCGATGGTCTGGTTGATCCGAATGAGAGCGAACAGCAGGTCGAGGCTGCCTCTTCCGACTCCGATGAGGACGACGAGGAAGAGGAAGAAGAGGAAGAAGACGAAGAGGAAGAAGAAAACGAGAGCAGCGGCTCGGGTGCAGCCGGTTTCTCCGCTGAACAGCTGGAGCAGTTGAAGCGCGACGCGCTGGGCAAGTTCGCCGTCATCGGCACCCAGTTCGAGAACATGCGCAAGGCTTTCGAGAAGGAAGGCTACAACTCCAAGCCTTACGTCAAGGCGCAGGAAATCATTTCCAACGAGCTGCTGGGCATCCGCTTCACCGCCAAGATCGTCGAGAAGCTGTGCGACACCTTGCGTGCGCAGGTGGACGAAGTGCGTACCGTGGAACGTCAGATCCTGGACGTGGCCGTCAACAAGTGCAACATGCCGCGTGCGCACTTCATCAAGGTGTTCCCGGGCAATGAAGTGAACCTGGACTGGGTGGATGGCGAAGTCGCCGCCAACCATGACTACAGCGCCGTGCTGAGCCGCAACGTGCCGGCCATCAAGGAGCTGCAGCAGAAGCTGATCGACCTGCAGGCGCGCGTGGTACTGCCGCTGCCGGATCTGCGTGCGATCAACAAGAAGATGGGCGCCGGCGAGAAGAAGGCGCGCATGGCCAAGCGTGAAATGACCGAGGCCAACCTGCGTCTGGTGATCTCGATCGCCAAGAAGTACACCAACCGTGGCCTGCAGTTCCTGGACCTGATCCAGGAAGGCAACATCGGTCTGATGAAGGCGGTGGACAAGTTCGAATATCGTCGCGGCTACAAGTTCTCGACCTATGCGACCTGGTGGATCCGTCAGGCCATCACTCGCTCCATTGCTGACCAGGCGCGCACTATCCGTATTCCGGTGCACATGATCGAAACGATCAACAAGATGAACCGCATCTCGCGTCAGATCTTGCAGGAGACCGGTGCCGAGCCTGATCCCGCGACCCTGGCGATCAAGATGGAAATGCCGGAAGACAAGATCCGCAAGATCATGAAGATCGCCAAGGAACCGATCTCCATGGAAACGCCGATCGGTGACGACGACGATTCGCATCTGGGCGACTTCATCGAAGACAACAACACGCTGGCGCCGGCCGATGCGGCGCTGCATGCGTCGATGCGCAACGTGGTCAAGGACATCCTGGATTCCCTGACCCCGCGCGAAGCGAAGGTGCTGCGCATGCGTTTCGGTATCGAGATGTCGACCGACCATACGCTGGAAGAAGTGGGCAAGCAGTTCGACGTGACCCGTGAGCGTATTCGCCAGATCGAAGCCAAGGCATTGCGCAAGCTGCGCCATCCTTCGCGTTCGGACAAGCTCAAGAGCTTCCTTGAAGGGAATTGATCTTAAGGGTGAGTCAGGATTGGCCGGCGAGATGTTAAAATCGCCGGCTGATTTTTTGGCCCCCTAGCTCATGCTTGGTTAGAGCAGCGGACTCATAATCCGTTGGTGCCGTGTTCGACTCACGGGGGGGCCACCAGTATTTAAAAAGGATTCCGAGTGATTGGAGTCCTTTTTTTTGTTTGTACCCAAGTAGGAAACTAAGCTGATCAAAAAGATAGTTCCGCTTTCCTCTTCGGGAATTTCTTCCAAAACACGCGCAACTATGGGATTTTGCGCGCTCTATGCGCAGTCAGCGAGTCGCGCTGGATGTGGCTTTGCGCTGGAATCCTGTTTTGCTTGGGATATGGGAATGAGCTAGAAGTGGCGCAAGGTCAATTGGTATATATAATCAACCAAAATCCAAATTCATATCGCAAAGAATGCCCATCCCCAATTACCAGTCCATCATGCTCCCCCTTCTTCGTCTGGCCAGTGATGGCAGGGAACATCGATTCAGAGATCTGGTAGAACAATTAGCCATTGATTTTGTTCTGACTGATGCCGAGCGTTCAGAAATGCTGCCAAGCGGAACTGCACCTCTTTTCGATAATCGAGTCGGGTGGGCGAGAACATACTTGAAGCAAGCCGGACTTCTCTATTCCGCAAAAAGAGGATTACTTCAGATCACTGACAGGGGCGCCGACCTTCTCAGGCAATCGCCGGCAAAAATTGATGTGGAGTTTCTGCGCCAATTTAAAGAGTTCCGCGAATTCCAAGTTCGACGGCGAACAAAGGATGCGGATACGTCCGGAGTCTTGGACATTTCAACGGAAATGAGTGATCAGACCCCGGAGGACGCCTTAGCCACCGCATACAGCACCCTTCGCAACAACCTCGAAGCTGATCTACTTGAGCAGGTGAAATCAATGTCTCCTGCATTTTTCGAAAGAGTTGTTATTGATCTACTGGTTGCGATGGGGTACGGCGGTTCTCGACAGGACGCTGCGAGCGCTGTTGGAAAGAGTGGCGACGGAGGAATTGACGGCATCATCAAAGAAGACCGTCTGGGCCTCGATGTCATATATGTCCAGGCCAAGAGGTGGGATGGAACGGTTGGAAGACCAGAAATCCAGAAATTCGCCGGTGCACTGCAGGGGCAGCGTGCAAACAAAGGGGTATTCATTACCACCTCAGTTTTTTCGAAAGATGCTGAAGATTACGCAAACATAATCAGCTCCAAGATCATTCTTCTAGACGGAAAGCAGCTAGCAAAATTTATGGTTGATCATAATGTCGGCGTCGCTCAAGTCGGCGTCTACGAGATAAAAAAGATCGACTCAGATTACTTCGAAGGTGAATAGGCATATTGTTGGATACTTGGCCCCGGCACTCTCAAACCACAGCCGCCCTAACCAACGGCTGCTCCGCCAAGGTATCCCGCATCAACGTCAACGCATGCTGAATATCCCCCCGACTGGCAATCCCCCCAATACACACACGCACAGCCTGCACCGGCGCAGTAGTCACGGCAAACGCATCCACTCCCACCACCGCCACCCCATTGGCGCGCATCTGCGCTGAAAACGTACTGGCCTGCCATCCCCCCGGCAGCTTCACCCACAAATGAAACGCCTCCGGTTCCGAGGCATACCCGTGCTCGGGCAAGATGCGGGCCGCAATCTTCTGCCGCGCCATCGACTCCTTGCGGATATTGGCCAGCGCCAGATCCGCCACGCCATCGCGTATCCAATAAGTTGCCAGGGTCGAGGTAACCGGTGAAGCCATCACCGTCGTCGCACGTAGTGCCGCCGTCAGGCGCGCAGCCGAGGCGGCATCGGGCGCCACCATATAAGCGATGCGCAAACCGGCCCCCACGGTCTTGGCCAGTCCGGTGACATAGTAGGTCAGCTCGCTGCCCATGCTGGCAATGGCCGGCGGTGCCACACGCGGCAGGAAGCCATAGGCATCATCCTCGATGATGGCCACTTCATAGTGACGGGCGATCTCCACCAGCGCCTGGCGGCGCGATACCGAAGTCGTGCAGGTGGTCGGATTGAGCAGGGTGGGATTGCAATACAGCGCTTTCGGAGCATATTGCGCACAGGCCCCGGCAAAGGCCACCGCATCAATGCCCTCATTGTCCATCGGCAAGCCAACCAGCTTGATGTTGAGATGCCCGGCCAGGGCGCGCAGGCCGGGGTAGGTCACGTCCTCGCAACAGAGCACCCCGCCAGGTCCGACCAGCATGGTCAGGATGGCCAGCAGCGCACATTGCGCCCCCGGCGTCACCAGCACCCGTTCCGGTTCCACCACCAGCCCGCGCCGGCGCAGCCACAGCGCACCGGCTTCGCGATCCTCGGGCGAACCACCGAAATCCTGGTAACGCATCAGGTCACGCAGGCGCGCATTGACCTTGTTCCAGCCCGACTGCATCAACTCCATCAGCTCCGGCGACTCCGGCTCGGGCGGCATGTTCATCGACATGTCGACGTTGGGGCGGCCCTCAGTCAAGCGCGGGATGCGCGGGCGGCGCTTGCCGCAGACGAAGGTGCCGCGTCCCACCACCGAATCCACCAGTCCGCGCCGATGCGCTTCCGTATAGGCGCGCGCGACCGTGGTGAAGTCCAGGTCCAGCACCTCGGCCAGCTTGCGCTGCGGCGGTAGCCGCTGCTCGGGCTGCAGGTGGCCGGTGGCGACGTCCTCGGCAATCGCATTGGCGATGGCCAGATAAAGCGGGCCGCCACCTTTCTTCAATTTGGGAACCCACATGGCGCTGTTCTTGGTCATGGCAACTTCCTCGTTTCCTGACTTCAATATTGACCGCATCGACTGGTGTCATTGAATGCAATTTGCATTCCATCCAATCTCTGCCGTACAGGTACAAAAGTGCACCGTCTTGCATCATCCGCGCGCAGCGCTCTGCACCAACTCAAGACGCGCCGCAACGCCAGAGTGCACAAGGGTTTGCGCGATGCTGTCCGATTGTATGGAGCGATTGAATGGATTGCTTCACATGGCCCAAAAACCATGCTGCAAGCGCCGATTCGGCAAGCCGCGCAGATGCTGGATTCCATTCTGCGAGGGGAGGATTGACGGGATTTTTATGCAGTCAATTCGCACATTGACGGGGTGTTGGTGGCATGACTGATGCCTTCAATTCCAGTGTCGCGGCGAACTCGCCAGACCACTTCCCCAAGTGCAGACCAACAGCAATCGAGAGGAGTATCACCATGCCCGCAGTCACCAAAGCAGCCCACGCCCCCGGCGATTTCCTGGTGGATTATGAAGAGAAGGTGTTCGAAGACGTCAAAGCCCAGCCGGGAGAAAAAGCGCTGGTGACCTTCCATACGGTGGCCTTCGAAGGCTCGATCGGCTTCGTCAACCTGCTGCAGGCAACCCGCTTGAAGCGCAAGGGTTTCGAGACCTCCATCCTGCTCTATGGTCCGGGCGTGACGCTGGGCGTGCAGCGCGGTTTCCCCACGCTGGGGGACGAAGCCTTCCCCGGTCACCAGAACTTCAACAAGCAGATCGTCAAGTTCATGGAAGAGGGCGGCAAGGTCTACGCCTGCCGCTTCGCCCTGCAGGCGCTGTACGGCCACGGCGAGCCCTCGCTGATTCCCGGCATCCGCCCCATCAATCCGCTGGACGTGCTCGACCTGGTGCTGCTGCATCGTCGCGACAACGCCTTCATCCTCGATACCTGGACCCTGTAATGGAAAGGGGCGGCGCATGAGCATCCACAAGAGAACGGTACGGGCGGCGGCGGTGCAGATCGCGCCCGACCTCGACAGCGAACTCGGTACCGTGGCCAAGGTATGCCAGGCCATTGCCGAGGCTGCCAGACAAGGCGCGCAACTGGTGGTGTTTCCGGAAACCTTCGTTCCTTACTATCCGTACTTCTCGTTCGTGCGGCCGCCTTTTGCGTCAGGTCCGGAACACCTGCTGCTCTACGAGCGTGCGGTGACGGTGCCCGGCCCCGTAACCCAGGCGGTGTCAGAAGCGGCACGCGCGCATGGCACGGTGGTCGTGCTGGGCGTCAACGAACGCGACCACGGCACGCTCTACAACACGCAGCTGGTCTTCGATGCCGACGGCGAGCTGGTGCTGAAACGCCGCAAGATCACGCCGACCTATCACGAGCGCATGATCTGGGGGCAGGGCGATGCCAGCGGCCTGAAGGTGGTGCCTACCGCCGTGGGGCGCCTGGGGGCGCTGGCCTGCTGGGAACACTACAACCCGCTGGCGCGCTACAGCCTCATGGCCCAGCACGAAGAAATCCATTGCGCCCAGTTCCCCGGTTCCATGGTGGGGCAGATCTTCGCTGACCAGATGGAGGTCACCATCCGCCATCACGCACTGGAGTCGGGCTGCTTCGTCATCAATGCCACCGGCTGGCTGACTGATGAACAGATCGCCGCCATCGAGCCCGATCCCAAGGCACAGAAGGCGCTGCGCGGTGGCTGCTGTACCGCCATCGTCTCGCCGGAAGGCAAGCTGCTGGCCGAGCCCCTGCGCAGCGGCGAAGGCATCCTGGTGGCCGACCTGGACATGGAACTGGTCACCAAGCGCAAGCGCATGATGGATTCGGTCGGGCACTATGCGCGCCCCGAACTGCTGCACCTGGTGATCGATGATCGCCGTACTTCTCCCATGTCCTCGCTGTTCCCGGCGGAACAGCCTGCTCCTGTCACTCATCCTTCCGCGAGGTCCCATCATGCAGACAGCCGTCATCCAGTTGCATCCCCAGCGTCCGAGCCGCAAGGCCCCCATGGAGTTGATCTCGGAACTGCAATCCTTAGGGCTGCGTCTTGACGATCCCGGCGCCGGTGCACAGAGCCGGCGCGGCGGGGCCGGGCCGTCGGATCACAAGGCGGTCACCGTCGATGGTCATACCGTGATGATCCCGGTCCACACGGCCGGTGCCTGGTCCTCGCCCTACGTGGCGACCCAGCCCGGCGCGGATGGCGCCTCGCGCATCCTGCGCGATGGCGTGGAGGTGGGCGTGGTGTCCTTCCCGCGCCAGCCGCGCTTCTACAAGATGCAGACCTTCGACGGCATCCCCTACGGCAAGATCGCTACCCTGCACGGCGCCGACGTATTGGCCACCACCATCCTGCAAAGCTGCATCCGCTATGAGAGCCGCCGCAAGTCCTGCCAGTTCTGCGCCATCGGGCAGTCGCTCGCGGCCGGCCGCACCATCCTGCGCAAAACCCCCGAGCAACTCGGCGAAGTGGCGCGCGCGGCAGTGTTGCTGGATGGCGTCAGGCACATGGTCATGACCACCGGCACGCCCAATGCCACGGACCGGGGCGCGCAGATCCTGTGCGAAAGCGCCTTCGGTGTGAAGTCGGCGGTGAACCTCCCCATCCAGGGACAGTGCGAGCCGCCCGACGACGATGCCTGGTTCCGGCGCATGCACGATGCCGGTATCGATACGCTGGGAATGCACCTGGAGGCGGTCACGCCCGAGGTGCGCCAGCGCATCATGCCGGGCAAGGCCACCGTGCCGGTGCAACGCTACATGGACGCCTTTGCTGCCGCCGTCGAGGTCTTCGGGCGTGGCCAGGTCAGCACCTACATCCTGGCCGGCCTGGGCGACAGTGACGAGGCCATCCTGCGCATGAGCGAGCAGTTGATCGCGCTGGGCGTCTATCCCTTCGTGGTGCCCTTCGTACCCATCTCGGGTACGCCGCTAGAAGACCATCCTTCCCCCGATGCCGCCGCCATGCGCCGCCTGCTCGCACCGCTGGCAGAGATGCTGGAGAACGCCGGCATGCGCTCAGGCGATGCCAAGGCAGGCTGCGGCAAGTGCGGCGCCTGTTCATCTCTGTCTGCGTTCGAAAGGAAATGACATGAGCGACGTGGTCGAAAAAAACGCGCTGGCACAGGAAGTTCAGGCCCGCGGTGTGCGCATCAAGCTGGCGCTGGACCGGTGGGAGCGCGAAGAAGCACATCGCTTGCGCCGTGACGTTTTCTGCACCGAGCAGGGGGTCTTCCGCGACGATGATACCGATGCCATCGATGACATTGCCATGCCCATTGTGGCCGTACTGGAACACGATGACGGTTGTCGTGAAGTCGTAGGAACGGTGCGCATCCACGAATCTGCGGCAGGTGTCTGGCACGGTTCGCGCCTGGCCGTGGCGCAGCATGCGCGCCGTATCGGTTCGGTCGGCAGCGGCCTCATCAGGCTGGCCGTCTGCACCGCCCATGCGCATGGTTGCCATACTTTCCTGGCCCAGGTGCAGCGTCAGAATGCAGAGCTGTTCCGGCGTCTGCACTGGCACACCCTGGCCGAGATCGAAGTGCACGGGCTGCCGCATCATCAGATGCAGGCGGACCTGGGCTTTTATCCGCCCATCAGTGACGGCGATATCGGTTTCCTGGTGGGTGGCCGCGAGGAGCGCCGGCCATGAACGCGCGCGACACCTCGTCCTCGCTGGCGCAGATCGTGCAGGATCTGCGTGCCTCGCGCGGCATCGCCCACAAGCGCGATATCGACGCGGTGGTGCAGGCTTTGCCGCTGGCGCCGGCCATGCAGCACCAGGGCCATACGCTGGCCGTGGGCGATGATTGCGCAGCCATTCCCGATGGCGATGGCTACCTGCTCTTTGCCATCGAAGGCTTCATCAACGAGTTCGTCCAACAGCAGCCGTGGTTTGCCGGTTACTGCGGGGTGATGGTCAACGTCAGCGATATCTATGCCATGGGCGGCCGCCCGCTGGCGGTGGTCGATGCCCTGTGGAGCCGTGGCGGCGAGGCCGCGCAGCCCATCCTCGCCGGACTGGCCGAGGGGGCGCGCGTGTATGGCGTGCCGCTGGTGGGCGGGCACAGCAATCGCCGCAATGACCGCGAGCAGCTGTCGGTGTCCATCATCGGCCGGGCCAGGCGCCTGCTGACCAGTTTCGATGCCCGCAGCGGAGAACACCTGGTGGCCGCCATCGATCTGCGCGGCCGCTTCCAGGAACCCTATGCCTACTGGAACGCCAGTACCGGCGCGCCCGCCGAGCGCCTGCGCGCCGACCTTGAATTGCTGCCCGAACTGGCCGAGCAGGGCCTGGCGCGCGCTGCCAAGGACATCAGCATGGCCGGCGTGATCGGTACTGCCCTGATGCTGCTGGAGTGTTCCGGCAAGGGTGCGGTGATTGACCTGGATGCTTTGCCTTGTCCGCCGGGAGCGGATTTCACACGCTGGCTCACGGCTTTCCCCAGCTACGGTTTCCTGCTCAGCGTGGCCGACGATGACCTGCCTGAGGTCTTGGCGCGCTTTGCGGCACGCGATATCGCGGCCGCTTCCATCGGGCGCATCGACGACAGCGGCCAGCTCGACCTGTGCATGCAAGGGCAGCGCCTGCCGTTCTGGAATCTCAATGACGAAGCGCTGATCGGCTGCGCTTTGCGCCGGGAGGCATGAATGCAACCGTCACCACACCTGCGCATCGCCATGCTGACCCATTCCGTCAACCCGCGCGGCGGCGTGGTGCATGCGCTGCAACTGGCGGAGAGCTTGCAGGCGCTGGGTCACGAGACCACGCTGTTCGCGCCCGATGCACGCGGCCGTGGACTGTTCCGGCGCGCCGCCTGCACCTTCCATGCGGTGCCGGGGCCGGTGCATTGCGTGGACGTGGCTGACATGGTGCACCAGCGCATCGATGATTACCTGCACTGCTTCGAGCAGATCGACATGGCGCGCTTCGATATCTGCCATGCCCAGGATTCCATCAGCGCCAATGCGCTGGCCACGTTGACGGAGCGCGGCGTGATCGACGGCTATGTGCGCACCGTGCACCATCTCGACCAGTTCGAGGATGTGCGGCTGCATGACTGGCAAGAGCGCGGCTATCGCGCTGCCGACCTGGTGCTGTGCGTCAGCCGCACCTGGCAGGACATCCTGCGGCGCGAGCTCGGTATCCGTACCGAGCTGGTCGCCAATGGTGTCGATATGGCGCGCTACGCTCCTCGCCAGGGGCTGCATGAGCAGACCCTGCGTCAGTCGCTTGGCCTGGTCGGTGCGCCTTTGCTGCTGGCCGTGGGCGGCGTGGAGCCGCGCAAGAATACGCTGGGCATCCTGCAGGCCTTCCTGCGCCTGCGCCGCGTCTACCCGCAGGCGCAACTGGTCATTGCGGGCGGCGCCAGCGTGCTCGATCACGCCGGCTACCAGCGCGCGTTTCAGGCCGAGCTGGAGGCAGCGTCCCTGCCTGCCGGGGCCGTGCGCATTCTGGGCGAGGTGGCGGATGCCGACATGCCTGCACTGTTCCGCTGTGCCGATGCGCTGGTGTTTCCTTCCCTGAAGGAGGGCTTCGGCCTGGTGGTGCTGGAGGCCATGGCCAGCGGCGTGCCGGTGGTGGTCTCGCGCATCGCGCCCTTTACCGAATATCTCGATGGCGACTGCTGTGCCTGGGTTGATCCGAATGATCCCGCTGCGATTGCTGCCGGCATCGCCCATGCGCTCGACCCCGTTGCACGTGCGGCCATGGTGGAGGCGGGTGCGGCCGTGTGCGCGCGGTTTTCGTGGACGCGCTCGGCAAGCCGCCATGTGGCGCTTTATGAAAATTTCATCAGCCGCTGTCCAGTAGCGGCCTCATTCCAAGAGGAACACCATGCCTGAAATGCACTTTCGTGTCCGCTGGCCGGACGATACCGTCACCGATTGCTACTCGCCTTCGCTGGTGGTCAAGGAACACCTGGAGGCCGGCCGCACCTATGCCCTGGCCGAGTTCGTCGAGCGCAGCGCCACGGCACTGAACATCGGCAGCGAGCGGGTGCGGCAGAAGTATGGCTTTGCCTGCTCATCGGCGCTGGACCAGTTGCGCCGCATCGAAGAAACGGCGGCCCGCTTCGAGAGCACTGCCGATCCAGTGGTCCGGGTCGAATCCTTCATTCCCTGATCAGGCCCTGATCACCTCGTCACCGACTTTCCATTCAACACGACATCACTGCAAGAGGAACACCATGTCCACCCAAGCCCAAGGCGCAGCGCGCCATCACGGCGTCATCATCATCGGCGGCGGCCAGGCTGGCCTGTCCATCAGCTGGTACCTGAAGCAGGCCGGCATCGATCACCTGGTGCTGGAAAAACACCAGGTCGGCCACGCCTGGCGCCATGAGCGCTGGGACACGTTCTGCCTGGTCACGCCCAACTGGCAATGCAGTCTGCCCGGCTATCCTTATCGCGGCGACGATCCCTACGGTTTCATGAAGAAAGACGAGATCGTGGCCTACCTCGATGGCTTCGTAGCCAGCTTCCAGCCACCGGTGCGCGAAGGCGTGACCGTCGAGAAGCTCTGGCGTGTGGGCGAGCGCTGGCACATCACCGCCAGCGATGGCACCTACACGGCCGATCAGGTGGTGGTCGCCGTCGGCGGCTATCACATCCCGGTGGTGCCGCGCGCGGCCGAGCGCCTGCCGGCCGACATCGTGCAGATCCACTCCAGCCAGTACCTCAATGCGCAATCGCTGCCGGAGGGCGAAGTGCTGGTGGTCGGCACCGGCCAGTCCGGCTGCCAGATCGCCGAAGACCTGCACCTGGCCGGTCGCCGCGTGCACCTCGGCGTGGGCGAGGCACCGCGCGTGGCGCGCACCTATCGCGGCAAGGACGTGGTGGAATGGCTGGACAAGATGAAGTACTACGATCTCCCCGTGGACCAGCACCCGCTGGGCACGGGCGTGCGCGAGAAGACCAATCACTACGTGACCGGCCGCGATGGCGGGCGTGACATCGACCTGCGCAAGTTCGCGCTGGAAGGCATGCAGCTCTACGGCAAGTTCGAAGGACTGGAAGGCGACGTGGTACGTTTCGGTGGCGGTCTCAAGGGCTATCTCGACGAAGCCGATGCGGTCTCCGAAAGCATCAAGGACAGCATCGACAAGTTCATCGCCGCGCAGCAGATCGAGGCACCCACGGAGGCGCGCTACGTGCCCGTGTGGCAGCCTCCGGCAGAGGAACTGCGCACGCTGGATTTGCGCGGGCGCGACATCTCGGCGGTGGTGTGGTGCATTGGTTTTCGTACCGATTTCAGCTGGATCGCCGAGCCCATCTTTGACGGTCGTGGCTATCCCGGCCATGAGCGCGGCGTGACGGCTGCCCCCGGTCTGTACTTCCTCGGCTTGCCGTGGCAATACACCTGGGGCTCGGGTCGCTTCTCGGGCATCGACCGTGATGCGCGCTACCTGTTCGATCACATCACGGCCTTGCGCACCCAGGCCGGCCAGCCGACGCTGTCGCAAGCCGCCTGAGCCTGAGCGAGAGACGCGTGCGTCGGCCAGCGTCAAACTGCCTTGGCGATTGTCTCTCCGTTAGCTTCTAGCTGTCGTCGCACTCTGGCCGTCCGCTCAGGAGGGCGACCTGCTGAGACAAGCGTTCGCGCAGCAGGGTTTGCCATTGCTGATCGAGGCAATCTGCAAGCTCGTCAAAGCTGGCCGTGATGCGTGCCAGCAGCTTGTCGAGCCAAGTTGCGGCCTCCTCGCGATTGGCAAATCCGAAACGATGGGCGTCAGCCAGAACGGCCTCTCGGGAAATGTCGAAGCGCCCCTGTGATAGCTGCATGTGCAGACGGGCGGGCGTTTCCACCGGGTTCGGCACCACGTCAAACGCGGGTGCGAGGCGCCAGCGGCGTTCGTCTTCCTGATAGACGATCGCATGATTGCGCACATGGTCATCATCGTTGCCGCAGACGGCATTGAACACCATGCGCCCAAACAGTTCGATACGGTCTTCACTTGGCGCACCCGCCAACCTGAGTTCTTCGGCCAGACGCGGATAGCTCCAGCGGTCCGTCTCGTGACGCCCCGGATATTCAGCCTGCAGCAAGGAGGCGGCGCTCACGCACATGTGGCGTTGCTGACCTGTGCGGTCAAACCTGAGAACCCTTACCGTCTTTCTGCCGCCGGCTTGGGCGTGATAGACGGTTTCAGCAAAGTGCAATCCACTGGCCCTACCCCATTGCTGCCCGACGTGCTCAAGCAGGGGAACAGGGCCAGCGTCTGTGGCAATCTCCGGCTTGATCAGCCAAAACTGGCCGTTGTCGCCTCGCACCGTCGCCTTGGGCCGCGCACCGCCGACGCTGGCGGTCTGGACCAGCCGTTTGCGAAGGCTGGCACGGATGGCAGGACGATGCTCCGCCAGTGCTGCCAGTTCTTCAATCACCTCATTGAGTTGAGGCAGGCCAGGCGTGTTGATTTGCGCACCGGGCGGCTTGGTACTTGTGCCCACGGCGAGCGCCCCCCAGCGGTCCAGATTGCTGGCCCTGAGCAGGTATTGCAGCGGCGGAGCATCTTCCGAAAGATTGTGTGCGCGGCGCAGCAGCGCTTGCCCCCAGGCATCCGGGCAGGCGTCGCGTAACACGTCATGCAGACCTTGATACCGTTGTGCCCGGAAATCCCTATCCGGCAAAAACCTCAAGTTCTGCGGGTCAATGGTCCAGGTATGCCCGGCCTCGATGTAAGAGGGGGCATACCTGAAAAATCCTTCGCCAGGACCGCCCGTCTTGTACCGGCCAACGGTGACCCACTGGCCATTGTCGGGACGCTGCAGATAGACATAGACCGGTTTAGATAGAGTTTAATGAATTATCTATGTTCGTCTATTATTCATTGTTTGTATTATAGATATAACTTTATGTGATTTAATGTCATCTCTATGATGCGCATGATATTGACTCCTTACCGCCTCACCCTCCCTTTGTCCTGGTGATACGGCGGCTGCTGCAATTCACCCAGGTCGCGCAACAGATGGCGGTGCCGGGGAAGTGATCATCTTTGGTCCGGGCTTTTCGCAGATGACTTTGGCGCTTCCTCTCACCATGCCGGGCATCCTCATCAGCCTGTGCGGATCGATGATCTCGGTGAGTTCCGTGACTATCTCATCGCGCCCCCATCTCTCCTGCCAAACAGGAAACAGGCCCCAATCTCCCACTCAGCTCATCTGCTCATCCTACCTCTGCGCGCGCTATAGTTGGCGCACTCTGACTCATCGACCTCCTACCGCGCCAAGATGAAAAACCACGCCATGGATTACCTGCCCCGCATGGTGATCTTCTCCCGCGTCGTCGAACTGGGGGCCTTTTCCAAGGCCGCTCGCGAACTGGGACTGACCTCTTCCTCGGTCAGCCAGCACATCAGTGCGCTCGAATCCATTCTCGGTACCACCCTGCTGCACCGGACCACCCGCAAGCTCAGCCTGACCGAAGCCGGCCAGGGTTTCTATGCCCACTGCGCACGCATCGTTGCCCTGGCCAACGAGGCCCGCGATGCCACCGAGAGCCTGCACAAGGAACTGGTGGGTGAACTGCGTATCGCCGCCTCCAGCTTCATGGCTCCCGAATACCTGGTGCCCGCCCTGGAACATTTCATCCGCAGCCATCCCCAGCTGCGCATCAGCATCGACGTCTGCGATCACAACGTCGATCTCATGGATCACAGCGTCGACCTGGCCCTGCGCGTTGGCAAGACACCCGGCCCCGCCGATATCCCGCTGGCCCGCATGCAAGCCGTGCTGTGCGCGGCACCGGCCTACCTGACGGGGCGGCCACCGATTCGTCGCCCTGAGGATCTGCTGCAACAGCAGATGCTGTTCTTCACCCCCCATGCGCCCGATGCCATCGTCGAGCTCACGCTCCACCATCGCACCGGGCAGTGCGCGCAGATGCGGCTCAGTCCACGCATCACCGCCAACCACGCACGTTCGGTGCGGCAGCTGGCGCTCCAGGGACACGGTATCGGCCGCTTCCTGCGCAGCAAGGTACAAGCCGATCTGGAGGCAGGGCGGCTGGTCGAGGTGCTGCCGGAGTGGTCACTGGAGGGATTCTGGGCCTTCATCACCACCCGCCACCGTGACGCGGTGCCCGCCAAGATCCTGGCCTGCATTGCGCAGATCGAGGAATATTTCGCACGTCGGCATCCGCCTGAAGACGGAGATCGGCCGGCGCGGTGAGGTCAGACTCTCTTCGCATTGTTCAATTTGATTAACGAGTTCATTCGTAAAAGGACGGCTAATCAAATTGTCCTGCTTGTAATACAGTTGCCCTGTCGTTCCCTGTCGGTCATGTGTCGGGGGGCACTGCGGGCTAAAGCTCGCGCCGGCGCTGCGTCACCGTGGAGGGGGTTTTCGGTGTGCAGCACTGTAGAGGGAAGAGGGCGATGCCGAACCATCGCAGGATGCACCCGACTTTCTTCTCCGGGACGACCGTCAATGGACAGATCAGGCATCTGCTCGGCATCGTGATCGACATTGGCATCAACGGCTCCCGCCAGTCCCGCGCGGGTCCGTGTTCGTCTCTCCATAGCCCCCTCTTGCATGAGTAAAAGGCATTGAAGCCTCAGAAATAATCGTTTTATTCCGACCCCAAGCTGCCCTTACCATGAGGCTATCTCATAGTCACCCGGTCAAAGGCACGCAAATGACGATCTCCGCGCAGCACAGCAATCTCCATCAACTCCTGCTTTCCCACTACGGCGACGAGGCCCTGGTGCAGCGCCAGTTTGCGCGCCTGGAAGTCCCCGCCTCGACCCTGCGCCCGGCAGCCGCCGAGGTCTCGCGCCTGGAACTGGCGCAGGCCCTGAACATGCTGCTCTTCGAAGGCCTGCTGCAACAGGTCGCCACCGGTCGTGACTACGTGGCCGATGCCGAGCGCGAGGGCGTGAAGATCTGCTTCGACCACGGTGCCGTGCGTACCGTGCGCCTGGGCCGCGACAGCGGTTTCCCCGATGGCGAAACGCTCTTCACCAGCGTGCTGCTGCCGCTGGGCTACCAGCAGACCGGCACCTATCCGCTGGCGCGCATCAAGATGACCGGCCGCGTCTATACCCACATCGACGACGCTGAACAGATCGCCCAGTTCTTCGTGAGCGAACTGCATCCGGAACAGTTCTCGCCGCGATTCCAGCAGACCGTCGACGCCGTGCTGGCCACCTCGCGCAATCCGCTCTCCGATGAGGTGCTGGCCCTGCTGGCCAAGCTCTCCGCCCAAGGCAAGCTGGGCATGGACGAGGCCAGGCGCCTGCTGCCCGCGATGCTCAAGTGCTTCGCCCGCCATCACGAGCTGCCGAACCTGGCGCAATACGAAGCGCTCAAGGCCGAATCCGCCGAGATGGCCTGGATCTCCACTGAAGGCAATGCCTTCAATCACGCTACCGACCGTGTCTCCGACGTGGTCGCCACCGCCGAGCGCCAGCGCCAGCTGGGCCGTCCCATCAAGGACCAGGTGGAAGTCTCGCGCAATGGCCGCGTGCGCCAGACCGCCTTCCGTGCGGTCAAGGTCGATTACCAGTTGCAGGGTGAGGATGGCCAGCCGGTCGCCGTCACCGTGCCGGGTTCGTTCTACGAATTCATCTCGCGTGACTATTTCGCCGACGAGGCCGGCCAGCGCAAGCTGGACCTGACGTTTGACAGCGGCAACGCGCAAGGCATCTTCAAGATGACCGAGGCGGTGGCCCCCGGTGCGGCCAGCGACGAGGCGGCCAGTGTCTGCTGACGCCGCGCTGGCGCGCCTGCAGGACCTGCTGGGCAACGCCGGCCTGATCACCTCTGCGCCCGAGCGCCAGCCCTATGAGCACGGCCCGCGCTATGGGGCCGGACAGGCCCTGTGCGTGGCGCGTCCGGCCAATGTGGCCGAGGCCGCCGAACTCATGCGCCTGTGTGCCGCCGAGAATATCCGGCTGATCCCGCAGGGAGCCAACACCGGCCTGGTCGGTGCGGCTTCGCCTGATAGTTCAGGGTTGCAACTAATCCTCAGCATGGAGCGCATCAAGGGCGTGATCGATATCGATCCGGTCGATGGCGTGGTCCAGGCCTGGGCCGGCACCCGCCTGTCGGACCTGAACCAGGCGCTGGCCCCGCACGGCCTGTGCTTCCCCATCGACCTGGGAGCCGATCCCTCGGTGGGCGGCATGCTGGCCGCCAACACCGGCGGCGCCCGCCTGATCCGCTATGGCGACGTGCGCCACAACACCCTGGGCCTGCAAGCCCTGTTGATGCAGCCGCCCGGCGAACTGCTGGAGATGGGCAACCGCCTGCACAAGAACAATACCGGCCCGGACTGGAAACAGCTCTTCATCGGCACGGCCGGCAGCTATGGCATCGTCACCCAGGCGGTGCTGCGCGCGCATCCGCTGCCGCGCCAGCGCGCTACCGCCTTGATCGTGCCGGCCTCGTTGGAAGCGGGTTTGCGTCTGCTGCAGGATGCCCAGACACAGTTCGCCGATTTCCTCTCGGCCTTTGAGGGCATCTCGCGCAATGCGCTGGCCTCCGTCTTGCGCCACCTGCCGCAGGTGAACGCACCCTTTGATCCAATTCCGGACTATGCCTTGCTGGTGGAAGTGAGTTCGTCCTCGCAGGCCAGCGAGCACTTCGATCTCGACAAGCTTTTCATGGCCTGGCTGGAGCGTCACTTCGACGATGCCATCGTCGATGCCGTAGTCGACAAGCCCGAGACGCTCTGGCGTCTGCGCCATGCCATCAGCGACAGCGTCAAGCAGGAAGGCAAGATCGTCGCCTTCGACATCTCGGTCTCGCGCTCGCGCATGCCGGCCTTCCGCGCGGAAGCACTGGCCCTGGTGGCGCGTGACTTCGCCGGTGCCGAGGTATTCGACTTCGGTCACTGGGGCGACGGCGGCGTGCACTTCAACCTCGCCATCGCACCGGCACATCAGCCGCAGTTCCCGCCGGAGCGCATCGAGGCCCTGCGCACGGCGCTCTATGACTTGGTTGCAAAAAGTTACCAAGGCAGTTTCAGCGCCGAGCACGGCATCGGTCCCTTCAACCAGCATTACTACCAGCGCTACACGCAGCCCGCACAACGCGCACTGGCCGGCCGTGTGCAAGCGGTGTTCGATCCGCACTGCCTGCTGGGCAATACGCGTTTCACATGACGCGTGCCGGCCACGCTGGAGAGGAGGGCGGACCATTTGCTATAGTGCGGGGTCCGTCATCTTCTGCCCCGCCTTCAGCCAGCGGCATCCGTCCCATGCGTCGTTTCATCCCGTCAACGTCCTGCCTGATTGCCTTTGACACCTCGGCACGGCACATGTCGTTCACCAAGGCGGCCAATGAATTGCACATGACGCAGGGCGCAGTGAGTCGCCAGGTGGCGATCCTGGAGGAGTACCTCAACGTCAAGCTGTTCGAGCGCATCAACCGCCGCCTGATCCTCACCGAGGCCGGGCGCGACTATGCGTCCCAGGTCTCCACCATCCTGAAGCAGATCGAGATGGCGACCTTCCAGGTCATGACCTACAACAGCCTGGCCAGCGTGCTCAACCTGGCCATCCTCCCGACCTTCGGCGTGAAGTGGCTGATTCCGCGCCTGGCCAAGTTTGCCGCCGCCCATCCGGACGTCCTGCTGAACCTGAGCACGGAAGTGCTGCCCTTCGATTTCAATACGCGCCAGGTGGATGCCGCCATCCACTTTGGCGAACCCGACTGGCCCGATACGGTCATGGTGCGCCTGATGGGCGAGGAAGTGGTGCCGGTCTGCAGCAAGGCGCTGGCCGAACGTCTGCGCACGGTGGATGACCTGGCCAACGTCACGCTGCTGCAGCACACCACACGTCCGCAGGCGTGGCAGGACTGGTTCCGCCACGTCGGCGTGGATTGCCCCAATGCCTTGTCGGGGCCGCGTTTCGAGCAACTGGCCATGGTCATCCAGGCCGCCGTGGCCGGCATGGGCGTGGCGCTCATGCCCAAGTTCATGGTCGAGACCGAGATCAGCCTGGGGCAACTGCATGTGCCTTTCGCGCTGGCGGTCAAGAGCCCGCAATCCTATTACCTCGTCTATCCCGAAAAGAATGCCGGCAAGGCCGCCATCCTCAAGTTCCGTGAGTGGATTCTGAGCGAAGCGCAGGGAGGCTGAGGCCCCTCGTGCATGTGCATCGATTCGGTGCGCGAATTTCCCAGGCTGACTAAAACTCATGCCCGCGCGGTTTGCATGCGCGCGCTGGTGATCCTCCCGGCGCGCCGTGAATGGCGCGCAAGCGGCCTCCCGAGCGGCCCCGGCATCGGCGCCGGAACGCCCGTTCCACCGGTGCTTCCGGGCGATATGAAGTGATGCGCCGCACCATCCTTGCTCATCCCCGTCGATTCTCGCGCGCCAGGTCGGTGCATTCCAAAAACTCATGATGTGGTGAATATTTTTGGTTTTAACAATGGCACTCGCTGTCCTTATACTGCACCGTTCCAGACCCATCCCACTCCACTTTTCAAGGGAATCCCATGTCTTCTCCACGCATCTTCTCCACCTTGGGAGCCGACTTCTCGGCCTACGCCGGCAACGATCTGGTGATTCGTTCGCCGCGCGATGGCGAGATCATCGCGCAACTCAAGGCGCAGACGCCGGCCCACGCTGAAGCCGCCATCGCCGGTGCGCAACAAGCCTTCCTGGCCTGGCGCGAAGTGCCGGCGCCGGTGCGCGGCGAACTGGTGCGCGTGCTGGGTGAAGTGCTGCGCGAGCATCGCGATGAACTGGGTGCCCTGGTGACTCAGGAAGCCGGCAAGATCCTCTCCGAAGGCCTGGGCGAGGTGCAGGAAATGATCGATATCTGCGACTTCGCCGTCGGCCTGTCGCGCCAGCTGCATGGCCTGACCATCGCCTCCGAGCGGCCCGGCCACCGCATGATGGAAACCTGGCATCCGCTGGGCGTGGTGGGCGTGATTACCGCCTTCAACTTCCCGGTCGCGGTGTGGGCGTGGAACGCCGCGCTGGCACTGGTGTGCGGCAATGCCGTGGTGTGGAAACCTTCCGAAAAAACGCCCGTCACCGCCCTGGCCGTACAGGCGCTCTTTGCCAAGGCTGTGGCGCGTTTCTCGGCGCAGCGTCCGAACCTGGTGCCGGCGCAGCTGTGCGGCCTGCTCATCGGTGGTGCCGATCTGGGCGAAACCCTGTCGCGCTCGGCAGCCGTGCCGCTGGTGAGTGCCACCGGCAGTGTGCGCATGGGCCGCAAGGTCGCCACCGTCGTGGCCGAGCGCCTGGGTCGCAGCCTGCTGGAACTGGGCGGCAACAACGCCATGATCGTTGCGCCCTCGGCCGACCTGAACCTGGCGCTGCGCGCCATCACCTTCTCGGCGGTGGGCACGGCCGGCCAGCGCTGCACCAGTCTGCGCCGCCTGTTCGTTCACAGCAGCATCCACGATCAGGTGGTGGCGCAGATCAAGCGCATCTACGCCAGCGTGAAGGTCGGTGATCCGTTGCAGGGCGACACCCTGGTCGGCCCGCTGATCGATCAGGCCGCCTTCGATGCGATGCAGGCGGCGCTCTCGCAGGCGCGTGCCCAGGGCGGTGAAGTCACCGGCGGCGAACGCGTGGACGTGATGGGCCAGCAATCGTGGTACGTGCGTCCGGCCCTGGTCACCATGCCCGGCCAGACCGCCATCATGCACCACGAGACCTTCGCGCCCATCCTCTACATCGTCAAGTACGATGAACTGAGCGAGGCCATCGCCATGAACAATGCCGTGCCGCAAGGCTTGTCCTCGGCCATCTTCACCAATGACATGCGCGAGGCCGAACTCTTCGTCTCGGCTACCGGCAGCGACTGCGGTCTGGCCAACGTCAACATCGGCACCAGCGGTGCGGAAATCGGCGGTGCCTTCGGCGGAGAAAAGGAAACCGGCGGGGGCCGCGAATCCGGTTCCGACGCCTGGAAGAACTACATGCGCCGCGCCACCAACACCATCAACTACAGCAAGACCCTGCCGCTGGCGCAGGGCGTGAAGTTCGACATCGACTGAACGACGGCGAAGTCCACCGGCTCATTCCCCTGGAAACATGCAGCACCCCTGCCGGATCCCTGCTCCACCACAAGGGATCCGGCAGGGCATCCCACGACCCACGCCCGCGCAAGCGGGATCCACAACGGCAAACCGGCAAGGAGTGCAGTAATGAAGATGAAGACCCTGGCAGTCACCTGTGCAATCGCCGCGACCCTGCTCGCCACGGGCGCGCAGGCGCAGACCAAGACCATTTACGTCGGCATGAACGGCGGCACGATGGAAAAGAACTACACCGCCTCGATCTTCCCTGACTTCGAGAAGGCCAACAACGTCAAGGTGGTGGTGGTGCCCGGCACCTCTTCGGACATCATCGCCAAGATGCAGGCCCAGCGCGACAAGCCGCAGATGCACGTGGCCTTCCTCGATGACGGCATCATGTACCGCGCCATCAACATGAACCTGTGCGAGAAGGTCAAGGACGCCGCCGTGCTCAAGGACGTCTATCCCTTCGCGCGTCTGGCCAATGACCAGGCCGTGGCCATCGAGATGGGCGTGCTCGGCATCGGCTACAACAAGAAGCTGTTCGCCGAGAAGGGCTGGCCGGCACCGACCTCGTGGATGGATTTTGCCGATCCCAAGTACAAGCAGAAGGTGGTCTTCCAATCCATCTCCGCCAGCACCTTCGGTCTGTATGGCTTCATGATGTTCAACCGTCTGGTGGGCGGCACCGACAAGAACGTCGATCCCGGCTTCAAGAAATGGGGCAGCACCATCGGCCCCAACGTGATCGAATACCTCTCCAGCTCGGCCAAGATTTCCGAGATGGTGCAGACCAATGAAGCGGCCATCTTCCCGCTGACCGTGACCGGTATCGCCAATCTAAAGGACAAGGGCATCCCGGCCGAATTCGTCACCCCCAAGGAAGGCGGCGTGTTGCTCATGACCGGCGCCTGCCCGATCAAGGGCAACAGCGAGCCAGAACTGGCCCAGAAGCTGCTGGAATACCTGCTGACCCCGGCGGTACAGGCCAAGAGCATGGCACTGGCCAACTCCATTCCGGTCAACCGCAACGTGCCGTTGTCGGAGGCCGCGCAAGCCAAGCTGGGCAAGAGCGAAGTACTGACCAGGAACCTCAACACCGTGGACTGGGACACCGTGAACGAAAAGCGCTCCGAGTGGAACAACCGCTGGAACCGCATGATCGAGCAATAAGCTTTTGTCGATCATGACCGCAGCCTATCGTTTCAATCCGGCCTTCCAGTCGCCCCAGGGCTCGCCCATCCGGGAGCTGTTCAAGTACACGCAGCAAGCCGGCATGATCTCCTTTGCCGGCGGTTATCCGGCGCCGTCGCTGTTCGATACGCAAGGGCTGGCAAAGAGCGCCGCCACCCTGCTCGACAGCGCGGCTGCGGCCTGTCTGCAATATGGCGCCACCGAGGGCACGACGCAGCTGGCGCAGGTGCTCAGGGAGCTCACGCGCAAGCGCATCGGCGGTGCCGATCCGGGTGATCTGATCGTGACCACCGGTTCGCAGCAGGGCTTTGAGCTGTTGTTGCGCATCCTGCTGGAACCGGGCGATGGCGTGGTCATCGAGCGGCCCTGCTATCCGGCGGCGATCCAGGCCCTGCGCCTGGCCGGTGCCGAGCTGATGGAAATCCCCGGTGATGGCCAAGGCATGGATACCGGTGCGCTGGAAGCCATGCTGCTGGCGGGCGCCCGGCCCAAGCTGCTGTACCTGGTGCCGAGCTTTGCCAATCCGACCGGTGCCACCTTGCCGCTGGCACGGCGGCGCCACTTGCTGGCGCTGGCGGTGCGTTACCAGTTCATCGTGATCGAGGATGATCCCTACGGCCAGCTGCGGTTCTCCGGGCAGGCCGAACCGCCCCTGCTGCAGGTCGCAGATGAGATCGAAGGCGCGCGCGACTGGCTGGTCTACTTGTCCAGCCTGTCCAAGACCGTGGCACCGGGTTTGCGTATCGGGTGGATGTGTGGCCCCGGCGAGATCCTGCGTCGGGCCGTCATCGCCAAGCAGACCGGTGACCTGTGTACTGCGCCGTGGATGCAGATGGTCGCGGCGCGCTATCTGCAGGACGGTCATCTGGAGGAGCACCTGCCTCACATCATCGCCACCTATCGCGAACGTTGCGCGATCATGTTGTCGTCCCTGCGCGAAGCCTTCGGTGATGGTCTCTCGCTGATCGCGCCGGAAGGTGGCATGTTCATCTGGGCCAGCTGGCAGGATGGCACGGACGCCAGCGCGCTGTTGCAGGTGGCGGTGCGCCACAACGTGATGTACGTGCCCGGCAGCGCCTTCTACGCGACCCGGGCCGAGGCGGGCCACTGGCGGCTGTCTTTCGCCAACGCCCAACCCGCGGAGATCATCGAAGGCGTGGCCCGTCTGAAGCAGGCACGCAAGGAATGGATGCACATGCGGGCATGAATTTTCTGCATGCCTGGAAAGCGCCCCGTTGTGCAGCTTGTGCAACGGGGCGTTCTCTTTTCTGCCGTCATCCTATCGGCACAAGCTGTGCAGTCAGCTCATGGTCAGCGATAAAGAGTATGATGATTTATTTTTTAATCATATGAAGGTCGGCGCTCTTTCCGGAGCCAGCCGCCCATTGCCAGGCCGCCATGCTTCAATCCTTGCGCACCGTGCTCAATGACGCCGCCCCCGAACTGCGGAACAAGCTCATTGGCATCTATGCCTTCCTGATTTTCTTCAACGTTGCCGTCTGGATTGCGGCGTATCTGGCGTTCCGGCAGACGCCCCTGCTGCTTGGGACGGCGTTTCTGGCCTATGGTTTCGGGCTGCGGCACGCTGTGGATGCCGATCACATCGCCGCCATCGACAACGTGACCCGCAAGCTGATGCAGGATGGCAAGAAGCCGGTGGCCGTCGGCCTGATGTTTTCGCTGGGCCACTCGACGGTGGTCATTCTCGCCTGCCTGCTGCTGGCACTGAGTGCGATGGCCTTGAAGACGCATATGGAAGCCTTCCATGAAATCGGCGGCATCATCGGGACGCTGGTCTCTGCCTTCTTCCTGCTGCTCATCGCAATGCTGAACCTGATCGTGCTCAGGTCCGTCTGGCGCAAATTCCGCGACCTGCGCAGTGGCAAACCTTACGTTGAGGAAGACGTGGATCTGCTGTTGGGCAATCGTGGCTTCATGGCGCGCATTTTCCGGCCCATGTTCAAGCTCATCACGCGCAGCTGGCACATGTATCCGCTGGGTTTCCTGTTCGGGCTGGGCTTCGATACCGCCACCGAAATTTCCCTGCTCGGCATCTCGGCGACCCAGACGGCCAATGGATTGCCGATCTGGACCATCCTGCTGTTCCCGCTGCTCTTTACGGCTGCCATGTCGCTGATCGACACCACCGACGGCATCCTGATGCTGGGCGCGTATGGCTGGGCCTTCGTCAAGCCTGTGCGCAAGCTCTACTACAACATGACCATCACCTTTGTCTCGGTGCTGGTGGCGGTACTGGTGGGCAGTATCGAAGTGCTGGGGCTGATGGCGGACAAGCTTGAATTGTCGGGTGCTTTCTGGGACTTCATCGGTCGGCTCAGCGACAGCTTCGGCGTGATCGGCTATCTCATCATCGGGCTCTTCGTGGCCGCCTGGCTGCTATCGCTGCTGATCTACAAGTGGCGGCGCTATGACGAACTGGATCTGCCGCCCGCATCGGATATCCGCTGAGCGCCTCCCTGAGCGCGCGTCAAGACTTCGGATGAAAATGAACGTGGCCATGCCCGTGGGTGGCGCGCACGTATTTTTCCCTCTTCATCTCGACCGGCACGATGTGGACGTTCCCATGCCGCACGCCGGTTTGTGAAATGATCGCGTCGGCGCAGGCGCGTACTTCGTCCACGCGTCCCTTGAGGATCGTCGTCTCCAGACAATTGTCGTGATCCAGATGGACGTGCTGGGAAGCGATGGCGACGTCGTGATGCTCATGCTGCAGCTGGGTCAGCCGGTTGGCCAGCATGCGCTCATGGTGGTCGTAGATGTAGCTGACGGTGGCCACGCACCAGCGCGACTTGCCCTCCTCCAGTTCAGTCTGTCCCAGTTCCTTGCGCACCAGGTCACGGAAGGCTTCGGAGCGGTTCGAATAGCCCTTGCTGTCCACGAACCTGTCGAACTCTGCCGCCAGGTCGTCATCGACCGAAATTGTCCAGCGCTGCATTGCCATTCCCCTAGAGTGATAGGCGGGATCATAACAATGCGGCGCCGCTGTGGTCAAAATGCGCGGGCATGCGTCCATGACGGATCGACTGTACCGCTCACGCTTGCTTGCCGTTCGGCCATGGCCGAGAATGACGGCGTCTCGCTGCGGTGATGCCAAAGAGCATTAAAGTCACTTTAATGCTGGCGTAGATCAAAACATCCACACTCTCCGGCGCTGGCGCAGCGGACGGCTGACTATACTGGCGCAAGGATGGCCACACGGCAACAGGCTGTGCGGCCATCTTGCTTTCATAGTCTTCAGGATGATGCGATGTTCAATCAACTCAAAGCCACCTTCAAGTATTTCAACGACGCTGTTCCCTTCAAGCTGGTGCCGGCCCTGATTGCCACGGCGGTACTGATCCTGCTGCTGCTCACCCCCTGTCCGGCCGGCCTGGAGCCCAAGGCCTGGGCGCTGGTGGCGATCTTCCTCACCACCATCGTGGCCATCATCCTCAAGGTCATGCCCATCGGCGTGATGGCGATGATGGCCATCGTCATCGTCTCGCTCTCGCAAGTGACGTCCACCTCGTCCAAGGGAGCGATTGCCGATGCGCTGGCCAGTTTTTCCAATCCGCTGATCTGGCTCATCGTGGTGGCCATCCTGATTTCGCGCGGGCTGAAGAAGACCGGGCTGGGACGGCGTCTGGGCCTGATGTTCATCGCTTTGCTGGGCAAGCGCACCATCGGCATCGGCTATGGCCTGGCCATCTGCGAACTGGTGCTGGCGCCCTTCACGCCCAGCAATACGGCGCGTGGCGGCGGCATCGTCCATCCCATCATGAAGTCGATTGCCAATGCCTTCGATTCCGATCCGGCCAAGGGCACGCAGAACAAGGTCGGCACCTACCTGGCGCTGGTCAACTATCACGCCAATCCGATCACCTCGGCCATGTTCCTCACCGCCACCGCGCCCAATCCGCTGGTGGTCAACTACGTGGCCAAGGCCACCGGCCATGCGCTGCAACTCTCATGGACCACCTGGGCGCTGTGCATGCTCCTGCCCGGTCTGGTGTGTCTGCTGATCATGCCGATGGTGATCTACCTGCTCTCGCCGCCGGAATTGAAGTCCACGCCCAACGCGGTGGACTATGCCCGCAGCGAGCTCGACAAGATGGGCAAGCTCGGGGCCAGCGAGAAGGTGATGCTGGGGACCTTCGCGCTGTTGCTGCTGCTGTGGGCCAATGTCCCGGCGATGCTGCTGGGAGCGGCCTTCACACTCGATCCCACGGTGGTGGCGTTCGTTGGATTGTTCGTGCTCATCATCACCGGCACGATTGACTGGGATGATGTGCTCTCCGAAAAGAGCGCGTGGGATACGCTGGTCTGGTTCGGTGCCCTGGTGATGCTGGCCGAGCAGTTGAACAAGACCGGCGTGGTGGCCTGGTTCTCGGAAGGCATGAAGGCCGCCATCGTCGCCAGCGGCATGGGCTGGATGGCCGTGGCCGGCGTGCTGTTGCTGGTGTTCGTGCTGTCGCATTACTTCTTTGCCAGTACCACGGCGCACATCAGCGCGATGATGTTGGCCTTCCTCACGGTGGGCGCGCAATTGCTGCCGCCGCAGTATGTGGCACCCTTCATGCTGATGATGACCGCAGGATCGGGCGTGATGATGACGCTGACCCATTACGCTACCGGTACTTCGCCCATCATCTTCGGCAGCGGCTATGTTTCCATGGGCAAGTGGTGGGGAGTGGGCTTCGTGATGGCGGTGGTGGAATTGCTGGTGTTTGCGACGGTGGGAATGGTGTGGTGGAAGGTGTTGGGGTATTGGTAAGCATCACAGATCGCTGCCGGACGGTTTCCAAGTCATGGTTTTTTGGGAAGGTGCATCGAATATCTTCGGTAATAGCTTAGTGGATTGCAGGAGCGAGACGCGTTGTGAGCGTGGCGGTCGATACTGGTACGCCTGTTCTACCCCCCGCCCGCTTTGTTTCTCTCATGACTGTTAATGTCGACACCCTGTAGAGATTCGGAGTTTCTATCACCCTGGCGTATCAGATTTGAGAAGGCATTCATCAATGGAATTGACAACTATTGTTTTGTATATGATCGCCGTTTCTGCAGTCACAATTGTTCCAGGACCGACTATGCTGCTTGCCTTGAGCAATGGCGCCCAAGGTGGTATGAGAATTGCGCTATTCGGTATTGCTGGCGCGGCATTATCCGATTTGCTGTTGATTGGCACCGTAGCCTTGGGCCTCGGAGGGATCTTGCTGGCATCGGAAAAATTGTTCTCGATTGTTAAATGGGGCGGGGCAATCTACCTGCTGTATTTGGCTTGGAAATTGTGGAGATCTTCAGTTCAGACCATTGATGTCCGCGCCTCAACGTCCACTCATCTAGACGGAAAAACGGTTCTCAAACGTTCGTTATTTGTAGCGCTGTCCAATCCCAAAGGGCTATTGTTCTTTTCCGCATTTCTACCTCAGTTCATTAATGCCAAGAGTCCTGTATGGGCTCAATATACGGCTCTTGCGGTGATAACGGCTTTAATCGACATCGTCTTCATGTATGTCTATGCCGCGAGTGGATATCACTCGATGCGATATTTATCCGCTCGAGCTCTTCTATGGCTAAATCGTATATGTGCTGGCGCGCTTGGAGGAATTGGTATAGCACTCAGTTTCTATCGGCGAAGTGAACTTCACTGAGCGAATTGATGAGGCGTACTGAGTGCTATGGCTTGATGCGCAGATTCGCTTGGCACGGCAGATAGTTGCTGTAGGCGTACTTAACGACAGTTCATGAAAATGAACTGCCATCCAAACACGACATCTTGGTCCTGTCTTAGCTCAGTCCAGCACGATCTGCCCATCAATCTTGCCCTCTTCCATGCGCGCAAAGATGGCATTGATGTTGTCCAGCTTGTCCCAGGTAAAGTGCGCCGCCACTTTGCCTTCGGCGGCGAAGACCAGCGACTCTTCCAGATGAAGCGCTTCAACACCGTATTGAACACCGGCAGGGTGATGTCGCCCGGTGGCAGGCCCACCAGCGCCATGGTGCCGCGTGCACGCAGGAGACCGAACGCTTGTTCCATCGCCTTGGGCGACACCGCCGTCACCAGCGCCCCATGCGCGCCACCGATGATGCGCTGGACTTCGGCCACCGCATTGTGTTGGCTGGCCGGTCCAAGGGCAAAGGGAGTAGTTCAAATAATACCGATAATAACGTTTGACGTTACTAACGTATGTCGTTACTATTCCCATGATCGAATCATTCAAATGCGCCGACACTGAGGCGTTGCACGAAGGCAAGCGCATAGCGCGGTTTGTCAACATCGAGCGCGTAGCTTTGCGCAAGTTGCGGCAGTTGGAAATTGCCGTTCGGCTGGAGGATTTGAGAATCCCGCCGCAAAATCGCCTTGAATTGCTCAAAGGTAGGCGGCGCGGGCAATACAGCATCAGAATCAACGATCAGTGGCGTCTTTGTTTCGTCTGGAAGGACGGGGCCGCATTCGACATCGAGATCGTTGATTATCACAGCTAGGAGGTTGCGATGGCTCGACGTCTTGCTCCGGTAACGCCGGGGGAACTGCTCAATGAAGAATTCCTGAAGCCGATGGGCATCACCCAATACCGCTTGGCCAAGGAAATCGGCGTATCGCAATTGCGCATCAGCGAGATCGTCAATGGCAAGCGTGCCGTAACAGCCGATACCGATTTGCGGCTCGCACGCTTCTTCGGACTCTCCGACGGATACTGGCTGCGCGCGCAAGTCGCATATGACACCGAAATCGCGCGTGAAAAGATGCGTGATGTGCTGGCTGGTATCAAGCAGTGGCAACCCAAGGAGCCGAGCCCGGTTTGAGCAGGCAGCGGCTTCAACGAAAATGACGGCTTCCGGAGAAGCCGTCATTTTCTATTGCGTCAAACTTCTGCGTACGCCGGGACTGCTTACTTCAAGTCCAGCACAATCCGCCCATCAATCTTGCCTTCTTCCATGCGCGCAAAGATGGCATTGATGTTGTCCAGCTTGTCCCAGGTGAAATGCGCCGCCACCTTGCCTTCAGCAGCAAAGACCAGCGACTCTTCCAGATCCTGGCGCGTGCCGACGATGGAGCCGCGCACGGTGATGCGTTTCAACACGGTATTGAACACCGGCAGGCTGATGTCTCCCGGTGGCAGGCCCACCAGCGCCATGGTGCCGCGTGCGCGCAGGAATCCGAAGGCCTGTTCCATCGCCTTGGGCGAGACCGCCGTCACCAGCGCACCATGCGCGCCACCGATGATGCGCTGGACTTCGGCCACCGCATTGTGGTCGCGGCCATCGACGGTGAGGTCCGCGCCCAGCTTCCTGGCCAGCGCCAGCTTGTCTTCGTGGATGTCTGCGGCGACCACGTGCATGCCCATGGCCTTGGCATATTGCACGGCCATGTGGCCCAGGCCGCCGATGCCGGAAATGACCACCCATTCACCGGGGCGCACCTCGGTCTCCTTCAAGCCCTTGTAGACGGTCACACCCGCGCACAGCACAGGGGCTGCCGGGCCGAAGTCCAGTCCGGCAGGCAGGTGGCCGACGAAGTTGGGATCGGCCAGGCCGTATTCGGCAAAGCTGCCGTTGACGGAATAGCCGGTGTTCTGCTGCTCGGCGCACAGGGTTTCCCAGCCGGTGCGGCAGGGCGAGCAGCAGCCACAGGCCGTATGCAGCCAGGGCACGCCAACGCGGTCGCCTTCCTTGATGTGCTTGACACCCGCGCCCAGCGCGGCAACGTAGCCGGTGCCTTCGTGACCGGGAATGAAAGGCGGTGTGGGTTTGACGGGCCAGTCGCCATGGGCCGCGTGCAGGTCGGTATGGCACACGCCGCTGGCTTCGAACTTGACCAGGATCTGGCCCGGACCCGGCGTGGGGACGGGCACTTGTTCAATCGACAGGGGCTTGCCGAATTCGCGGACGACGGCCGCTTTCATCATTTGCGTCATATGCACTCCTCGGGGGGATCAACGGGATGCCAGGGCAGGGCGGCGGCCTTGTGCTGCAATGGCCGACTGTTGTTCCTGTCTGCATGCGTCAATATCCTCCGCGTGCCGCATGACGACAATCGATGATTGCGCATGGATTGATCCATGTCGCCCATCGTTGAAAAACAAGAGGAGTGCACCAGCGCATGCCCTTGCAGCATGCGCGCGCGGCCGACTTACTTCGCGATCACCACTTCCACATCCGTCTCTGCCAGCAGGGTGGCCAGTTCCGGCGGTGGCGGGGCATCGGTGAAGAGCACGTCGATCTGCGACAGATGCGCCATCTTCACCAGCGCCTGTCGTCCGAACTTGCTGGCATCGGCCACCAGCCAGACCTGGCGCGACTGTTCGATGATGGTCTGCGCCACCTTGACTTCACGGGCATCGAAATCGCGCAACACCCCATCCATCTCGATGCTGGAGATGCCGATGATGCCGATGTCCACCTTGAACTGGCGGATGAAATCGATGGTGGCTTCGCCGACGATGCCGCGATCGCGCGCGCGCACCACGCCACCGGCAATGATGACCTCCAGCGCCGGATTGCTGGCCAGCGAATTGGCCACGTTCAGGTTGTTGGTCACCACGTGCAGGTTCTTGTGCTGCTGCAGGGCGCGCGCTACCTCCTCGGTGGTGGTGCCCAGATTGAGGATCAGCGAACAGCCGTCCGGCACCCGCGCGGCCACCGTGCGGCCGATGCGGCGCTTGGCCTCGGCGTGCATGACCTGGCGTTCGGGATAGGCAATGTTCTCGGTCGAGGACAGCAAGCCTACACCGCCGTGATAACGCGCCAGCAAGCTGGCATCGACCATCGCCTTGACGTCGCGGCGCACGGTCTGGGTGGTCACGTTCAGTTGCTGGGCCAGCTCTTCCACCGAGATGGTGCCGTGCTTGCGAACGCATTCCAGCAGCGTCTGTTGCCTGGGATTGAGCATGGAGGTGATCGAAATCCGTTGATTTTTGGGAAACAATTTTGATTGAATATGAACATTAAAAAACATAAACGAACATAAAACAACAAATAATTGTTGATTTACTTTCGGGATGTCGCTTATCTTACGGTGCATTGGCAACTCCCGGGAAAGTGCGGGGTTGCACGGCAGCTGTTGCACGCAAACACAGCGGAACCGCTGAGACGGCAATACGGTTACCGCACACAAGCAACACGGCACCAATACGGCACCAATACGGCAGTAATACAGCGGAAACACGGCAGCAATACAGTGGCAGCCCGGCAGCAATACGGTGTCGCTGTCGCAGCCAATACAGTTTCACTACGGCATCAATACAGTTTCAACCCGGAACCCATACGGATCCAACACGGAGAAGCGGCGAATGACGCTCGAATATGATCTCTTGGTGGTAGGCGGCGGCATCAACGGCGCGGGCATCGCGCGCGATGCGGCCGGGCGCGGCCTGCGGGTGCTGCTGTGCGAGCAGCATGACCTGGCCCAACATACCTCCTCGGCCAGCACCAAGCTCATCCACGGCGGCTTGCGCTACCTCGAATATTACGAATTCAAGCTGGTGCGCAAGGCCCTGCAGGAACGCGAAGTCCTGCTGCGCTCGGCACCGCACATCATCTGGCCGCTGCGCTTCGTCATGCCGCACGACGCCAACCAGCGTCCGGCCTGGATGATCCGCGCCGGCCTGTTCATGTACGACTACCTCGCCAAGCGCGAGATCCTGCCCGCCTCCGAAGGCGCCAATCTGACCCGTCACGCTGCCGGTAAGCCTCTCAAGGGCGACTACCGTCGTGGCTTCGTCTATTCCGATGGCTGGGTCGACGATGCCCGTCTGGTGGTGTTGAACGCGATGGACGCCCAGGAACACGGCGCCCGCATTCTCACCCGCACCAAGTGCATCAGTGCCCGTCGCGAAGGCGAGATCTGGCATGCCGTGCTGGAGCATCAGCATGCAGGCGGCGTGCAGCAGGAAGAAGTGCGTGCCCGCGCCATCGTCAACGCCGCCGGCCCCTGGGCTGCGCGGTTTGCGCAGGCCGTGCCGCAGGCCAAGACCGGCCGCAGCCTGCGCCTGATCAAGGGCAGCCACATCGTGGTCAAGCGCCTGTTCGATCACCCCTACGCCTATATCTTCCAGAATCCGGACAAGCGCATCATCTTCGCCATCCCCTATCAGGAAGAATTCACCCTCATCGGCACCACCGACCTCGAATACCACGGCGACGCCGGCAAGGTCGAGATCGATGCCGCCGAGATCGATTACCTCTGCGAGATGGCCAACCGCTACTTCAAGCGTCAGATCGGCCGGGATGACGTGGTCTGGACCTACTCGGGCGTGCGTCCGCTGCTGGATGACAGCGCCGAGAATGCCTCGGCCATCACGCGCGACTACCTGCTCGAATGCGACGATGCCGGCGCCCCCATGTTGAACGTCTGGGGCGGCAAGATCACCACCTATCGCAAGCTGGCCGAGGAAGCCCTGTCCATGCTGGCCCCGCACCTGGGTGCATCGAGCCAGCCGTGGACGGCCGGTGCGCCGCTGCCCGGCGGTGACCTGGAGCAACCCGGCAAGATGGTGGCGCGCTATGACTTCGAGGCGTATCTGCGCAAGGTCCAGGCGCGCCATCCCTGGCTGCCGGCCGACCTGGCCCATCGCTATGCGCGCAGCTACGGATCGCGCGTGGAGCGCATCATCGGCCAGGCCGACAGTCTGGCCGCCCTGGGCGAAGAACTGGCACCGGGCCTCTACGAGGCCGAGGCGCGTTACCTGGTGCAACACGAATGGGCGCGCGGGGTGGACGACATCCTGTGGCGCCGGAGCAAGCTGGGCCTGCACGCCAGTGCCCAGCACCGGGCCCGGCTGGAGGCGTGGCTGGCCAGTCTGCCAGACCCGGCCCAGCCGTAAGCCAGGTCGCCGCACACCATTCATCAAAAAAATGTAGCGAGGAGACAGCGTGACCCTGGAACTGAAACAAGTGGCCAAGACGGTCGGTGCCGAAACGCACCTGTACCCGATGGACCTGAACCTGGCCAAAGGTGGCATCAACGTTTTGCTGGGGCCGACCCAGGCCGGCAAGACCTCACTGATGCGCATCATCGCCGGGCTCGACAAGCCCACCGCAGGCCGCGTGCTGGTCAATGGCCAGGACGTCACCGGCGTGAGCGTGCGCGAGCGCAACCTGGCGATGGTGTATCAGCAATTCATCAATTATCCCGGCCTGACGGTGTTCGAGAACATCGCCGCGCCGCTGCGTCTGCAGAAGCAGCCGGAGCAGGAGATCACCAAGCGCGTCAACGAGATCGCCGACAAGCTGCACATCGCGCATCTGCTGCAACGCCTGCCGCTGGAACTCTCCGGTGGCCAGCAGCAGCGTTGCGCGCTGGCGCGGGCGCTCATCAAGCGCGCGCCGCTGGTGCTGCTGGATGAACCGCTGGTCAACCTCGACTACAAGCTGCGCGAGGAATTGCGCAGCGAGCTGATTTCGCTCTTCACCAGCGGCGACACCACCGTGGTCTACGCCACCACCGAGCCACAGGAAGCGCTGCTGCTGGGCGGACATACCGCCGTGATGCACGAGGGCCGCCTGCTGCAGTTCGGACCGACCCTGGAGCTGTTCAACAGCCCCGCTTCCACGCGGGTGGCGGCGATCTTCAATGACCCACCGATGAACCTGCTCGATGCCACGGCCATCTCCACCGATGAAGGCAAGACTGCGATTCGCATGAGCGATGGCAGCGTGCTGGAAATTGCCGGACGCCAGTTGTCCCTCCCCGAAGGCCAGCCCTGCAAGCTGGGCATCCGTTGCAATGATGTTCGCCTGGAGGCGCTCAACGCACCGGGCGTGAGTCTGGGTTGCCGCGTCACCCTGGCCGAACTCTCCGGTTCCGAAACTTACCTGCACCTGCGCCATGGTGATGTCCCGCTGGTGGCGCAGCTGTCGGGCGTGCATGAAGTGGCCATCGGCAGCACGGTGCAAGTGAGCATCGCCGCGACCAAGGCCTTCCTGTTCGATACACAGGGTCGCCTGCTGAGCGCCCCGCTGGAGACTCGCTGATATGGCCCGCATCGAATTCAAGAACCTGGGTCACGCCTACAGTGGCAACCCGGCCAGCCTCAAGGACTACGCGCTGCAACCCATGAACATGGTGTGGGAGGACGGCGGCGCCTATGCACTGCTGGGCCCCTCGGGCTGCGGCAAGTCCACGCTGCTCAATATCATTTCCGGTCTGCTGCAACCGTCGGAAGGGCAGGTGCTCTTCGATGGTCGCGACATGACTCGCATGGCCACCCGTGATCGCAACATCGCGCAGGTGTTCCAGTTCCCGGTGCTCTACGACACCATGAGCGTGTTCGACAACCTGGCCTTCCCGCTGCGCAACCGCAAGGTCGCCGAGCGCGAGGTACAGGCGCGCGTGCACGAGATCGCCGAGATGCTCGACCTCACCCGTGACCTCAAGCAGCGCGCTGCGGGCCTGTCGGCTGACGCCAAGCAAAAGATCTCGCTGGGCCGTGGCCTGGTGCGCAAGGATGTGGCGGCGATCCTGTTCGATGAACCCCTGACGGTGATCGATCCGCACATGAAGTGGGAGCTGCGCCAGAAGTTGAAGGAAATCCACCATCAGTTGAAGCTCACCCTGATCTACGTCACCCACGACCAGGTCGAGGCGCTGACCTTCGCCGATGAAGTGGTGGTGATGACCGAGGGCAAGGTGGTGCAGCAGGGCAAGCCAGAGGCACTGTTCCTGCGTCCCGATCACACCTTCGTCGGTTACTTCATCGGTAGCCCCGGCATGAACTTCTGCCCGGTGCACGTGCAAGGTGATGCGCTCCTGCTGGGCCAGCAGCGCGTGCAGGTCGAGGCCGCGCAATTGCAGGCGCTCAAGAACAGCAGCGGCGAGCTGAAGCTGGGTATCCGTCCGGAATTTGTCGAGCTGGCCGCACCTGGTACGGCCGGTGCAGTCAGTGCCGAGATCACCCAGGTGCAACACCTTGGCACCAGCCAGCTGGTGACGGCGCAGGTCGAGGGCATGAGCGTGAAGGCGCGCGTGGCGCCGGAGATGAAGATCGCCACCGGCGCGCATTGGCTGCGACTGGCCAAGCCCGAGACGATCTACTTCAGCAACGACGAGAGAATAGGACGCTAAGCCATGAACAAGCCCTACAACAACAAGGCCTGGTTCTTCATCCTTCCGGTCTTCCTGACGGTGGCCTTCTCGGCCATCATCCCGCTCATGACGGTGGTCAATTATTCGGTGCAGGACATCATCAGCCCCGAGCAGAAGGTCTTCGTGGGCCTGGACTGGTTCCGCGACGTCATGCGCGACAGCGAGCTGCACGCGGCGTTGCTGCGCCAGCTGATCTTTTCCTTCTGCGTGCTGCTGGTGCAGATTCCGCTGGGCATCGGCCTGGCGCTGGCCATGCCCCACAAAGGCTGGAAATCCTCGGCCACGCTGGTGATCCTGGCCATGCCGCTGCTGATTCCATGGAACGTGGTCGGTACCATCTGGCAGATCTTCGGCCGCGCCGACATCGGCCTGGGCGGCTACGTGCTCGATCTGCTGGGCTTCGACTACAACTACGCGTCCAATCCAAGCGATGCCTGGCTGACCGTGCTGGTGATGGACGTCTGGCACTGGACCCCGCTGGTGGCACTGCTGGCCTTCGCCGGCTTGCGTTCGATTCCCGATGCCTATTACCAGGCCGCACAGATCGATGGCGCCAGCCGTTGGGCAGTGTTCCGCTACATCCAGCTGCCCAAGATGCGCGGCGTGCTGGTCATCGCGGTGCTGCTGCGTTTCATGGACAGCTTCATGATCTATACCGAACCCTTCGTGCTCACCGGTGGCGGTCCCGGCAACTCGACCACCTTCCTGAGCCAGTACCTCACGCAGAAAGCCGTGGGCCAGTTCGATCTCGGTCCGGCCGCCGCCTTCTCGCTGATCTACTTCCTCATCATCCTGCTGTTGTCCTTCGTGCTCTACAACTGGATGCAGAGCGCCGGCAACAACGCCAATGCTTCGGGTGGCCAACATGACTAAGACTCAGGACAAGACCTTTACCCGCATGCTGGTGATGCTGCTCTACATCGCCTTCACCCTGGTGCCGCTGTACTGGCTGCTGAACACATCGTTGAAAACCAATGAGGAAACCCTGTCGGTCTTCACGCTCTGGCCCAATGCGCCCACGCTGAACAACTACAAGACCATCTTCACCGATCCCTCGTGGTATTCGGGCTATATCAACTCCATCATCTACGTGGCCATGAATACGGTCATGTCGTTGCTGGTGGCCTTGCCGGCGGCGTATGGCTTCTCGCGCTATCGCTTCCTGGGCGACAAGCACATGTTCTTCTGGCTGCTGACCAATCGCATGACACCGCCGGCGGTGTTCCTGCTGCCGTTCTTCCAGCTCTATTCCACCATCGGCCTGTCGGACACGTACATCGCGGTGGCGCTGGCGCACATGCTCTTCAACGTGCCGCTGGCGGTATGGATTCTGGAAGGCTTCATGTCGGGCGTGCCGCGCGAGATCGATGAGACGGCCTATATCGACGGCTTCTCCTTCCCGCGTTTCTTCCTGCGCATCTTCCTGCCGCTGATCAAGTCGGGCGTGGGCGTGACGGCCTTCTTCTGCTTCATGTTCAGCTGGGTGGAACTGCTGCTGGCCCGCACCCTGACCTCGGTCAACGCCAAGCCCATCAGCGCCATCATGACCCGTACCGCGTCTGCGGCCGGGATGGACTGGGGCATCCTGGCGGCTGCCGGCGTGTTGACGATTGTTCCGGGAGCCCTGGTGATCTGGTTCGTGCGCAACCACATCGCCAAGGGCTTCGCAATGGGGAGAGTGTGATCATGGGAAATGCTTTTTCGTGGATGTCGTGGACGCTGCCGGTGGCGATCTTTTTCGTGTGCGTGGCATTGATGCTGGTGGGCATGACGGTGTGGGAGCTGCGCTCTCCGACCATCGAGCGCAAGGGCTTCCTGCCCATGCGTACCACGCGCGGTGACCGCCTGTTCATCGGATTGCTGACGGCGGCCTACATCAACCTGGCCTGGGTCGGACTGACCGACCTGGACCAGTGGTATGCGGTAGCGCTGGGGTTCGTGGCGCTGGCGCTGATCATGCGCAAGGGGTAGCGGCCTGTCCCGAGGTGATACGCAACATCTGACAGGCAACGGATCTGTACTAGAACGGACGTCCGGGGATTCTCCTTCCCTACCCGGCACGCCAATTCAGGGGAAGGTGACGAGGAGACATGATGCAGAACATGCGGAAAATCAAACTGACCGTGCTGGTCGCCGCCATGGCGATGGCCGGTATCGCGGGCAATGCCTGGGCCGACATCAAGGCCGCCGAGAAATGGGTGGACACCGAATTCCAGCCCAGCACCCTGTCGCGCAAGCAGCAGGTCAGCGAGATGCAATGGTTCATCGACGCGGCCGCCAAGCTCAAGGCCAAGGGTGTCAAGGAGATCCACGTGGTCTCCGAAACCCTGGATACCCACGCCTACGAATCCAAGACCCTGGCCAAGGCCTTCGAGGACATTACCGGGATCAAGGTCATTCACGACGTGATCCAGGAAGGCGACGTGGTCGAGAAGATGCAGACCTCGCTGCAATCGGGCAAGTCCATCTATGACGGCTGGGTCAACGACTCCGACCTGATCGGCACCCACTACCGCAACGGTCAGACCGTGGTGCTGAGCGACTACATGGCCGGCCCCGGCAAGGAATACACCAACCCCGGTCTGGACCTGAAGGACTTCATCGGCACCAGCTTCACCACCGCACCGGATGGCAAGCTTTACCAGCTGCCCGACCAGCAGTTCGCCAATCTCTACTGGTTCCGTGCCGACTGGTTCGCCCGCAAGGATCTGCAGGACAAGTTCAAGGCCAAGTACGGCTATGAACTGGGCGTGCCGCAGAACTGGTCAGCCTATGAAGATATCGCCGACTTCTTCACCAACGATGTCAAGGAACTCGATGGCAAGAAGGTCTTCGGTCACATGGACTACGGCAAGAAGGATCCCTCGCTGGGCTGGCGTTTCACCGATGCCTGGCTGTCCATGGCCGGTGCTGCCGACAAGGGCCTGCCCAACGGCTTGCCGGTCGATGAATGGGGTATCCGCGTGGCCGATGACAAGTGCACCCCGGTGGGCGCATCGGTCTCGCGCGGCGGTGCCACCAACTCGCCGGCGGCAGTCTACGCCCTGACCAAGTACCTGGACTGGATGAAGAAGTACGCACCGCCCGAAGCGCTGGGCATGACCTTCTCCGAAGCCGGCCCGGTGCCTGCCCAGGGACACATCGCGCAGCAGATCTTCTGGTACAGCGCCTTCACCGCCAGCATGACCAAGCAGGGCCTGCCGGTGGTCAACGCCGACGGTTCGCCCAAGTGGCGCATGGCGCCCGGCCCGCACGGTCCGTACTGGAAGGATGGCATGCAGAACGGCTATCAGGACGTCGGTTCCTGGACCTTCCTCAAGAGCACCCCGCCGGACCAGATGGCCGCCGCCTGGCTGTACGCGCAGTTCACGACCTCCAAGACCGTCTCGCTGAAGAAGTCCATCGTCGGCGTGACCTTCATTCGTGACTCCGACATCCGTTCCGACTACTTCACCAAGAACGCCGCCAAGTACGGTGGCCTCATCGAGTTCTACCGCAGCCCGGCACGGGTGGCGTGGACCCCGACCGGGACCAACGTGCCTGACTATCCGAAGATGGCGCAGCTGTGGTGGAAGAACATCTCCTCGGCCATCTCCGGCGAGAAGACACCGCAAGGGGCGATGGACAACCTGGCCGATGAAATGGACGGTATCATGGCCCGCCTGCAGCGCGCCGGCATGAAGCATTGCGCGCCCAAGCTCAATCCGAAGAAGGATCCGGCCACCTGGCTGTCCGACAAGGGCGCACCGTGGGCCAAGCTGGCCAACGAAAAGCCGAAGGGTGAGACCATCCCTTACGACAAGCTGCTGCAAGCCTGGAAGGATGGCCGCGTACGCTGATGCAGCCTGATCGCCATCACGCGTGAGATGACGCCATCCCGGCCGATGTCGGGATGGCGTCTTCGCGTTTGCGCAGGACGGTTTGCTTAGTTCTATTTTGATACTTTATTGGTATCTTCCTGACGCCGCACAGCTATTGATTGCTGGCGCAATGCGCAGGGTGTTTTTCCATTTTTGAACCCAAGAGGTTCAGTCGTCTGCAAGGAATCATCATGGCCTATCTGCTCGCCCTCGACCAGGGTACCTCCAGCTCGCGCAGCATCATCTTTGACCAGAGTGGCGCCATCGTCGCCACGGCCCAGCAGGAATTCCCGCAGATCTTCCCGCAGCCGGGCTGGGTCGAGCACGACCCCATGGACCTGTGGCAGAGCCAGTTGCAGACGGCGCAGAAGGTGCTGGCGCAAAGCGGCATCAAGGCCGAAGAACTGACGGCCCTGGGCATCACCAACCAGCGCGAGACCACCGTGGTGTGGGAGCGCGCCACCGGCAAGCCGGTCTACAACGCCGTGGTCTGGCAGGACCGCCGCGCCGAAGTGGTGTGCGCGGCGCTGCGCGAACGAGGACTCGGCGAGGCCATCCAGAAGAAGACCGGGCTGGTGCTCGATCCTTATTTTTCCGGGACCAAGCTGCGCTGGATCCTCGACAACGTCGACGGCCTGCGTGCGCGCGCCGAACGGGGCGAACTGCTGTTTGGCACCGTCGATTCCTGGCTGGTCTGGAACCTCACCGGTGGCCGCCTGCACGTGAGCGATGTCTCCAATGCCTCGCGCACCATGCTGTGGAATATCCACACCGGTGCCTGGGATGAGGAATTGCTGCAATGGCTGGACATCCCTGCGGCCATGCTGCCGCAGGTGCATGCCTCGGCGCACATCTATGGCGAAGTCGATGCCCGGCACCTGGGCGCGGCGGTCAGAATCGGCGGCATCGCCGGCGACCAGCAGTCGGCCCTGTTCGGCCAGGCTTGCGTGCGTCCCGGCATGGCCAAGAATACCTACGGTACCGGCTGCTTCATGCTGCTGCATACGGGTGACCAGTGCGCCACCTCCCACAACGGTCTCATCAGTACCGCTGCCTGCCAGGTCGATGAACGCAAACAATATGCGCTCGAAGGCAGTGTCTTCATCGGCGGCGCCGTGGTGCAGTGGCTGCGCGATGGCTTGAAGGCCATCAAGACTTCCACCGACGTCGAGGCACTGGCCTGCACGGTGGAAGATTCGGGTGGGGTGGTGTTCGTACCGTCCTTCACGGGGCTGGGTGCGCCATACTGGAATCCCGGTGCCAAGGGCGCCATCGTCGGTTTGAGCCGGGGCAGCACGGTGGCCCACATCGCCCGCGCGGCGCTGGAATCGATTGCCTTCCAGAGCACGGCCTTGCTCAATGCGATGGTCAAGGATGCGGTCTCGCCGATTACCGAATTGCGGGTCGATGGCGGTGCGGCCGCCAACAACCTGCTGCTGCAATTCCAGGCCGACCTGCTGGGCATCCCGGTGATCCGTCCGCAGGTGACCGAGACCACCGCGCTGGGTGCGGCCTATCTGGCCGGCGTGGCTACCGGTGTCTATCGTGATCTGTCCGAGTTGTCTGCGCAGTGGCGCATGGAGCGTACGTTCGAACCGCGTTTCACGCGCGAACAGGCACAGGAGCGCATCCACGCCTGGGAAGCGGCAATCCGCCAGGTCAGCGCAGCTTGAGAGCGGCACGGCCGGGGCGACCCGGCGTCATGGCGCCTCAGTCCGGCGTGCCGGTACTGAGCAGCTGCATGGTGTCCAAGTGGCTCAGGCGCGCCCACTCTTCGCCGCCACGGGCGACGATGGTGTCGGCGTCGGGCGTGGCCATCAGGTCGAGGATCTCGGTGTCGCTCATTTCCATGTCGTCGTTGTAGCGGAACACCTTCAACACCGGTCGCGTGAGGTCCTGGGCATTCTGCCGGATCACGAACCCGGAACGGCCCGATTCCAGCTTGACGATGGAGCCGACCGGATAGATGCCCAGCGTCTTGACGAAGGCCAGGAACATGGCGCGGTCGAAGTGACCGGTCCAGGAAGCCATGCTCGAAATGGCTTCGGCCGGGTCCCAGGCGCGTTTGTAGGGGCGGTCCGAGGTGAGCGCATCGTAGACGTCGCAGATGGCGGCCATGCGCGCATACAGGCTGATCTGACCACTGCGCAGTGACTCCGGATAGCCTTGACCATCCATCTTTTCGTGATGGTGCAGGCAGACATCGCGCGCATAGTCGGGCACGTTGGGGTCCTGGCTCAGGTATTTGTAGCCCAGTTCGGGATGCTTCTTGATCTGGGTGAATTCTTCCTCGGTCAGCCTGCCGGGCTTGTTGAGCAGTTCATGCGGCAGGAAGGCCTTGCCCACGTCGTGCAGGAAGCCGCCCAGGCCGGCTTCGCGGCAGGCCTTCTCGTCCAGGCCCAGGGTGCGCCCCAGGGCCACCATCAGGGCGCATACCGCTACCGAGTGCAGGTAGGTATATTCATCGGCCAGTTTCAGGCGCAGCACGCTGAGCGTACCGTTGGGGCTTTGCAGGACGGCGCCGGTAATTTCTTCCACCACCGAGACGCAGCGCTCCATGTCCAGCGCCTTGCCCAGCCGTGCTTCGCTGAACATGGCCTTGGTCGCCTTCTTGGCGTTCTCGCGCAGGGCCATGGCGTCCAGCAGGGTGGTGTCGATGTCGGGACCCGGGGGCAGTTCCGCCAGGGGCTCGACCTGCTCCGGGGCTTGCCCTGCATCATCGGTCTGGTCCGCCTGGGCGGCCGGCTCGGTGACATCCAGGCCGCGCTCGGGATCGATCCAGCAATGGGCGATGCCGCTGGCATGGGCCTGCTTGAGGTCGGCCTCATTCTTGAGCAGGAATTTGTTCTTCCAGAACGGATGATCCAGCCAGGCTGCTTCAAAGCCGCAGAAATACATTCCGAGGACCAGATCCTCCGTTTTAATTTTTTTCAACATTTCTCGTACATCTTTCCGGCTGACCGGGGAACGGGTTGGCTTGGCATCCCTGACCACGGGCGGTGGAGCGCCGAGGGCGTCGCGGACAGGATTGCCGGTAGTTAATCATCTCATATGCCTGAGCATATGTGAAAGATTCTGCTCGTTGCCATGCCATTGACGGGCCCGGTCGCCTGGCCGCCGGTGCCGGCCCGGACGAAAAAAAGCCCGTCCGGGGAAGGACGGGCTGAAAGATCCGCTGGATGTCGTCGCAGCGGACAAGGGGAAAGAGGAGGTCTCGATGTGGCTACTCTAGGCCCCGAAAATTAAGCCAGACTTAAAACCGGAGAAAACTTTGCAGCGGCCCTGAAGTGGTCTGCTGACGAGGCTTCCCGGCGGGCAACGTGGCATGCGCGCATCACTTCATATGGCTTTGCCAAGAACTGCATGAATTTGTGAAATTCCCGGTGCGCCCGCTGTTACGCTTGCAAGCAATCGGATCGCAGGACTACAACGGGGGAACGATCCGGACATGGCGTCCAGTCGCATCAGAATGGGGCGAGTCACGGCAGGGGCCGGGCTCGTGAGGTGGACGGGGCCATTCCCTGCACTCCGGTCAGACCGGGGTCATAACGACATTCCATCCTGCCTTCAGGTCCGGCTGCCGCTTTGCCGCAGCCGGCGCGGGCGTTTGCACGATCATCCACAGTTTTTCCAGATCCTCACATCATGACTTCTTCCTCGCTGCGTACCCGACTCATCGCCCTTTGTGCTGGCATTGTCGTGCTGGCCATGCTGGCCATCGTCCTGACCAACTTCCTCACGGCACGCTCGCGCACCATGGTCGCGCTGGACGGCCAGATGTCCCAGCTGGCGCAGAGCCAGGCATCGGCCATCGCCGAGTGGGCCGATGCCAGGAAGCTGGTGGTGTCCTCCATCAAGCAATCCGCCGACGCCGCCGAGCCGCTGCCCTTCGTGAAGGCGGCCGAGACCGCCGGCGGCTTCGATCTGGCCTATCTGGGCTATGCCGACAAGCGCACGGTGTTCTCGCAGCAGCGCAGCCGCGCGCCGGACTACGATCCGACCAAGCGGCCCTGGTACCAGCTGGCGGCCTCCAGCAAGGGGCCGGTGCTGACGGCCCCCTACACCAGCGCCAGTACCGGCAAGCTGCTGGTGACCTTCGCCGAAGCCGTCAGCAAGGACGGTCAGGTCAGCGCCGTGGCCGCCGCCGACGTGCTGCTCGACAGTGTCGTGGCCGACGTGGTGGCCATCAAGCCCACGCCCAACAGCTATGCCTTCCTGGTCGATCTGGGCGGCAAGATCATCGCCCACCCGAATGACAAGCTGCGTCTGAAACCCTTGTCGGACCTGGATGCTGCCATCACCCCGCAATCGCTGACCGCGGCCATGGCCGCCAACAGCCATCTGGACCTGAGCCTGGATGGCCGCCGCCAGATGCTCTATGCCGCCCGTGTGGCCGGGACCGACTGGTTGCTGGTGGTGGCCGTGGACCGCGCCGATGCGCTGGCCTCGCTCTCGGCCATGCTGGCCAGTTCCGGCGTCATGGCCGTGCTGGTGACCATCCTGGCCGCCCTGGTGCTGGGTGCGCTGGTTTCGCGCATGTTGCGGCGGCTGTCGGTGGTGCAGCGCGCACTGGAAGAAATCGCCGACGGCGATGGCGACCTGACCCGTCGTCTCGACACCCACGGCAGCGCCGACGAACTGGGCCGCATCAGCGCGGCCTTCAATCGCTTCGTCGACAAGGTGGAGCATGTCATGCTCGACATCCGCCAAGCCAGCCATACCATCCATGCCGCCACGCGCGATATCGCCAGCGGCAACATGGACCTGTCGCAGCGCACCGAGTCCCAGGCCAGTTCCCTGGAACAGACCGCGGCTGCCATGGAGCAGCTGACCTCCAGCGTGCGCCACAACGCCGACAACGCCCAGCAGGCCAACCAGCTGTCGCAGTCGGCCTCCGAGATCGCCGGACGCGGAGGTGCCATGGTGGAGCAGGTGGTGCAGACCATGAATGCCATCAATGCGTCCTCGCAGAAGATCGTGGACATCATCAGCGTGATCGACGGTATCGCCTTCCAGACCAATATCCTGGCCTTGAATGCTGCCGTGGAAGCGGCGCGCGCCGGCGAACAGGGGCGCGGGTTTGCGGTGGTGGCCTCGGAAGTGCGCTCGCTGGCCCAGCGCTCGGCCACCGCTGCCAAGGAGATCAAGGTCCTCATCGGCGATTCGGTGGAACAGGTGCGTGCCGGTGAGCAGACCGTCAGTGATGCCGGCAGCACCATCCGCAGCGTGGTCGAGAGCGTGCGCAAGGTCAGCGACGTAGTCGCCGAGATCAGTTCGGCCAGCCGCGAGCAGAGCCAGGGTATCCAGCAGACCAATGACGCTGTGGCCCATATGGACCAGGCCACCCAGCAGAATGCCGCGCTGGTGGAAGAGGCCGCCGCCGGAGCCCAGCAGTTGCAGGAGCAGGCGGCGCGGCTGGCGGAAATCGTGGCCTTGTTCCGCTTGCGCGATACTGTGCGGCAATGAATTTCACAACAGCAAGAATTTGTGATCTAAATAACAACAAGTTGTAAAATTTGCTCAACTTTTTGTTGTCGTTTGATTAAAATCAGATCTAAAGAGATATCAATTCGACAACAAAGAGGAACCCATGAAAACCCTGATTGCAGCCATCCTTCTGGTAGCCAGTTCAATCGCGGTCGCTGCTCCCGGTGGTGCTGGCGCAGGCAGTGCCGGCGTCAATGACGTGACCCTGGACGGACAGAAGGCCAACAATTTCGTCTGGGCGAGCGGCAATGCGCAGGCCGGCCCCAACGGTAACAGCTCCCTGTTCAGCAGCTCCTTCGGCGGCGGTAGCTGGAACCTGCTGGGCAAGATCGATTCCACCGGCGCACTCTCGGGCTCCACCAATTCAGTGCTGGGTTCCAACCTGACGCTCAGTTTCAGTCTGGCCAACGGCAGCAAGTCCGGCACCTGGAGCATTACCTCCAGCAACAGCCTGCAGATGGATCTGGTGCTGGGCATTCACGCCGGCAATGCCACGGGCTCCTTCCTTTTCGACAATCTGGTGCTGACGGCCGGGCAGACCCAGAGTGGCACCTTTGCCATCAACTGGAACAACAACGGCGGCCAGGTGCCGGCGTTCTCCAACGTCACCCTGTTCACTTCCAACGCCTCGCTGCGCAGCGTCGCGCCGGTCCCGGAACCATCGACCTACGCCATGTTGCTGGCCGGTCTGGGCATGGTGGGCTGGATGGCCTGGCGCCGTCGTAGCAAGCTGGCTGCAGCCGCGCCGCTGGTAACGGCCTGAGCCGAAGCCGGGCTGCGCCGCCAGGTGCGCTATATGAAGAAAAACGCGCTGGCTCGCAGGCCAGCGCGTTTTTTTATTCTTGTGTATCAGGTGATAAGTGAAGCTCAGCGCTCACGCACATCCGGCAGGAATACCGTCAGCACGCCCGCCAGCGGCAGGAAGGCACACAGGCCGTAAACCCAGGCGATACCGTACAGATCGGCCAGGTGGCCCAGCAGGGCGGCGCCGATACCGCCGAAGCCGAACATGAGGCCGAAGAATACGCCGGCGATCATGCCCACTTTGCCCGGTACCAGCTCCTGGGCATAGACCACGATGGCGGCAAAGGCCGAGGAGATGACCAGGCCGATCACCACCGACAGCACGGCTGTCCAGAACAGGTTGGCATGCGGCAGCATCAGAGCGAAGGGGGCGGCGCCCAGGATCGAGATCCAGATCACCAGCTTGCGGCCGATGCGGTCGCCAATCGGGCCACCAACGAAGGTGCCCACCGCCACCGCCCCCAGGAACAGGAACAAGTACAACTGGGAAGAGGCCACCGACATGTGGAAGCGTTCGATCAGATAGAAGGTGAAGTAACTGGTAAAGCTGGCCATGTAGAAGTATTTGGAGAACACCAGCAGCGCCAGCACCACCAGCGCCCGGCGCACGGTAGCGGCCGGCAGCGTCTGCGCCACGCGCGCCCTGGCCTTGCCCTTGTTGGCCGCGAGATGGCCGCGATACCAGCGCGATACCCGCGACAGCACCACGATGGCCAGCACCGACAGCAAGACGAACCAGGCCACATTGCCCTGGCCATACGGCACCACGATGGCTGCGGCCAGCAGCGGACCGAAGGCCGAGCCGGCGTTGCCACCGACCTGGAAGGTCGATTGCGCCAGACCGAAGCGACCGCCCGAGGCCATGCGGGCGATGCGCGATGCTTCCGGATGGAAGGTGGAAGAGCCGATGCCGATCAGCGCTGCGGCCAGCAGGAAGGCGCCGAAGCTGCCCGCCAGCGCCAGCAGCACGATGCCGCTCAGGGTCGCCACGGCGCCGCTGGGCAGCAGCCAGGGCTGCGGATGGCGGTCGGTATACATGCCGATCCAGGGTTGCAGCAGAGAGGCCGTGACCTGGAAGGTCAGCGTGATCAGCCCGACCTGAGTGAAGCTGAGGCCGTAGCCGGTCTTGAGCATGGGATAGATCGAGGGCAGCAGCGCCTGGATCATGTCATTGATCAGGTGCGCGCCGCCGCAGGCCAGGATGATGCTCATCACCAGCGGCTGGGCGGCAATGGCCGCAGGAGAATTGGCGGAGGCCGTCGCGCTGGCGGGCGCGGTGGCGTTGGAGTCGGTGGCACTGGTCATGGTGTCGGGAATGGCATGCAGGAAGAAGACTCGAAGCGTATCATTGGCATCTATTGATGATGATGACACTTGTTGTCGATTAAATGCCATGCGTGCCCACCTGACCTCCGTGTGTCCCAGTGCCGAAGTGGATGCGTTCCAGCACCTGCCCAGCAGCGTCGTGGCGTTTGCCCGCGAACTGTCGGCGCGGGATCTGTTGACGGCGCATTCGCACCGGCGCGGCCAGTTGCTCTATGCGGTGGAGGGGGTGATGCAGGTGCGTACCCCGCAAGGCGTGTGGCTGGTGCCACCGCAACGGGCGCTGTGGGTACCGCCGCAGGTGGAGCACGAGATCCTGATGCTCACCCGGGTCAGCATGCGCACGCTCTACATCGACCAGGCCCAGGGGCGCGCGCTGGGCGGGCAATGTCGCCTGCTGGAAGTGTCGGTCCTGCTGCGCGAGTTGATCCTGGCGCTGCTGGCCGAACCGCGCGAGTATGCGCCCCACAGTCGCGCCGGCCATGTGGCTGAACTGATCCTGTCGGAACTGGCGCGCGCGCCCGCCATTCCGGTGGCCATCCCGTGGCCGCGCGACCGCCGCCTGCAGGCCATCTGCGAAGCCATCCTGGCCGATCCGGGGCGGCAGTTCTCCCTGGCGGACTGGGCAGGGATGGGGGGCGCCAGCGTGCGCACCGTGATCCGGCTCTTCCCTAAGGAAACGGGTTTGCAGTTTCGCCATTGGGTACAACAAGTGCATCTGAGTCAGGCCCTGGTGCGCCTGGCACGCGGCGATGCCGTGGGGGTGGTGGCACAGGCGCTGGGGTATCGCAGCCAGAGCGCATTTTCCAACATGTTCCGCAAGGCATTGCACAGCACGCCCACGCATTTCCAGCCACGCCAGGACAAGCGTCGCATCACGCTGGCAGCGCGATCTCAGTAAGGGATGACGACTACCTTGGGACCACGCCGCCCGGCCGCGTCGGTGGCGGGCGGGTCATCGCCGACGCGGGCGACCTGCCCGGGACGCTCGGGGTCTCGCTCCAGGAAGTAGGGATCATCCTGCGGCGACAGCGCGATGTTGGCGCCCATGACCTGCTGGGTGCGCTCAGTGGTGCTGCTCTGACCAATGGAACAAACCTGGAAGAAGTCGGCGCTGCCTTCGGAAAAATCGATCCGGCATTTCTCGGCGACCACGACCGAGATGTCCAGTGCACCGGCATTGGCGGCCACGGCACGTTCACTGCGCGCAGCTTGCCAGGTCAGCATCAGCGCCAGCAGCGCGATGAGGGCATGGGTCTTGTTCATGGGATTCTCCTCGATGCAGACCACTGTAGCGTTTGTACGCGGCCACGCGCATCGGAGAAATCCTGAGCCGCCGGTCTCATCGCGACGGGCCGTCATCGCCCGAGACGCCGCGTCCCGCCTGGATGATGCCGGTTTGCAAGTGTAAAGATTGACGATCTTTTACCGTAACCAAGTCATGAGAACTCCGAACCAGGAGAGTGAACATGGCAATGGAAACCGATCTGGTCATCATGGCGCGTGAAGCGCTTGCGCAACTGAACCAGCAGAACCAGCCACGCAATGACACGGCCTTGGCGCCTGCGCCCACGCCTGCTGCGGCGGCGACCGTCTTGCCGGAAGAAGGCGTAACGCTCTCGCTGTCGGCCCAGGGCAAGCTCATGGCCGCCCTGGCCACGGCGGTCGAGAGCGTGACCACGGCGGCGGTGGATTCCACCGAAGCGGTCCAGGACAGTTCGTTGCAGACTGTTACCAAGTCCGTCATCGACGCGGCGCGCCCCATCACACGCGACACGCTCTTTGCCATTGAAGCGCGCCTGGTGGCGGCACGCCGTGGCGCCGAGGCGATTGCCGCAGCCGATGCCGAGCTGCCGCGCTCGGACGATCCGCAACGTCTGCGCCAGGCGCAGCAGGCCACCGAGTCCTTGTATGGACGCGCCGACAATCCGTTTGCAGACAAGTCGCGCGCTGAACTCTCGGCCATCGTCTATGACGACAGCGGGGCCTACACCATCAATGAACGTTACGCGGCCGCCAACCAGCGCACTGTCCTGGACCAGAAGTTCTGGGCACCGGTATTCCAGCGGGCGCTGGAGAGTGGTGACTGGAAGCCGGTCATCACGGCGGCGCTGGTGTTCCATGCGAGCTTGTCTGCATTGGAGCAGACTGCCTATCCGGACAACTACGCGCAACTGCTGCAGCAATATCTCGATCTCTACCAGTTGGCGTCACCGTCTGCGCCGGCCGCACTGCCGCCGCAGCAACAGGCCGAACTGGCACGCATGCTGGAAACTCTGGTGCTGCCGCTGGGGCCGCTGGCGCTGGCCGGTGGTGTGATCCGGGGCCTGTTGCTGCCGCGCCTGGGACCGTCGCTGGCCGAACTGATCGCTGCGGCTCCGCGCCTGGCCGATCTGCTGCAGGTCAGCAACAGTGCCCACGCTGCACAGGACAGCGCTTATCTGATGCTGTTGCAACGCGTCTTCGGCATTGCGCGCCGGGAGGATGAACCGGCTCCGGTACGCCGTGCCGCAACGGGGACCAGTGCGCGCGACTTCCTTGCCTATGGAGATCGACGCCTGTTGGCCGAGGCCTACGCCTATGCGCAGACGCACGCGATGGCACTGGAAGAGATTGACGCGCTGGCACACGACCTGGCGGCCTATCGCCGCTGGCGTGCCGATGCCGGCCTTTCTGCCACCGGCCAGGGGAGTGCCACGAGCGAGGTCGGCAGCATGGACGCCGTCGCCGAGCTCGCTTCTCATGCCGCTCGCATGAGCAGCGAAGAGGCCGTGATCGCACGGCGCCTGCTGGCCAGCCGTGCGGCCCGGATGACGCAGCTTGATCATGGTTTCCTGGCCTGGCTGGTGGATCCCGCCGGGGGCGGCTGGCGCGATGGTGGGCGGAGCGGTCATGCCGTCAGTTTGAGCGCACTGGAAAAACTGCTGGCCGGTCTGGCCGGTGTCGCCATCGGTGAGAGCGCCGGCGAGGTGGAGGCTTCCTACCGCATGGTGCTCGAGCGCATCGCCCTACAGGATCCCCTGGCATCGCGTCAACCCGCGCAAGCCGCCGCCGAGGGCGCGCGCACCCTGGCCGTGGCGGCGCAGATGGCTGCGCTGGCGCGCAGCGATGCTGCCGATACCGCCTTCATGAACAATGCCCTGATGCTGCTGCGCATGTATCGCATGTCGCTGACCATGAGTCCGGCCGAACAGCGCACCCTGGCCGAGCTGGTTTATTCGGCCATGAAGAAGCGTCGCCCGCGCGCGCGTCGGGGCAAGCTCTTCGTGGCCTGGGCCGAACGCAGTCCGCTGATGCCGTCACTGCCGGGCTGATACCGCGCCCTCATGCTTCGGGCCAGGCGCGCTGCAGGATGGCCTGCTGCGCGGCTGCGCTGGTGCCATTGAGGGTGCCGTAGACCCGTCCGCCATCGCTGTCGGCACGGCTGGCGAGGAAGGCCTCGGCCGATCCCGCCGGCGCGTGACGCAGCATCAGCATGCCCTGCAAGGCCAGTACCAGTTGCTGTACCAGGCGCCTGGCACCGGCTTGCTGTTCTTCTTCGCCTGCCGCCAGCATCTGCTTGAGCGCATGCACCCGCAGCGCCAGGGCGGGATGGGCCATGGCCGCATCGTCCAGTTCCATGAGCAACCGTGCCAGGCCTTCGGTCTCGCGACTCATGGCCCGCAGCACATCCAGGCACATCACGTTGCCCGAACCTTCCCAGATCGAATTGACGGGGGCTTCACGATAGAGCCGGGCCATCGGTCCGGTTTCCACGTAGCCGTTGCCGCCCCAGACTTCCATACATTCGCCGGTGAATTCCAGCGCGCGCTTGCAGATCCAGAACTTGGCGGCGGGCGTGATGATGCGCTTCCATGCGCGCTGCAGCGGGTCATCCGGTGCATCGAAGGCATGTGCCACGCGCAGCATCAGCAGGGTGGCGGCCTCGCTCTCCAGGGCCAGGTCGGCCAGCACGGTGCGCATGAGGGATTGCTCCGCCAATCGACGGCCGAAGGCGTTGCGGTGGCGTGCATGGTGCAGCGCCTGTACCAGCGCCTGGCGCATCAGCGCGGCACTGCCGATGATGCAGTCCAGGCGCGTGTGGTTGGCCATCTCGAGGATGGTCGCAATGCCGCGCCCGTCCTCGCCGACCATGATGCCCATGGCGTCTTCGAATTCCACTTCGCTGCTGCTGTTGGAGCGGTTGCCGAGCTTGTCCTTGAGACGCTGGATGAGTATCGGATTGCGGCTGCCCTCGGGCAGCCAGCGCGGGACGAAGAAGCAGGAGAGGCCATTCTCGGTACGGGCCAGCATCAGGTGCGCATCGCACATCGGTGCCGAGAAAAACCACTTGTGACCGCACAGCAGGTAGGCCTTGCCGCGTCCGCCATCCAGCGGATCGGCCGCGGTGGCGATGGAGGTATTGCTGCGTACGTCGGAGCCGCCCTGTTTCTCGGTCATGCCCATGCCGATGAGGATGGAGCGCTTCCGCGTCATGGGCAGGTCGCGGCCGTCGTGCTCGCGCGAGAAGAGCCGGCTGCGCAATTGCGCGAACAGGGCGGGCTCCTGCTGCAACACCGGGATGGCGGCAAAGGTCATGGTGGTCGGGCACAGTGAGCCGGCCTCGACCTGCGCATGCAGGAAGTATCCCGCTGCGCGTGCCACGTGGGCGCCGTCCCCGGGCTGCACCCAGGGCAGCGCATGCAGGCCGGCGCGACGCAGTTGGTCCAGCAGCGTGTGCCAGGCCGGGTGGAAATCCACCACGTCGATACGATGGCCGGTGCGGTCATGGGTGCGCAGCACCGGGCCGTGGCGATTGGCCAGGTCGGCCAGCTCGCTCATCTCGGCCGTGCCCAGCGCCTCGCCCTGGCTGGCCAGGGTGCAGTCGTGCCAGTGTGCGCCTTCGCGCTGCACGGCTTCGACCAGGGCAGCATCGCTGCGGTAGAGGTTGTAGTCGCACAGGTCCGGGACCTGGTTGGTGATGTCGTGGGTGTGCATGTCGTCTCCATGAACAGCGCGCAGATTGTTGTTGTGATCGATTGCCTGACTATTGTGCGCGCCTGAGCGAGCTCACAGTGTGCGCGTAATTGGCTGGCTTGTGAACCTGGGATGGCGCTGATCGCGACTGCCGATTTCTCAATGCTGAGTTGCTGCATTTTCCTGTCCGCCACTGTGTTGCGGATAGTATCGTACGGTTGCTGTTATTTTCCGCGGAGAACGAAGACCACATCAGGTCCGCCTGCGCCATCGAAATCCGGCTGGCCAAACTGAACATGCTGCCTCGCTACCGCGACCTGCAATGATCGCGCATGCGATCCTCTACAGAAAATCCTTTAAATGATTTGGCTATATCCTTATAAGGATCTTGTTAGGTCGCGCCGCCAACACATGCGCAGCAGTCATATTAGAATGGCCGTTTCGACCAAAGAACGCCCCGTGCCCGCGCACGGCTGCGCAAGGAAGCCAAGCAGATGTCCTATCCGACCATCGAATCCACCATCGGCAATACCCCGCTGATCCAGCTGCCACGCATCGGCGGCGAAGAAGCCAGGCGCCGCAACAACCTCATCCTCGGCAAGCTCGAGGGCAACAATCCGGCCGGCTCGGTCAAGGATCGTGCCGCCTATTCGATGATCACCCGCGCCGAAGCGCGCGGCCAGATCAAGCCGGGCGATACCCTCATCGAAGCCACCAGCGGCAATACCGGCATCGCCCTGGCGATGGTGGCGGCCATGCGCGGCTACAAGATGGTGTTGCTGATGCCGGAGAACCTGTCCGAAGAACGGCGCCAGAGCATGGCCGCCTACGGTGCCAGGATCGTGCTGACCCCCAAGAGCGGCGGCATGGAATACGCCCGCGACCTGGCCGAGCAAATGCAGAAGAATGGCGAGGGCCTCATCCTCGACCAGTTCGCCAACCCCGACAATCCGCTGGCGCACTACGAGACCACCGGTCCCGAAATCTGGCGCGATACCAAGGGCAGCATTACCCACTTCGTCAGTGCCATGGGCACCACCGGCACCATCATGGGCGTGTCGCAGTATCTGAAGGAGCAGAATGCACAAGTGCAGATCGTGGGGGCGCAGCCGGAAGAGGGCTCATCCATCCCCGGTATCCGCAAATGGCCGGAAGCCTATCTGCCCAAGATCTTCGACCGGTCGCGCGTGGACCAGGTGGAGTCGGTCAGCCAGGCCGATGCCGAGAACATGGCGCGCAAGCTGGCCGTGACCGAAGGGCTGTTCTGCGGCATTTCGGCTGCGGGCGCCTGCGAAGTAGCCGTGCGCCTGTCGCATCAGCTGGAGAATGCGACCATCGTCTTCATCGTCTGCGATCGCGGTGATCGCTATCTCTCTACCGGCGTATTCCCGGCCTGAGCGAGGCAGTGAGATGCAATGAAAAACGGAGCCGATGGCTCCGTTTTTCATATCGTCCGGCGTGGCGATGTCGCCCAGCCGGGCCGTGTCATTCCGGCATGCCGCTGCCGCTCGGTGCCGGTGCGCCCGGCGCTGCGCCTGGCTTCGGCTTGAACTGCTTGTCGCTGATGCGGAATTTCTCGCGACGGTCGCCCATCAGTTCGCGCAGTTCACGAATCGACAGTTCGCTCACCTCGTGCATGCGAATGAGCAGCGATGCGCCCACCGGCAAGCGACGGTGACGGATCTTGCTGATCACCGGCGGCGCCACTTCCAGCGCGCGGGACAGGGCCGCATCGTTCTTCAGATGCAGCTTTTCGATCAGCGCATCGAGCAGGTGGTTGGGATCGTAGTTGACTTGATCGGAGATCGAGTTGGATTCAGCAGTATCGTGGGTAGTCATGATCGGGACGTTCCATTATGCAGATGTTTGTGGAAGGCTGTGCGCCTATGCATTAATTGTTTGTAAAACTGCAAAACGCGACTGACGTTATCCGAGAAGGCGTTGCCTTTTTCTGCAAGATATCGAAAGCCCTATCAAAGAACGGCTTCAAAACAACACTTATCTAATTCTCTGTTCTCTGACCCAGTGCGCTTGGAGCAGCACAACAATAATTCTATGTCTATATAGAAATAATTGCACATTTTTCATGCAGTCAGAAAATTCTAGTCCACAATAGTTGCAGAAACTCATTTTCGAATTTGTAACAGATATTAACAGGATTTTTTGCCCATTTGCTAGCGTTGTTCTTTTGATACGACAAATGGCAGCATATTCCAGCCACTTAGGCCCAGATTGCGCAAGGTAGCCATGTTTTTCTCAAAGATCGCTGCCGCATCGGGGTAGGCGGCGACCGCCCGGTCGATGCTGCTTTCTCGCAACAGATGGAGGATGGGAAAAGGCGAGCGATTGCTGTAGTTCTCGATATCGTCGGCCTCGGCATCGGCAAACTGGTAGTCCGGATGGAAGCTGGCAATCTGCAGCTCGCCCTCCAGCCCCAGCCTTTCCAGCAGGCGATCGGCCCAGTCCAGGAAATCGTTGTACTCGACAAAATCGGCTAATGCGAGCGGCATGATGAAGAGGGTCGTGTCGACCTGTTCCGGGTCGGCCTTTGCCAGAAAACTCAGTTCTTGTTCCAGATCAACTGAAAGTTCATTCCAATCCTGATGCCGGCTGACGCGGTAGCGGACCTGATCCTTCACATGGACAGACTTGGCAAAAGGACACAGGTTCAAGCCGATCACGGCCTGTTCCAGCCAGGCGCGCGTGAGCGCGACGACCTCTGCGTCAGCGGGAGAGGACGGAAGGGAAGCGGGAGAAGGTGAAGAAGTGCTCATAGCGGCATTGTCGCACGCACTACCAGGAGCTCACCACAATCGCCCACAGCCGCGCCAGATCGGCTATGCTTGCCAACCTTTGACGGCGGCCCGCCACGCGCGCTTGCCTTTCCTTTGCACGAACAGATTCCCATGGCGCTCAAATCCACCATCTTCAAGGCCGACCTGCAGATCTCCGACATGGATCGGCACTATTACCAGCAGCACGCACTGACCATCGCCCGCCATCCCTCCGAGACCGACGAGCGCATGATGATCCGCGTGCTGGCCTTCGCTCTGCATGCCAGCGAGGCGCTGGCCTTCGGCAAGGGCCTGTCCGATACCGACGAGCCGGACCTCTGGCAGAAGGACCTGACCGGTGCCATCGAGCTGTGGATCGAGGTCGGGCAACCGGACGACCGCGCCATCCTCAAAGCCTGTGGCCGCGCGCAACAGGTCCTGGTGTACAGCTACAGCAGCACCTCCCACATCTGGTGGAACCAGACCGGCAGCCGCGTCGACCGCGCCAGGAATCTCAAGGTCGTCAACATCCCCGCCGAGGCCAGCCAGGCGCTGGCCGCACTGGCCCAGCGCACCATGCAGCTGCAATGCACGATTCAGGATGGACAGATCTGGCTGGGCGCCAATGAAAACATGGTGCTGATCGAACCGCAGACGATCAAGGACTTTTCCTGATCCTCTGCTTCGTCTGGCATCCGGCGCGACCAAAAAACTAAGTTTTTCGGTCGCGTTTTCTTAATGTGCAGCCAGAAAAAACTTAGGTCTTTGCCAGCCCCTGTGCCCGCTGTTCCAGATGCGACAGCAAGCGCTGTCCCTCGTTAGAGTGGAACCAGTCGGCATGGCCGAGGAAGTAGGTGTCATAGGCCAGCGAGGCATTCTGGGGCGACTGCGTGACGCCATGGAAATAATCCAGCTCGGCCAGCGCAAACTCCGCATGGACCAGCGGCAGCAGTGCCGCCAGCGCGCGTACCTGGCGTGCGCTCAGGGGCAGCGTGGCGGCATAGCCGTCGAGCATCGCATCGAGCAGATCCAGATGCACCAGCTGCACGGCGCGCTGCGGGATGGCCAGCCATTCGACGATGTTGCGCTCGATGGCCGTGGCCAGGTCGTGCAGCGCACAGGTGCGGTCACACAAACCGAAGTCGAGCACGGTTTGTACCCTGGCCTGATCGGTGGCATCGGTCCACAGCAGGTTGGAGGCGTGCCAGTCGTTGTGCGTCCACAGCGGGACGAATTCATCCAGATAGGGTTTGAGTGCGGCATGCCAGGGCAGCAGGTGCTGCGCCACTTCGCCACGCCACGGGCGGTTTTCCAGATATTCCGCAATGGCCGGGCGCTGCTCGATGTAGTGCTGCAGCGGACGCACCGGATCTTCCTGCGAGAAGATCGTGAAGCTCGACACCAGCGGCCGCGCCGGTCTTGCCGGGGCATCGTAACCGGCAGAGGCCTGGTGCAGACGGGCCAGCATCTGACCCGCCGAATGCGCATGGGTGCAGCTGGTGAAAGGCGTCCATGACATCGCCTCGCGATACAGATCCACTCCCGGCGCCAGCGGAAAGACTTCATAGGTCCAGTAATCGTCGGCCAGCGCAGTGGCGCCGTCGGTGGTGGTCAGTGCGCTGCTGACCGGCAGGCCGCGCGCCTTCAGGTGCGCCACGAAGCGATGTTCTTCGGCCAGCGCCGTTACATCGCGTACGCGCGCGTGATGGCGTTTGACGATGATGGGGCCGCTCTCGGTCTGCATCACGCAGGCTGCCGAGAACGGGCGCGGGCTGTGCCATTCCAGTCGCAGCGGCTGACCCACGCCGGGATAGTGGCGCAGCACGCGCGCTACCTCGGCCGAGGTCAGCGCGGGCCAGTCGGAGATGACAGGCTCCACGCCCATGCCGTGGCTGATGACGCGGGTGAGGTGATGGGAAGCGGCGTCCATGGGCTTTCAGCAGAACAGCAAATCAGAAATCATATTGCAAGGACAGGCGCGCCGTGCGCGGTGCGCCCAGGTGGACGTAGCCGTCGCCCAGGTACTGGCCGGCATCTTTCCAGTAACGCTTGTCGAAGACGTTGTCCACATTGGCGCGCAGGGTGGCCGTGTGGCCGCCAATGCGCAGCCGGTAGCGCAGGCCGGCATTGAAGACGTGCACGGCCGGCAGGTTCACGCTGCCATCGCGGGTGGCGGGCTTGCTGGCGCTGTAGAGCCAGCTGCCCATGAGGTTCACGCCCTCCACCCCCGGCAGGGCATAGTCGGCATAGACGCTGCTGCGCAGGCGCGGCACGTTCACGACCTGCCGGTCGTCATAGGCGGCCGTACCGGTGTCGCTGGCACGGGCACGGGTGGCCGTCACGCTGGCACCCACCGACAGGCGCGCGCTGAGCTTGCCGCTGGCGCCGAGCTCCAGTCCGGTGTTGGTCTGCCGACCTTGCTGGACGTAGGTGAAACCGCTGCTGCTGTTGTCCGGTTGCTGATACTCATAGGCTTTGCGGATACGGAACAGGGCCGCGGTCAGGGCCAGATCCGGCGAGACATCGTATTTGACGCCGGCTTCCAGCTGACGTGCCACCGACGGCGGCAGCGTGGTCGGGAAGTTGCTGACCCAGAACGGCGCCGAGGTCCCCAGCGTGAGCGTCTCGGCATAGCTGCCGTAGAGCGAGAGCTTGTGCATGGGCTTGAAGATCAAGGCCAGTTGCGGCAGGAACAGATTGCGCGAGGTGGTGCGGGTGACGCTGCCATCGGAGGCGAAGGCCTGTTCGTTGAGCCACACCTGACGGCCTCCGGCAATGGCTTGCCAGTGCTCGGACAAGAGCAGTCGGTCGCTGAAGAAGAGCGCCTTCTGGCGACTGTCCAGATTGCGATATGCCGGACCGGGGACATCGGTGGCCGGGGCCAGTGCCGGGGTGCCGGAATAGATGTTGCCACTGCCGACCAGTACGCTGATGCCATCCGATTTATCCACCACCCGGCGCGACATGGCCATCCCCATGGTCAGCTCATGCTTGAGCCAGCCGGTGGCGAACTTGCCGGTCATGACGGCCTGCGCCTCGTCATTGCGGCGTTCGTCACCGGGTACGCGATAGTCGTACACGTCGAAATCGCCATTGGCGGCAAAGCTTGAAGAAGCCCCGCCACCGCTGCCATACGGGAAGGCCAGATTATCGTCGATGACTGCCCGGCTGCGCCCGGCCTGCACGTAAGCATGCCAGTCGGCATTGAGATCGGTATCCACCCGCAGGCGGTAGTTCAACGAGCTGTCACGCACCGGCTGCGCCCACGATTGCGGCGTCAGCATGGTCTGGGGCGAGACGCCCGAGGGCAGCGTGGTGCCGCCCAGCAACTGGTAACCGGCCACCGAGTGCTGGGCCTTCTGCTGGTATTCGGCGTCGAACTGCACCAGCGTCTTCGACGACAACGCCCAGGTCGCCGAGAGCGAAGCGAAGTCGCGCCAGCCATCGCCATTGTTGACGTAGGAGTGGATGTCTTCGTGCGCGGCATTGATGCGCAGGCCGAACTGTTTCTGGTCACCGAAGAGCGTACCCAGGTCGGTGGCCAGATAGCGCGATCCGTAGGAGTCCGTCCCCAGCGTGATCGAACGCACATCGGCCGGACGCTTGGTGACGTAGTTGACGATGCCGCCCGCGCTGCTCACACCGGCCTGCAGGCCGGCCACACCCTTGAGGAATTCGACGCGCTCCTTGTTCTCCAGTGCGACGGTCTGCTCGCCGGCCACGGTGAGGCCGTCGATGCGATAGGCGCTGGCCGGGTCCAGCGTGATGCCGCGGATGCTGAAGTTCTCGTAGTAACCGACCGGGGCATAGTTCTCGTTGATGGAGGCATCGTTCTTGACCACATCCGAGAGCAGGCGCGATTGCTGGTCCTGCATCTGCGCGGCGGTGACCACGGCCACCGAGGCCGGCGTGTCGATCAGCGGTGCATCGTCGAAACCGGCCACGGCAGCCGAACGTGCCCGGCTGTCGTCTTTGCCGGTGCCGCTGGCGGTGACGTTGACGGTGGGCAGGGAGTCGCCCTTGTCGTCGCCGACATCGGCTGCGCGGACGGTGGCCGAGAGGCTCAGCGAGGTGCCGGCCAGCGTCAGCATCAGCGTGGAGGCCAGGGGTGCAATGCGTTTCATCGTGGTTCTATCGTGGAAGGGAAGCAGCAGGAGCACGCCGTGCGCGCTCCCTCATCAACAGGGTAGTCAGGGCAATCAGGGCAATCAGGGCAGGACGGAAGGTCAGCGGTTGCGTGCCGTGGCAACGGCACGACCGAGGTCGGCCACCGACATCGCATAGAAGTAGCTGCGATTGTACTGCGTGATGGCATAGAAGTTGTTGGTGGCGATCCAGTACTCGGTGGGACCGGTGCCGTTCTGCAGGTCCACCAGGCCAAAGCGCATGCCCGCCGGCAGGGGCGGCGTGGAGATGCCGGCGGCATGCAGCTCGTCGGCGGTGTACTTGGCTTCCAGGCCCTGGTTGAGCATGGCTTCCCACTGGCGGTTGTCGCTGGAGACCTGCACCGGGAAGGCCACCGGCTCACCGCGCTGCCAGCCATGGACGGCCAGATAGTGCGCCACGCTGCCGATGGCGTCCACCGGAGAATTGCGCAGATCGATCTTGCCGTCGCCATCGAAGTCCACCGCATATTCGCGGATGCTGCCCGGCATGAACTGCGGCCAGCCGATGGCGCCGGCATAGGAGCCGCGCAAGGACATCGGATCGATGCCGGCCTCGCGGGCCAGCAGCAGGGTGTTTTCCAGTTCGCCCCGGAAGAAGGCCATGCGCGCATCGCGGTTGGCCGTGTTGGGATAATCGAAGGCCAGCGTGGTCAGCGCATCCATGACGCGGAAGTTGCCGGTGTTGCGGCCATAGACCGTTTCCACGCCGATGATGCCGACGATGATTTCCATCGGCACGCCATACTGCGCCTCGGCGCGCGCCAGGGCCACGCCATAGGTGTTCCAGAAATCGACCCCGGCATTGATGCGCACCGGTTCCACGAAGCGGGCGCGATAGGCCGTCCAGTTCTTGGGCTTGGTCACGGGGGCCGGCTTGATGAGCTGGATGGCGCTATCCACGTAGCGGGTCTGCGCGAAGAGCGCATTGAGATCGCTGCGCTGGAAATGGTTGCGGTCCACCATTTCATCCATGAAGCGGGCTACGTCCTTCCATTCATTGAAGTTGACGAACTCGCCCTGTTCATCGGTGGCGATTTTCTTCCTGGCTTGCGGCTTGTTTTTTTTCTCTGCCGGTTTCTTGTGTGTTTTATCCACAGCCTTTTTCTGGTTTTTCTTTTCCACAGACTTGCCGTCCTGCGCCTGCGCGGTCATCGGCAGGGCACACAATGTGGCAATGAGCAGGGAGGAAACGAGGGCGGTCAGGCGAGGCAGGGAGATGGGCATGAGCGGGATGAGCAGCAGGGGGAGGCCAGACAAGCGGCCAAGTATACCGCATCGGCCACCCCGCCCCATGCCGGTGCATGCGCGTGAGCAGGCTTTGACCACGATCAGCGACAGCCAATGTACACTAGCCCAAGGAGACAACCCGGCTGGCAGGATGTTTGCCGGGTGGCAATATCATCGCAACAAGATCGCAACAAGAGCAAGAATGACCACCGCCATCTATACGCACGCCGATTGCCAGCGCCATGAAATGGGGGACTGGCACCCCGAGACCCCCGCTCGTCTGGAGGCCATCGAGGACCAGCTGATCCTGAGCCGCATCGATCAGTTCCTCGACCGCCGCGAAGCCCCGCTGGCCGATCCGGCCGAACTGGAACGCGTGCATACGGCCGCGGCCGTCGACTACGTGCGCGAGCACAGCCATGCCTTGAGCCTGTCGGGCCAGTCCTATCATTCGGTTGATGGCGACACCCTGCTCAACCAGCACAGCTGGAAAGCCGCTCTGCGCGCAGCTGGTGCGGCAGTGGCCGCCACCGATGCGGTGCTGGCCGGGGAGCTGGACAATGCCTTTTGCGCGGTGCGTCCGCCCGGCCACCATGCCACCCACGACAAGGCCATGGGCTTCTGCCTGTTCAACAACGTGGCCCTTGCCGCGCGCCATGCCCTGGAGGTGCATGGACTGGAACGGGTGGCGGTGATCGATTTCGACGTGCATCACGGCAATGGCACCGAGGATATCTTTGCCCATGATCCCCGGGTGCTCATGGTGAGCTTCTTCCAGCATCCCTTCTATCCCTTCTCGGGCGACGGGCCGACCGAGTCGCACATCGTCAACGTGCCGGTGCCGGCCTATTCCGATGGCAATGCGGTGCGCCAGCTGGTGAACGAGAAATGGCTGCCGGCGCTGCATGCGCACCAGCCGCAGATGATCTTCATCTCGGCCGGCTTCGATGCCCACCGCGAGGATGACATGGGCCAGATGGGCCTGGTGGAAGCGGACTACGCCTGGATGACGCGGCAGATCATGAAGATCGCCGACCAGTATGCCAAGGGCCGTATCGTCAGTTGCCTGGAAGGTGGCTACAACCTCTCGGCGCTGGGGCGCAGCGTGGTGGCGCACCTGAAGGTCTTGGCCGACCTGGAATGAACGTTGGATTTTCCACAGGCGGTTTCAAGAAATGGCGCGATAAAAACCAAGGTTTTTTTCGCGCCTTGTTTTATGCACAGGCCGCATGCCGGATTCTTCATCAAACCTCGGCAGGCTCATACGCCTCATACGCCTCATACGCCGCAATGATCGCATCGGCCACCGCCCGCACCCGCGCCGTGCGGTTCAGGTCGCTGTGCAGCACCAGCCACATGTCGTAAGGCACGGCGCGCTGCGGCCAGATGCGCACCAGGCCGCTGGCCTTGTCGCCCACGTGGGTGGGTAGTTCGCCAATGCCGAAACCCGCTTGCAGACTGTCATACATGACCAGGCCGGTGCTCACTTCCATGGCCACGCTGGCGTGGGCGATGGATTCGCCGCAGATCTGCTCGGACTTGCTGGGCGAGACGCTGCGCGGATAGATCACTACGTCATGTCCCTTGAGGCCCGTACCGGGATCGGGTATTCCGCGCTTTTTCACATAGGCTTTCGAGGCATACATGCCGGTATGCAGCCGCTTGAGATGGCGCGCGATCAGGTCTGGCGCATCCGGCCGCAGGGTGCGCACGGCAATGTCGGCTTCGCGTTTGGTGAGGTTGGTGATCTGGGTGGAGGTCGAGAGCACCACGCGGATTTTCGGATGCTCCTGGCGCAGCCGGTGCAAGGCCGGTAACAGGAAATGGCGCGCCGTAATGTCGGTGGCCGCCAGCCGCACCACGCCGCACAGGCGTTCGTCCATGCCCTGCATCTGCCGTTGCAGTTGTTCCGCGCCTTGCTCCATCTGGTTGGCCGCCGCAGCGGCCAGCTCGCCCGCCGGGGTCGGTACGTAGCCGCTGGGCGTGCGCAGGAACAGGCGCGCTCCCAGCGAGCTTTCCAGGGCGGCCAGGCGGCGGCCCACAGTGGCCTGGTCGATCTCCAGCTGTTCGGCGGCCCCGCGCAAGGTGCCCACGCGATAGATGGCCAGGAAGATGCGGGCGTTGTCCCAATCCATGATGTGCCTTTGCTGCAAGAGGGGAGGTAAGTGATGGCCTGATGCAAATTTGCATCAGCGTGCTGATCTTATACCTCTTTATTGCATCACTGTCCAAGCCTAGAATCTGCCCCATTGAACCCCGCCCCGGCGTTTCCGGTCGCGGGTTTGCGGTTCTCCCTCGCACCGTGCGTGCAGAAAGTCCTGTTGCCATGTCTTCCACACAATGCCCTCGCGCGCCAGCCTCGGTGCTGGTACCTCCCATTGCCCGTGCCACCCCGCATGCCGGCATGCTGCCGCTGGTGGCGCTGGCCATCGGTTTCGTCATGGCCATGCTGGACGTGACGGTGGTCAACGTGGGGCTGTCCAATATCTCCACCAGCCTGGATGCGCCATTGTCGATGCTGGTGTGGATCGTCGACGGCTACACGCTGACGTTTGCCGCCATGCTGCTGGTGGGGGGGGCTCTGGCTGATCGCTTCGGGGCGCGCCGGTTGTACCTGACCGGGCTGTTCCTGTTCGTGCTGGCCTCGCTGCTGTGCGGGGCCGCGCCCAACGGCCCCTTCCTGATCGCGGCACGTCTGCTGCAGGGCTTGGGCGCGGCCTTCTTCATGCCCAGTTCGCTGAGCCTGCTCACGCACGTCTATGAGGATGACCGTGTGCGTGCCCGCATGCTGGGCGTCTGGTCGGCGACTGTCGGCCTGGCTGCTGCCACCGGGCCGCTGCTGGGCGGTGTGCTGATCCACTGGCTGGGCTGGCGCAGCGTGTTCCTCATCAACGTGCCGGTGGGCCTCTTGGGTTTGCTGATGGCGCGCAGGTTCATTCCGCAGGTGGTCGGCCATGCCCGCGCACTGCACCTCTACAGCCATCTGGCGGGCGTGATCATGCTGGCCGGGCTGTCCTTCGTCCTGATCCAGGGACCGGTGTATGGCTGGACCTCGCCGCGCATCCTGGCTGCGCTGGCGGTGGCGGTGCTGGCTGCGGTGGCGCTGGTGCGGCATGAACTGCGCGGCATTGCGCCGCTGTTGCCCAAGGCGCTGTTTGCCACGCCGCAGTTTGCGGCGGCCAATGGTATCGGGTTCCTGATCAACTTCGGGGTCTATGGCAACCTCTTCTATCTGGCGCTGTTCCTGCAGCAGGGCAGGGGCGCGGATGCGCTGCAGACCGGCTTGCAGCTGGTGCCGATGATGGCGGTGATCTTCTTCGGCAATCTGATGTCGGGCCGCATGGCCGCCCACTGGGGGCCGCGTGTACCGCTGCTGCTGGGGCTGTCGGTGGGCACGGTCTTTACCGCCGTGGCGATGGTTTTCCGTCCCGAGACGCCTTACTGGCTGCTGGCCCTGGTGTGCGCGGCGGCCAACCTGGGCATCAGTACGGCCATTCCCGCCATGACCACGGTGGTCATGCAGGTGGCCGGCAAGGCCCATGCCAACAGCGCGGCGGCGGCACTCAATGCCAATCGCCAGATCGGTGCGCTGGTCGGCGTGGCCTTGATGGGCGCGATCCTGCACAGCGTTCAGGGCTGGAGTCTGCGCAATCCGCTGGCCTTCGGCGTGATGGCGCTGGCCTACGGCGTCGCCTTGTGGCTGGTGTGGCGCTTTGTGGGCGTTGTCAAGGAGCAATGGGTGACCCGGCGCGCGTGAGTGCGGGTGTTGTTCCCTGTCCAATGGCCTGCCCCGACTTGTGCGCGGCAGGCCGTTTTCTTGGGGATTTGTTAGGGTTTGGCGGGGCAGGGCCGTAAAATAGCGCCTTCACGAAATACGCATCAGAAAGAAGCTCCGCATGTCCATCCAATGGTTCCCCGGTCACATGAACTCCGCCCGCCGCAAGGCCGCGGAGAGCATGGAAAAAGTCGATATGGTCATCGAAGTGGTCGATGCCCGCCTGCCGCAGGCCAGCTGCAATCCCATGATCGAGCAGTTGCGCAATGCGCGCCAGCGTCCCTGCCTGAAGATCTTGAACAAGACCGACATGGCCGACCCGGTGGCTACGCAAGCCTGGATCGACTTCTACAACAGCCAGAAGGGCGTGACTGCCGTGGCGCTGTCCTGCAAGAAGCCCTCGGACGTGGCGCGCGTGCCCAAGCTGGCCATCCAGGTGGCACCGCATCGCGGCACCGCCCTGAAGCCGCTGCGCATGATGATCATGGGCATCCCCAACGTGGGCAAGTCGACCCTGATGAATGCGCTGCTGAAAAAGCGCGTGGCCGCCGTGGGCGATGAACCGGCCGTGACCAAGACGCAGCAGCGGCTCTATCTCGGCAACAACATGGTGCTCACCGATACCCCCGGCATGCTCTGGCCCAAGATCGAGCATCCCAGCGATGGTCTCATGCTGGCGGCCAGCCATGCGGTGGGCAGCAATGCCCTCATCGAAGAGGAAGTGGCGACCTTTCTGGCCGACCTGCTGCTGCAGCGTTATCCGCAACTGCTCAAGGCACGGTATGGCTTCAATACTGACGGCATGGATGGCGTGGCGGTGGTAGAGGGTGTGGCGGCCAAGCGCGGTTTTCGTCTCAAGGGAGGCGACTTCGATTTCGAGAAGGCCGCCCATACCTTCCTGCAGGATTATCGCAGCGGTGCATTGGGTCGCATCTCGCTGGAGACACCGCAGTCGCGTGCCGAGCTGCTGGCGACTTATCGGTCCACCGACAATCCTGATGCCCTGCAGGCCGAGGATGAAGAGGAAGATGACGAGGACTACGACTGGCGAGACGCTCCGGATCACCGGGGGCGCTGAATCTAAGTTTTGCTCTGCGGAAAACTTAGAAAGCGGATTTCAGAAACTAAGTTTTTGGGGATCACCGGCAAGCCACCAATTCCCGCTCAATGAAAAAGGCCAGCTCGATGAGCTGGCCTTTTCGTTGATGCAGGCAAGTGAGGCGTGGCGGATTACCAGGAGGTGATCACGGAACCCTTGTACTTTTCCAGCACGAACTTCTTCACTTCCGGGCTGTGATAAGCCTTGACCAGCTTGGCGACCCAAGGCTTGTCCTTGTCGGCAGCGCGCACGGCGATCACGTTGACGTAGGGACCGGTGGAGGCTTCCACGGCGATCGAATCCTTGGTCGGGGACAGGCCGGCCGATTCAGCGTAGTTGCCGTTGATGACGGCAGCGTCGAAGTCATCCAGCGAACGCGGCAGTTGCGCAGCATCCAGCTCGACGATCTTGATCTTCTTGGGGTTCTCGACGATATCCAGCGGGGTGGCCTTCAGACCGGCATCGGCTTTGAGCTTGATCACGCCCTTGGCCTGCAACACCAGCAGGGCACGGCCACCGTTGGTAGGATCGTTGGGCACACCCACGCGAGCGCCCGGCTTGAGGTCGTTGAGCGACTTGATCTTCTTGGAGTACACGCCCATCGGGAAGGTGATGGTGCTGCCAACGCTGACGAACTTGTAGCCACGGTCCTTGATCTGCGCATCCAGGTAGGGCTGGTGCTGGTAGGAGTTGGCGTCCAGGTCACCGGCGGCCAGGGCGGCGTTGGGCTGGATGTAGTCGGTGAATTCGATGACCTTCATCTTCACGCCGTCTTTTTCGAGCAGCTTCTTGACCTGTTCCATGATCTCGGCGTGGGGACCGGCGGTCACACCCATCTTGATCTGGTCTTCGGCCATGGCCGGGGCCGAGATCAGGCCGGCGGCCAGACCCAGACCGGCGATGAATTGAATCAACTGACGACGCTTCATGACTTTCCTTTCGAGCTTTGAGGTGGGCAGCAGATAGCTGCCGTTTTTGTAGAGATTGCAGTGCTCAGCGGTGGCTGAGCTTGCGGACCAGCAGGTCTCCCAGGGATTGCACCACCTGGACGAACACGATCAGGATCAGCACCACGGCCAGCATGACTTCCGGCAGGAAGCGCTGGTAGCCATAGCGGATGCCCAGGTCGCCCAGGCCGCCGCCGCCGATGGCGCCGGCCATGGCCGAATAGCCGACCAGGCTGACGAAGGTGATCGTGAGACCGGCGACGATACCAGCAAATGCCTCGGGCACCAATACCTTGTAAATGATTTGCCAGGTGGTGGCACCCATGGCCTGGGCCGCTTCCACCAGGCCGTGATCGACTTCGCGCAATGCGGTCTCGACCAGGCGCGCGATGAAGGGCGCGGCGGCGATGGTCAGCGGCACGATGGCCGCGGCGGTGCCGATGGAGGTACCCACGAAGAAGCGCGTCATCGGAATCACCGCCACCAGCAGGATGATGAAGGGCGTGGAACGCACTGCATTGACCAGCAGGCCGGCCACGCGATTGAACGCCACATTGGGCAGCACGCCCTTGGATTCGGTGATGTGCAGGGCGATGCCCAGCGGGATGCCCAGCAGCGAACCGACCACGCCGGAGATGGCCACCATCATCAGCGTCTCGCCGAAGGCGCTGATGAACAGATCGATCAGTTCAGATGACATGGTTGAGCTCCTCGACGACCACGCCCTGTTCGCGCAGGTACTGCATGGCCTGGTTGATGTTGTCCTGGGTGCCGTTGGCGAGAATCGCCAGCGAACCGAAAGCCTGTCCCTGGATCTCGTCGATCTGGCCGTGCAGGATGTTGAAGTTCAGGTTGAAGCGGCGCACCGCTTCCGACAGGTGCGGCTGGTCCACATCACTGCCGGTGAAGGCGAAGCGGAACAGGTGGTCGGTCCCCTGTCCGGCATCGGCACGCGCCAGGCGTTCGCGCAGACGCGCCAGCACCCCCTTGGGCAGTTCGTGGGCGATGACGTCGCCGATCAGGGCACGGGTGACTTCGTGGCGCGGCTGGCGGAACACCTCCAGCACTTCACCCTGTTCGATCACCTGGCCGGCTTCCATGACGGCCACGCGATCGCAGATGTCCTTGATCACCTCCATCTGGTGCGTGATCAGCACGATGGTCAGGCCCAGTTCGCGGTTGATCTTGCGCAGCAGGTCGAGGATGGAGCGGGTGGTTTCGGGGTCCAGCGCCGAGGTGGCTTCGTCCGACAGCAAGACCTTGGGATCGTTGGCCAGGGCGCGGGCGATGCCTACGCGCTGCTTCTGGCCGCCGGAAATCTGCGCCGGATAGCGGTCGCGCAGGGCGGTCAGTCCGACCAGTTCCAGCAGGGGCTCGACCTTGGCGGCGATGTCGGCTTTGCTCTTGCCGGCCAGTTCCAGCGGCAGGGCGATGTTGTCGTAGACGCTGCGCGAAGAGAGCAGGTTGAAATGCTGGAAGATCATGCCGATGCCACGGCGAGCCTCGCGCAGTTGCGAGGCCGACAGCGAGGTCAGGTCCTGGCCGTCGAGCAGGATGCGGCCGGCAGTGGGGCGGTTGAGCAGGTTCAGGGTGCGCACCAGCGTACTCTTGCCGGCGCCGCTTCTGCCGATGATGCCGAAGATCTCGCCCTTGCGGATCGACAAATCGACATGGCGCACCGCGTCGACATTGCCGAAGCGCTGGGTGACAGCTTGTATTTCGATCATGATGAAAAAGAAGAAATGGCAGCGGGCCCCGGGCGCCTGCGCCAGCGCGGCATCATGGGACGCTGCGGGCGGGTCAGGACCTCAGGTCTCCACTGCCATCAATATTTTTATAAGAAGCCGTTATTTTAAGGCTGCAAGGTTATATAGGGAAAATAAATTTTCGCCTATGTATATAACCGGCGCGTCTTAGCACGGGGCGGGAAGTGCTTTGTGGACTGGATTTGCTGACCGGATCGCGGTTCGCGGAGAGGGCAGGACAATAGCTTGTCTCGTTGTTGAACGAGAAAGTATTCGAATAAATTTTGTCGTTCAGTCCATTTTTCGCTGGAATGCCTTGGATGACGCAGCGGGCGCTTATCTTCCTGAATTTTTGCCCGGCGTGCTGCAGCGCGCCGGGCAAAGACGCCGGAATCCCTCCCATGTACGCCTTTCCTGTCACGGACCTCGCCCTGCGCCTCGATGCGCTGCTGGAGCTGGCCGATATCGATGAAGTCATTCTCACCCGCGAAGGTGCCGACAACCTGGTGCTGGTGCGCGAACCTGTCTGGCGCGGGGTGCAGGAAGCCCTGCACCTGCTGGGCAACGATCTGAACGCCGAGCGTCTGCTGTGCAGCCTGCTGCAACTGCGCGCCGAGCTGCTGCCGCTGAACAATCCGACATGACCCCGCTCTGCATGACCCCGCTGGCCCGGGAAGACCTGGCCTGGTGGCGCCGTCACGACCGTCGGGTTGCGCGTCAGTTGCTTCATTTGATGCGTCGGCTACGTGACGACTCCTGCATTCCACCGGCTCGACAGGTGGCCTTGCCCCTGCGTCTGCCCGGTCTGTTCGCCCTGCGCCTGCATGGCGAACATCGTCTGGTCATCGAGCGCGTGGCGGGCAGGGTGGTGATCCATCAATGCCGCTTCCATTTCTGATGGCCTCCCAAGTTTGACTCCCACTATACGCGACAGGTGTGGTGATAAAACATCGGAATAGTCTCATAAATGAATGAAATTCAAGGAATGATGCTTTTGAAGAAATAAAGACGGTTTAGATTTGCCGTGACTTCTTGATTTACTTTGGGAAGCCTGGGTGGTCCCTTCGCCATGCTGCGACGCCCGCCCGCCAATCAACAGCAATCAAACCACTACGGAGTACTCTATGAAAAAGTCCATCCTGGCCCTGGCCGTGCTGGGTGCCTTCGCCGGCGCGGCGCACGCGCAAAGCGGCAGCGTGACCATCTACGGTGCGGTCGATGCCAGCCTGTCCTATACCAACAAGATCGCCACCAAGGACGGCAAGGAGACGGGCGGCCAGATGGCGCTCGATTCCGGTCTGCTCAAGGGTTCGCGCCTGGGCATCAAGGGTATCGAAGACCTGGGCGGCGGCCTCAAGGCCGTCTTCACGATCGAGAACGGATTCAATGTCGATACCGGCGAGGCAGGTCAGGGCGGCGTGCTGTGGGGCCGTCAGGCGACCATCGGCCTGTCCGGCAACTTCGGTACCATCCTGGCCGGCCGCCAGAAGGACGTCCTGGACGATGTGGGCAGCATCAGCTCGGCGGGCGACTTCGGCGGCGTGGTCAGCCGGGTCCACTCGCTGAACCTGGATCGCACCAACGGCGAGCGCGTCAACAACTCCATCCGCTACAACACCCCGAACTTCAACGGTTTCACCGGTAGCGTCATCTACGGCTTCGGCGAGACAGCCGGCAGCACCGGCGCCGGCCAGTCCTTCGGCCTGGGTGGTACCTATGCCAATGGTCCGTTGAACATCGGTCTGGGTTATTTCCAGAGCAAGTTGGGCGCAAGCTCCAGTGATGTCAACGGTCCTGCGGCTTGCAAGGGCGAGGTGGTTGGCAAGGACCGTGCCGGTGATACCTGCCTGAAGACCTGGACGCTGGCTGCGGCCTACGACTTCGGTGCGGCCAGGGTCTACGGTTCCTATTCGCACGTGGCGCTGCCGCTGGGGAAGGTACCGTCGGAGATCGCCAACAATCCGAAGCATGACTACAGCTTCGCCTCGCTGGCACATCCCAAGGGCCGTAATCCCCAGCCGAAGTACACGATGGACAGCACCGGTCACTACGTCATCGGCGGTGCCAACAACCGTTCCAGCAGTACGCTGGATATCGGTGTGAACTACCGCGTCGCGCCGTCTCTGTCGCTGATCAGCAGCCTGCAGTACACCCGCGCCAGGTTCATCGGCAGCGCCGATGGCCGCCTGCTGCAGGTCAACCTGGGCGCCAAGTATGACCTGTCCAAGCGCACCAGCACCTATGCCGTCGTACGCAACCTGCGTTCGTCCGACATGTACAGCGTCGGCCTGGGCAAGGAACGCGTCCCTGGTCTGGACCGCAGCCAGACCGGCATCAACGCCGGCCTGATCCACAGCTTCTAAGATCTGGCACTGCATCCGGGCTCGTGGGAGCCCGATGTTTGGCCCGCATCCGCAAGGATGCGGGTTTTTTTTATACCTCGTTGCGGCACGACACATGGTGCCGGCGCAGTGTGCGCTGAGCGGCTTTCCTGACAGCGCGGGTACGCAAGGGCCTTGGCATCGTTTTGGTGATGGCGCAAGGGAGCCGGTCCGAGCGCAGGGCAAGAAAAAACCCGCATCATTGCTGATGCGGGTTTTTCACTTGCAGCACAGGCCATGCAGCGCATGGCCCGCAGCCGGAAGGCCAATTACATCATGCCGTCCATGCCGCCCATGCCGCCCATACCACCCATGCCGCCAGGCATGCCGGCCGGCTTGTCTTCTGCCACTTCGGCCACCAGGGCGTCGGTGGTCAGGATCAGGCTGGCCACGGAGGCAGCGTTCTGCAGGGCCGAACGGGTCACCTTGGCCGGATCCAGCACGCCCAGTTCCACCAGGTCACCGTAGGTGCCGTTGGAAGCGTTGTAGCCGAAGTTGCCCGAACCTTCCAGCACCTTGTTCACCACCACCGACGGCTCGTCGCCGGCGTTGAAGACGATCTGGCGCAGCGGTTCTTCGATGGCGCGCAGCACGATCTTGATACCGGCTTCCTGGTCAGGATTGTCGCCCTTCAGGTCCTTGACGTTGGCGCGAGCGCGCAGCAGGGCCACGCCACCGCCAGGCACGACGCCTTCTTCAACAGCAGCGCGGGTAGCGTGCAGGGCGTCTTCGACGCGGGCCTTCTTTTCCTTCATTTCGACTTCGGTGGCAGCGCCAACCTTGATCAGTGCAACACCGCCAGCCAGCTTGGCCACGCGCTCTTGCAGCTTTTCACGGTCGTAGTCGGAGGTGGCTTCGCCGATCTGCGTGCGGATCATTGCCACGCGTGCTTCGATGCCAGCGGCTTCGCCGTTGCCGTCGATGATGGTGGTGTTTTCCTTGCCGATTTCAACGCGCTTGGCTTGGCCCAGTTCAGCCAGGGTAGCCTTTTCCAGGGTCAGGCCGACTTCTTCGGCGATCACTTGGCCGCCGGTCAGGATGGCGATGTCTTCCAGCATGGCCTTGCGGCGGTCGCCGAAGCCAGGAGCCTTGACGGCAGCAGTCTTCAGGATGCCACGGATGTTGTTGACCACCAGGGTAGCCAGGGCTTCGCCTTCGACGTCTTCAGCCACGATCAGCAGCGGACGGCCAGCCTTGGCGACTTGTTCCAGCACCGGCAGCAGGTCACGGATGTTGGAGATCTTCTTGTCGAACAGCAGGATGAAGGGATTGTCCAGGGCGACGATCTGCTTCTCTTGGTTGTTGATGAAGTACGGCGACAGGTAGCCGCGGTCGAACTGCATACCTTCGACGATGTCCAGTTCGTTTTCCAGCGACTTGCCGTCTTCGACGGTGATGACGCCTTCCTTGCCGACCTTTTCCATGGCCTTGGCGATGATGTCGCCGATGTCCGCGTCGGAGTTGGCCGAGATCGAGCCGACTTGAGCGATTTCCTTGGAGGTGGTGGTGGGCTTGGCCAGGTTCTTCACTTCGCCGACGATGGCGGTGACAGCCTTGTCGATACCGCGCTTCAGGTCGGTCGGGTTGAAGCCGGCGGCGACGTACTTGAAGCCTTCGCGCACGATGGCTTGCGCCAGCACGGTGGCGGTGGTGGTACCGTCACCGGCGTTGTCGGAGGTCTTGGAAGCGACTTCCTTGACCAGCTGGGCACCCATGTTTTCCAGCTTGTCCTTCAGTTCGATTTCCTTGGCGACGGAAACGCCGTCCTTGGTCACGGTCGGGGCGCCGAAGCTGCGCTCGAGCACGACGTTGCGGCCCTTGGGACCCAGGGTGACCTTGACTGCATTGGCCAGGATGTTGACGCCGTTGACGACCTTGGCGCGTGCTTCATCGCCGAAAATAACTTGCTTTGCTGCCATGTTGGATTCTCCAGAAATTCGGTTCAGTTCATATAGCCTGGCGCGCGACTGAAATTTCAGGGGCGCCGGCTGCTGTCTTGCTGCCGCAGGCCTTCAGATTTTCTCTATCTATATAGAAGGAAAAGGAAGGCCGGATGCCGAATTACTTCTCGACGACGGCGAACAGGTCTTCTTCGCGCATGACCAGCAGTTCCTGGCCATCGACCTTCACGGCCTGGCCGGAGTACTTGCCGAACAGAACGCGGTCGCCGACCTTCACGGCCAGTTGACGGACCTTGCCATCTTCCAGGATCTTGCCGTTGCCGACGGCCAGGACTTCGCCTTGGTCCGGCTTTTCGGTCGCTGCGTCAGGCAGAACGATACCGGAAGCAGTCTTGGTTTCCTGGTCGAGGCGCTTGACGATAACGCGATCGTGCAAAGGGCGAAGATTCATGAGAACTCCTTAATTTTCAATAAGTTAGCATTGATTGCGGCGTAGCCTGCAACGGTTTTCTTCCAAATGCAGCAAACCTCACCGCAAGAAAAAGGGGATTGCGTCCGGCGGTGCTGTTAGCACTCTGCCGTGACGAGTGCTAAGTATAGGGATGGGGCGGGGAATTTTCAAGGCGTCGATGGCTGTCCGCGATCATAATTAATGTCATTGCGATCAAAAATAATGACACTGATATTCCGCTTTAAAATCAAAGCCTTGAACGTCATCTGAGTATGACCTTTGTGGCTTCAGGCGATATCTTCGCTATGAAGATCGTAAATTTTCTGCAGAAATTTAAATTTGATTTTTTTGAGCTTGGGCTGGCGTTTAATCGCCTGCGCTGAGTGTTGTGTCGGAATTCAGCTAAGTCTGAACTTTATTCATTTAATGTCGGAAATCGTCTAAGTCTGGATTTTTGTCACTTAACCCTGGATTTTTCGGAAGTCACTCAAGACCGAACTCCGTTCATCCTTTATCTATAAGCCCTTCATAAGGAAATATTGCTCATGGGAATGCCGTCATTGGTCGTCGTACGTTTTGGGGAAAATCAAGTTCACTTTCGCCGGCAAAACGGCTCTCCTGAAGCCGTTGGGATTCACCTACTGGACATGCTGGAGTCGGCAGATTCGATCAAGCCCCGGGCCCACTTTCATACCGGCAGCTATTTCCTGCGTTTTATCTTCCAGGCAGGCTATGGCGACGAGCCAATTTCGCCAAAAATGCGTGACGTACTTCCCATCTATGAGGCTATAGCCCTGGACGACAACGTCATGGGCGACTGGGAATTTGCCTATGAGTTTTCAGCCGATCCGGCCGGGAATTGGACTGTTTCCTATGCCGAAGACTGTGATGGAGAGCGCTGGTCGGAGCTGGCCGGGGCCGCCGAAAAACTCACTCCTGAACAGCTGCGCGATCATCTTGATAGTGCCCACTGAACTACGCGATTTACTCGCCAGAACGAAGAAATCCAGAGTTAAGTGAACAAAGTAGGGAAAATCCAGAGTTAGATGACTTTTTAGGACAGAGTTAGCTGACACCAGTGTGGAGCGAGGTGCTCTGGGCCTGGACCCGCACTCCAGACTTAGACGACTTCCGCCATTTAACTCTGAACTTTCCTGTTGAAATTCGTGTTTCCAAAAGGTAACGTTTGAGCGCTAAGCCAGACGGCATGGTCGGTCTGCCCTCTCTGAGGTCAAGCCAGCCCGAATCTCGTATTGCTGTATCAAACACCTTGGTTAAATATTTGGCGTCTTTTTCTGAAATATCGCCAAATGGGCGTATGACATCTATCCCTTTCCTTCTCCCTATTTCCGTCAAATAAATTGGTAGGTCGTCAACGGACCTCCTCACTCCTCCGGCTTCTGTTTGGAAGTGGCCGTTCAAAATCGCTGAAATAATTGCATTTTGGAAATGAATTTGTTTCCAACTGGGTTGTGCATCGAAATACTGGGTTTTCTTCGACGTTTGGCGCATGTCCTGTCTGCAGTACAGGCAGATCGCCAGATTGGGTATGGATCACGTATGGCTATGTTCCTATCGTGCAACTACTTTGCGATTGGGCATATTTACGGAAAAGTGCCGCCAAGAAGCGCCACTCAATTGAATTTTTTGCAATGGAAATATTGCGTTCTGAAGGCAAGTATTTTCTGCCTATGGTCTATCCGTATCTAGAAATTGGCCCTCCAACGCAGCATGGTGCCTATCTGATGGAGACCTTTAATAAAGGGCGGCGGGAGGCATCACTCTTAGAACAACAGAAGCTGATAGCGTGACGGCCCTGCAGAGGAATCAGTGCGCCGAGCACTGCAGCCATTGCCGCTGACTCGTAAACTTCATTTGAGACGGGAAGGAGTTCACCCATTCATTCGAAATCGACATTCCGCAATCGGATACACGCCAATAAATTGAGACTTTACGGGGCTTCAGGAACTGGCCTGCTCGAATGTAATATTCAGTTGAGGCTTCTCTATTGATTGCAGATTTTTTCCTCTAAGGAAGATATGTTCGAGATCTTCACCACGCGTGAAATCGCTATAGGAATCTGGCTATTTGTTTTTACTGTCTGGGTGTTTTCGCTAGACCAGATGCCAAGCATGATCGGCAACCTGGTGCGTACGGCATGTAGTTGGCCAATATTGGCACCTTTCCTCGTGTTGACTTTATATGTCTGTGGCCTTGTTTTTGCGCTTTATCACGTAGGTTACTGGGATGCCGGTCTACTTAAAACGACCGTGATCTGGTTTTTAACCATCGCCTGCGTCTCGTTTTTCAGAACCCCTACCATTGCAAATGACGAACATTATTTGCGAAATACAATTAAGGACAACATCAAAGTAATCGTTGCGATCCAGTTTGTCGTCAATTTCTTCCCGCTGCCATTCTGGATGGAGCTAATTACGGTTCCGGTCATTGCGTTCTTTGCCGCGACTAAGGTGTTTTCAGAAACAAAGCCAGAATATGCTTCAGCTACCTCCTTCCTCTCCGGGGTTTTGGTGACATGGGGCTTGGTGCTCTTGACGTATTCAGCTTACAAACTAGTTGTCGATTTCGACTCGTTCGCCCAGTTCGGCACGTTCAAAGATTTTCTTCTCCCGTTTCTTCTTTCCTTCGCATTGCTGCCCTTTACCATCACGTTTGCTGCAGTCACCAAGTACCAGACCGCATTTGGCTATCAAGTAGATTCGATCATTGAAGACAAGTGGTTGCGAAGATACGCAAAATGCGTTGCAGTAGTTCGATTCCACCTTCGTACGAAATTTCTGCAAAGATGGACCAGAGACATCCGCAATCGGCCGCCCAAGACACGTACCGAGGTTCGAGCTGCAATTGGACGGCTTATCCATCTGGATATGAGAGAGAAGAATCCACCAACAGTGAATTTCTCGGATGGATGGTCGCCGTATCGTGCGAGAGAAGTCTTCAAGGGAAATGGTATCATCCCAGATGACTATCACGAGGGCTATATTGATGGCTCATGGTCCGCCAGTAGGCTCCACAAAGAAATAACGCGAGGTGTCTATCCGTGCAATGTGTCGTACTACATTACTGGAAAGGAGTTTGTTGCGAATGAGCTTAAGCTTCTTCTCAACGTCAACGCCACAGAGTCTCAAGAAGAGGCGTTGCAAGAGCTTGCATTGCTTTCAACCATCTTGTTTCAATTCGCACTTTGTATAGATCTTGAAGAGGATCTCTTCAAAAAAATCACGAGCGGCATTGAATTTTCCTTCAACGAGGCCGGCAAGGAAGTCGTATTAAGTAGAGAAGAGTGGCCGTCCGGTACCGGACGATCCTTTACGTTTTTGATTAGGAATGCAGCTTTAGATCGGACTGATTTAATTGGTTGATTGTTTTTTCTCTCATGTCTGTGTTGAATACACCTTGTCCATTTTGTGACCATAGAACCGCGCTATTCATTTTCCAGGTGCTGTCGTCAAAATAGGCGATCTCTATATTGGCATGGGGAACATGCTCTCGTATCTGCTCAAGTCTGCGTTTGTCTTCTTCGCTATTAAGCGCAAGCCATCTTGTACCCAGGTGTACGCTCTTTATTGATTCTTTGCGAATCGAAGCGAAGTATCTCCCTGTGAAATCCCCATTCGAGTCCCTTTCCAGTTTGGCCCCCGATTCCTCTAAATATCGACCAGATCGCACAACTCGCACCTCCTCTTCATATGCCCACTCGCTGCTTTTGTGAAGAAATGCGCGCTGCAGTGCCTCCAAATGAAGTGGGTCAAATTGCTGGATCTCGCCACGCATCACTTCGGGGGCTTCGGAGCCGATGTATGGGTGTTGAGGTTTTGAGCCTGTGTAAATGAGCGATCCATATTTGGCTGGTATGACGCAGGTGTCCGTGGCATTCAAGCCGGCCTCATTGGCATCGATGCCAATCACCACCCCTCGATGCTTTTCGCCATAGTGAGCCCACATGATGGGATTCAATGGTGCTCGCGTGAGGCAACAGATGCCAAAGCTATTTAAAAATGGCCAACGACCTATCCCTCCATGAGGATATTGTAATTCCCCTGTGTAATGTGCCGAACTCAATTCGGTCGGATCATTGAATGTGTTTCCGTTGGAAAACGTAATGGTGCCATGCTGCAACATCAACAGGGCGGTCTCTGTCGTCGCATATTTGTACAAGATCATCTGAGGTTCCAGTCTTCAGATTCTGAGCCGTGCTTCGATCAATCTTTTATATAGACACTCCTTGACGGAGTATCTCAAGGTTTCGTTTAATTGTTCAGCTGCTTAGTGCCCTCAAAATTTTTTGGAGAGATCGTATGGAAATCAAAGGCCTTGATGAATTTAGCCGGCATCTCAAACAGTTGGCAGAAAACGCGTCGAAAATTGATGGAACGCAAAATGTACCGCTGCCTGATCTTCTCACGCCCGAATTCATGTCAGCGCACACTCGTTTTCCAAATGCGCAAGCATTGTTCGACGGGAGTGGCTTCAAGCTAGATAGTGTCGAGGATCTTAAAGCAATTCCGGACGAAGACTGGGACCGTTATATTCAAGCTGAATCTTCTTTCTCATCTTGGCGAGACATGCTGTCTGCGGCGGGGGTGATTTGGATGAAGAAAAAACTCGGCCTTTAAGTCTGATTCCCGTTTCAGACGAACAAAACGCTTGATATTTTCGTTTCCAATTTGGGAATGTGCTGCCATGAACGCCAAGGTCGTCTCGCCGTCTATCTCTGAGTCAGCATTTTCTTGCCCTCACTGCGGAGCTTTTACTACTCAATATTGGTACGACGCAACCATCCAACGTAGGCGGAAAGATACTCCAGTTCCGTTCTTTCCCGATGCGGGATTCAGAGAGAGGATTTCGCACGAAAAAGCAATAGATGAAGATGCTCGCCGACATTTACTGGAGTTCGCGCAAAAAGTGGAAAGTGGTTTACCTAAAATGCAGCTATTCCGGAACTGGTTGATGCAAGCTCTGAGTGAAAGTCCGAGCTTACAACCATAAAAGCTGTTCGAACGCATAACAAAATTGGGGGAAACGCATGGCTAAAAACGACGTGTTGCTTGTCGATAGCATCATGACGCGAAGATGGATTCTGAGGCGATTGGAGATCGAGGAGAAGCCTTCGAATTGTTCTCCTTCGAACAAATTCTGAAGAGCCATGACTTGAGTCGCGAAGAGCTACTTGTTTGCTGGGTGGATGGGAGTGACGACGGAGGGATTGACGGTTTCTACACTTTCGTCAACGGATTGCTTGTGCAAAATACCGATACGTTTCAGTGGCCGCGAAAAGATGCTGCGATCGACATCTATGTCATTAGCTGCAAACATCTCGATTCGTGTGCAGAGTCATCGTCAAATCACTGGTCGAATTCTGCAACATAAGAACTTCGAGATACGATGATCCCTCCACTAACTACTCTGCAGTCGTTCGAAGCAATCGCTTGGCGAAAGAGCTTTAATCTCGCGGCTGCCGAGCTTCATCTGACCGCACTCCCATCTTTTCCGCGCTTCAGCTTCATGCAATCGATTTTCTCCCCGCGACCGTAGAACATCAACGAAAGTTGATTTTAGATGCTCGATGCGTGGGAAATATTAATACCGTACCGTGTGCTCCTCGCGCGTTTGCTTTTGACTTAACTCCGGCGACAGATTTAATAATGTTGCCTCAATAAAATTCATAAGTCATTTGCGAACGTGTCCCAATATCTGTCTCAAGCTGAAGAAGTGATTCATTAAGATATGCCGTTTTTAAAGGTAAATTTTTTCTGAGGAGGAGCTGGTAGATGGTTGTATCTGCGGCTGCGCGCGTGACTGCTAATGCCATTGTTTGTGCTGCCAAGACAGCCTATTTTTGCTGGTGATGGAGTACAGGAATTTTATTAAGCAAATAATAGGAAGAAGTCTGACATTCGAAACTGGTTGGGGCGCTGTTTCTCAAAAAATAGCTGCATCTGGGGTGCTAGTTAGCATCGAATCTATCTACGAGATTGCATCGTGAAAATAAAGACAATAAAGATAAAGAACTTCCGCTTGTTGCATAATATCTCTCTGCAGCTTGAGGATGAAACCACAGTAGTGGTCGGGCGTAATAATTGCGGAAAGACTTCGTTCTCGGACATAATCCGAAAGTTTCTTTCAGAGCGTAGCACGTTCGAAATCGAGGATTTTTCCAGTGCTTGCTACGACCAATTTTGTGAGGCGCATAGGGAGTACCTAGAGGGTACTGATGTTGAAAGAGTTCGTGCGATCGTGCCGTCGATCGAGCTTCGACTTCACGTGGAATATGATCCTAAAATCCCCAGTTTTGGACCACTCAGCCAATTCATCTTAGATGATGACGATGATTGCACGGAAGCGATTATCGTGTGCTCACGAAGTGTTGCCTCTGGCAAGATTGCAGACCTGTTCGAAGGACACCAGAAAGCGGTCCTAAACGGCGACGACGCGGATCGTCTAGCGCTCTTCCGTAGTTTGGCAGAACGCGTTCCGCATCTTTTCGCCACACGTATATGGGCGGAAAACCCGCTAGACCCGTCCGATATACGTGAGGCAACGCACAAATCGGTTACAAACTTTCTCTCCCTTGGTTTTGTGAATGCGCAACGTGCACTTGACGGCACCGGAGGCCGCGACACCGATGTACTTGCAAAGGTGCTGGAGGGATTGTTCATAAGTGCATCCGTTTCGACGGCGGATGGATCGCAAAAAAACATTGCGGAAGGGCTCAAAAAGGCCGTAGAGGAAATCCAAGTGGGGATAGACACGGATTTTAAGGGCCAATTAGCTAAGCTCATGCCCGCGATTGAGAATTTCGGGTATCCGGGACTGGATAACATGCCATTGCAGCCGGCGACAAAACTAGACGTCGGTAAACTTTTGTCCGACTTCACGAAAGTTCAATACGCTGGTTACAGTGGAGTGCAGTTACCCGAATCCTACAATGGTCTTGGCTACCGCAACCTCCTTTATATCTTACTCAAGATCGTTGGATTTTTCCGAGAGTATCGGGCTTATCCGAACGCACCTGGCGTGCAGCTGATCGTGATCGAAGAGCCGGAGGCTCATCTCCATCCGCAGATGCAAGAAGTCTTCATTCGGCAATTGCCGGTAATTGTAAGGAAATTATGTGAAGCAGAAGGCGAAGACGTTTCGTGGCCGGTGCAATTCGTCGTATCTACACACTCTCCTCACATCGCGAACGAGGCTAGGTTCAACACCATCCGCTATTTCGCGCGGACCTCAGCCGCACTCCCTATTGGCGTCCGATCTACACAGGTGAAGGACCTCAGCAGTGACCTCGCCGGTTTAAAGGGGCCTGTTTCTGACTTTCTGCATCAATATCTTACGCTCACGCGCTGTGATCTCTTTTTCGCGGACAAGGCTATACTGATTGAGGGGACGACTGAGAGGCTAATATTGCCGCAAGCGATGCGTGCCCTTGATGCTATTGATCCATCCTTAAAGCTTGGAATCCAATACATCACGATCATGGAGGTTGGTGGGGCCTATGCACAGTTGTTCATCCCGCTACTCGAGTTTTTGGGCCTACGAACCCTGATTATTACCGACCTCGATGCAGTCAAACGCAACAACGACAAGAAACTTGAAGCTTGCTTGGTCCATCAGGGGGAGAGTACGAGCAATTCTTGCATTAAACACTGGTTCACGAAGAGCATCGCCAGACCGGAGGCGAACGAAGCATCTAGTGAGGAAATTACTACTGGTTCTGAAGTTGGTCCGGAAACGTCCCAAGATACTCTACGGGAAGAGCCTGCAAAGGCCGGCACTAAATCCCTGCATACCGTTAACGGCGACCTGGGCGACGAGGAAGAGGTCTCCGATGAAACGCATTTATTCTCTCTGTCTACAGCATTGTTGGCGACTGAGGACGCCAAGACTCGCGACACTCTTCGACTAGCCTATCAGGTCCCAGAAGCGCCGAATGGACCGTGTGGTCGTACGTTTGAAGATGCATTCATCCTTGCGAACCAAACTTTGTTTGGCATCACCGGTGCGACGCATGACGTGCTTGCCAAAGCCGCTCAAGATAAAGCTGAAAAACAGAAGAAATCAAAATTTGCACTGACATATGCAATTAAGAAAACCAACTGGGTTACCCCGCGATACATTGCTGACGGGTTGCGCTGGCTTGCAATGAACAATGTCGCTGTCGTAGATCCCGGCATATCACTAGCAGTTGAGGCGAAGGCGGCCAATCTGATCAATGCGCTCGTTGACACTGAAGCTTCCGGAGTCCTTAAATGAACGAGACCTCCCAACTCAACCAAAATCCAGCCGAGGTCGCCGCAGCCAGCGCATGGCATGCGCTGAAAAGCTGCCTCGATGAAGGGCAGAGTTTTGTGTTTGAAGCCGGCGCAGGTGCAGGCAAGACCTACTCGCTGATTGCTGCGCTTCGCTATATTTTACTGAGTCAGTCACGAGCGCTTCAACGCAACCATCAACAAGTTGCGTGTATCACCTATACGAATGTTGCGAGGGACATGATCATAGCGCAGACGGACGGTGATCCGACGATTTACTGCGACACCACCCATGCGTTCGCATGGATGCTCGTCAGTCCTTTTCAAAAACGCCTTTGCGAGTTGGTTCCTACGCTCCTCGGTTGGAAGGATCGGCTCGATGAACTTCAAGCCGCGAATATCGTCAAGGTTGGTTATACTCTTGGCCGACGATCCATTGAAAACGGGACTGCGAATTTGCACCATGAAGACATTTTTCCAGTTTTCATTGAGCTCATGCAATCTGCTAAGTTTCGTAACATGATCTCGTCACGCTTCCCACTCATTTTTGTAGATGAGTACCAAGATACGAACGCGAAGATAGTCGAATGTTTTAAAAGCCATTTCCTGGGCAAAAAATATGCTCCTCTATTCGGCTTTTTCGGAGATCACTGGCAAAAGATCTATGGCGACGGCTGCGGGGCAATCATCCACGATGCGCTGAAGCGTATCGACAAGAAAGCGAATTTTCGCAGTACGAAGCCTATCGTCGACAGCTTGAACCTCATTCGTCGGGAACTCGCGCAGGAGGTAAAAGATCCTACTGAACCGGGCGACGTCAGGACTTTTCATACCAACGGATGGTCAGGCAGGCGGCTCACGGCTAACCACTGGCAGGGCGATCTTCCTGAGGCAGAAGCGGCGCGAGCGCTTAGCACTGTGCGCACCGAGCTGGAAAAAGCTGGCTGGGATTTTACTAAAAACACGAAAATCCTGATGTTAACTCATAGAGCACTGGCCGCAGAGATGGGCTATAGCTCAATGCGAACCGTCTTTGAGTTCAATGATTCTTACACTCGAAAGGCCAACGAGATCATCGCGTACTTTCACGAACATCTGGAGCCGGCTGCGCGCGCATACCTCTCAAAGCAGTTCGGCAAAATGTTTATAGCGATTGATGCCTCGCGTCCGGTAATGAACAGTCCCGCTGACAAGGCTAGGTGGGCAAGCGCGATGAAGCGCCTCTGCGAGCTTCGTGAGACAGGTACGATTGGTGATGTACTTGCACATTTGGCTTCTACAGGCTTGCCACTACTTTCCGATGCAGTTGTGCGCCAAGAGCGTGCGCTTGCTGACGCGCTTTTGAGCGGCACCCCGTTGACGGGACGCATTAAGGAGCTTCATGCACTTCACGGAGTGTCATATAAGGAGATCATAGCTCTCTGTAAATATCTCGATGGCCACTCTCCATTTGAGACTAAACATGGAGTGAAGGGCGACCAGTTCGATAACGTCCTAGTTGTGTTCGGGCGTGGCTGGAACGAATATGATTTCAACCTGTTCCTCAAAATGGCTGGAAATCCAAGCTTGATTGGAGCTCGTGCGGAGGCCTATGAGCGCTATCGCAACCTGTTCTATGTCGCAGTCTCTCGGCCGAAAAAACGTTTAGCTCTTCTTTTCACACATTTTCTTGAACCAGAAGCCATGACGACATTGTCGAGATGGTTTGGTGGTCAACCTATCCGGGATATTGGACCAGCACTTTGAGTGCTTATGGCGCAACTGCCCCAGCTCAGAGGCACACCGTTAATATCTGCAAGATTTGATGGCAACAGACTTGGGTCGAGCTGAGACGCAATCTTGCAATAAACAATTCCTTCCGTTTGGAAAGCATTTTTGCGCTGATTTTGTTTTGCGCCGCATCTTACATTTGCTCAGTCCTTAAGCCCTCACCGGCAGATGAGTCTTTTTCCAACTTAGATCGTAGTCGGTCTAATTCTAAATTCTCTACGAAATTGCCGGTGAAAAGACGATTCCATTCGGCAACCGTTGCGCCCAGAACAACTGTTTCGGGAGTCATCGTGCGAACATTTGTGAAATCAAATTTCTTCCGCTTTAACATGTCTACCTAGGATATATCTACTGACGGTATTTATTATTGTACACGGCTGAGAAGGGAGCCATAAATTAGCGTTTGACAGCTTGTGCCTTCAAACTGCTCTGAAAAAATATGCATCCACCTCAGTTCCAGTCTTGCGCAAGGCGAAGATGGGTGTGGGGGCTGCACTTGTCCGTTATCTACGCTTCAGAATCAGCTGCTAAATCTAAAAGGTCTGCTTCTGGCCGAAGCGGATACGCGCGGCGGCCACGTTCTTTCCACTTATTGACGAGCTTTTTAATTACGTGATACCGTCATCACCTCAATTACGCGTTTTGATGTTCAAGCATATTTCTGGACATTAATGTCGGGCGGAGCGCCAGACTGAATGAATTGGTACCACTGACAGCGCAGAAAGCCGCGCCCGTCCCGGCTCGCCGCGACGAACACGCCTTCCTGCGCTGTAATTTATGGTAGTTGAGACTTCTTCGTGCTAAAAATAATAGAAAATTTTGCGGAGGCCATCGATCTACAAAGATCGAAGGTGGTCAATGGTCCAAAGAAAGTGACCATATTCGGGGGCAAAACCGAAAACCCCGATTCTGAACTATCACAGCGAGGCACGTTTCTGCTCCTTGCGTCAAAGTTGGCGGATAGCTTTATTGTTCCAGAGCACATCAAAAGCTGGAACCACTTCGATACCTACAAGGATCTCCTATCATTTGAAGAAGACATATGTGCCATCGTCGATGGAGTGCTGGTATTTCTTGAGACCGCAGGTGCTATTGCTGAATTGGGGTGCCTGGTAAAAAACCCGGATATAGCACCAAAACTGATTGTGGTCGTAAACAGTGAACATGATCAGGACTCGTTCATTCACCTCGGCATGCTCAAATATCTAGATGAAGCGTTTGCAGACGTGAATGTAATCTTCTCTGTGAATGGATCTCTGGGAAGCGATGAATCTGCATATATCAGTACGGAGCTCCAGCGGCGATTTGCCGATATGCCCAAGACTGAGACATTCAGAGTTGGGCAGTTGCGCCATCTTTTATTTTTATTAGTTGATTTTGTCGAGCTAATCCAAGTTGCGCGAATAAGTGACATTCAGCACCTTTTGAAGTGCCTTCGCTATGAGATTCCCAAAGCTAGGCTAGAACAATTGCTTTTTGTTCTTAAAAATCTGGGTTTCATCAACGAGAAAAAGATACTTGGCGAGCGCTGCCTATATGTAGATATAGATTCAGAGCGGCCTGAGATTGAGTACGCGTTTAGCGGATCGCCCGCGAAGAAGTTGTCCTGGAAAGCCAACTTCTTTGAGCAGACAACGGGCGATAGGTGGCGAAAGCATTCATTCAAAGTCCTCAGGTCAACCTCTTCTGCAGAGAAGAGCGAGGTGCAGAATGCTGCTTAAAGAACTTATGCTTGAGTCGCTCCCGTTCTCATCTGGAGAGCTTGAAGTCCTAATCGGCACTGCGCCTTTTAGGTATAAAGAATACAAGATTCCAAAAAGAGACAGCGACAAGTTTCGTCAGATATCCCAGCCGACTCCCGAAGTGAAATTACTTCAGCGGTGGGTGGTTGTAAATGTACTTAGCCAATTTCCAGTTCATCCCGCCGCAACTGCATATCGTAGTGGCCGAGGTCTGCTGGAAAATGTTCGGCCACATCAGAAGAATCGTTTTCTTTTGAAAGTCGATTTCAAGGATTTTTTTCCCTCAATTACTTCTGAAAACTTCAAAGTTTTCTTAAAGGAATCGTCTTATTCTGACGCTGAGATTCGTATTCTCTGCAATATTTTGTTTAAATTGGATAGGCGAACGGAGCAGCTTCGTTTGGCTATTGGTGCCCCTAGCTCTCCAGCTTTATCCAATATTCTCATGTATCGCTTCGACGAAGTCATCTCTAAATTTTGTGATCGGCTATATGTTGTCTATACACGTTATGCGGATGATCTAACCTTTTCGACCAATGAGCGCGATGTGCTCTGCAAGGTAGAGAAGGCGCTCCCTGAAGTCATTGCTGAGTTTGGTTTGATTGCATTGACTGTCAATCAAGAGAAGACTAGGCATGCATCGAAGAAGACTGGACGTCAGATTACTGGGCTGAATATAAGCTCGGAAGGTGAGGTCTCGATTGGTCGAGATAGGAAGCGGCTACTTAGGGTGCAAATATTCAAGTTCAGTAAGGGGGAATTGACCGCGGATGAAATCGATAGCCTTCGGGGCTACATCGCGTTCTTGCAGTATGCCGAGCCGGCGCATGTTACCCGACTGAGGAGCTCATTTGGCGATGACCTTATTTCTCGCTTATGCTCTTAGAACAATGTTTGTTGGCTGAAGCGGGCACAAAATCTGTAGAGATCGGCGGGGTTAGTGTTGCCGAGATCCGATATTCGCGATCGCTGCAACAATTTCCGATATAACTCCTGTCGGTGATCGGCTAGAAGCAGATGCCTTACGCTGACAGGAGACGCCATCCAGCACCTGACGCGACAACTTGCCTGCGTAGAACGACAAGTGCCTGCTTAGTGGGATTGATCATCCTCAAGAGCTTGAGCTTGCTCCTTCTTGAATTGAACGTAGTCCCGCCATGCGGCCTTATTGTTTTCGTCGACAGAAACTTCGAGATAGTCATCCCTAATTGTCGAAAGGATTTTCGGCATCGTCTTTTGCATCTCCTGAGCTGCATTTCTGATCAAATTCCAAACGGCCTCTCTACGAGCAGGCAAGGGAAGATCGCCCGTATTTGTGAAAATATATGCGCTATTGTCATGGTTGGGGTGATATTCCTCTGCATGACGAACCGTTTCATGAAAACTTTCGTGGTAGTGACGAAAGAGATTGAGCAAGTTTTGATCGTAAAGATGAAACAGGCTGTTGCTCATGACACCGTTAAACCCTTCCCAAAAATACAAAACCCTATCAGACAGCATGTGCGGGCATTCTTGAACGTGCTGATCGAGGGTTGGAAGATGAAGGCTACTCATTACCCAATTTATGTTGCTGACATCATGATTCCGCTTTCGTTGCTCCGGCGTCTCAACACTATTTGGTTTTTCTGGATCATTTTTGACAATCGAACCAAGTGCTGTTGCTAGAACCGCTGCCAGATCGTTCAGATGCTTCTTCGATGATGGGTTCGGCGATGAATACTTTGTGGCCCTATGACGGTCAAAATCGAATGGAAGGTCAGCTGGAAATTTTCCAAACGCATCATTAAAAAGGAGGATGGTTCTCTGCCATCCGACATTCGCAATAGCGTAACCCAACTCAAAAACCACATTCGGGTTAGGTGTTTTCTTCCCGGATTGGTCTGAATTGATGGTTGTGATGTCACATACGAAAGCATCAGCACTCGCAATCTTTGCCAAGATCGTAGTGGGAATGTTCGGGCTTCCTGAAACTGAGCGGGTTGCTTCGTCAATGTCAACGATCAAGTTTTCTTCTTGTCGCTCGACGGACGACGCTGCCGCTCTTAGTGCTTGCCGTATCAAGGACCTGTTCGACGAGTCAGGTAGGTCGCTCTGCCATGAGTAAAAGACAGAAAGTCGCTTCGGTTCGCTCATTTTTTTCTCCACTCGAAATAGTCAATCGAATAACCTGCTTCCAGCAGGCTGTAATCATTTTATTCGGAAATAAATTGCAGAAGCAGCAAGCTAGCCATCTGGCGAAGATGGTCAGTATATTCAAGTTGACGGCACATCTGAGTCATTGACCAGGTCGAGAGGCCTCATCTCTGCATGGTGGGACCGCTCGTTATCTCCGTATCGTTGAAGAGATAAGGTCTAACAAGATTGCTTTTGGGCAGGCAGAATATCGTTCCGCGGGGCGGTCCATTGACGCTATGAGTTTCGGTTTCGAAAAAATTGTAGGATCAGCTACAAAAATCTGGGGGTAGGATGAGTAAGGAAGAAAGCCAGCAGGAAGGGAAAAATCTGACGTCAACGGAAATCAAGGATCTTGCACAAGCAGAAGAAGCGAGAGCAAAGACGTTTTCCACTCGGGTTGAGTTGATACGCAGGACAATTCCTGCTGTGCTAGTCGGATATGGAGTTGTCCTTTCATATCTATATTTTGTTTTGGGTCTACGTTTCTTTCCATCAGGACTGAACGTGGGGGATACGCTCTTTCTTATATTTGTGACTTTTGGATATACCGAATCCGCTCAATGATGACTATATCTGGATCAGCGCTGAATAGTCGAGAGAGACCGCTGCCAAAACAATATCCAATGACTTCCTTCACAGGAAGAATGTAATTGGCGCCAACGCGCATAAGCCACGAGGACAGTGATTCGTCAGCCAAAGGCAGTGGGCAGCCATATAGTCTCAGTCGTGGTGGCAAATATCCTTTTCCAACTGGTGCTGAGACATCAACGGGATCGAGGGGCATCGGCTTAACTCGCGAAGTCAAAAATCTAAGGTCAACTGAATTCCTGATAGATCGTCCAGAGGGACAAACCTAAGAGCTGTCCGACCGTATTCTCGTTCCAGCTGACGGCTAAGCGTTAGCAGATCAGAGGAAGAGAATTCGTCTTGAATGTAACGCCTGATTTTTCGCAGGCAATCGAGGTCGGAGGGCGTTTCGTAGCTGTCAATGCTTATTGGCGATCCCCAGCGCGCCATGGTGGAGGCCGCTGCCTCGAGCACCGATGTTGCAGATCCAACCCCCAGTTTTGCTCGCCCATGTCCGTTCTTGAGCTGTGTGTGATTCGGCACCAGCCTACCAAGCAGCCAAACGAGCGCGAACTGGGCGTTCAATGAGAGAGACCAGAAGTCTGGGTAGATATCGGGTACTGGCAGACTTGACGGCGGTGAGCGTAACGCCAGCTTTCTGCTGATGTGCTGAGAAAAGAATGCTGGAAATCCACCGGAGCTACTGCGTGGTGAATGTCGAAGGTCAAAGCCGCAATTGCAATAACAAATGCGATTTCTTTTCCAAGAAAGTCGTTTTCCACATGAACCACAAGTGTCAACGAGTCGAATCAGATGATGATGGCAAGACGTGACGAGGGTGAGATCCCAGATTGCGAGGGCTATTTCAGCTTCACGGAGGCATTCTGGGCATATTCGCGGATAAAAGAATGTGAGGAAGCATTCACGCGAGAGTGAATGACCAAAGTAATTGAAGCTTCCTTTGCAATTGTCGGCCAGCGTGTGACGATAGTGGCGGATATCTAGGTCACTGAAAGCACATCCTGCGACGTGCGCGAACTTCAATAGATCACGTCGCGATGGATATGTTGGGGATGAACCCTGGATAAGGCGATAGAGTCGTTCAGGGCTTACGAAATTATTGAGCTCTGTTAGACGAATTAGAAAGCCCAGGAGGCTTTCCTCTGCAGACGGCTGTCCGCGAATGAGCAAGCGCGTGCATGCCTGTCCCCAGATCATTTGCCGATGGCCGAGAAAGGATTGTGTAGCTTGGGATCGCCCCCAGTCACATAGTCGTACGCAATCTTCAAATGTTTGTGTGAGATTTTGTCATCGTTGCCACTTGCGGCGATATAAACGGCTTCGGACAGAATTTTCACCAAGGTTCTCATTTGCCCACCACTTGCAACATGGAGGGCAAACGAAATATCGGGTGCCGCTAAGCCTGCCTGATAGCGCATCGGAAGTTGCTCATCGAAGCTCTGAAGCACGCCTAGGAATTCCGTGCCATATTCGAACATATGGAGAGAGATCATTCCCGGTAGCCTTGTCCTCAGCTGCCCATTTTGTTCGAAAGGCAGGTTGGCATTTTCTTCCCCGAGAAATATTTGCCCAACTTTCGTCGCTGAGTAAATCAGCTTCATTGTGTTCGTTATTTCCTTGGACATCGGCCCCTGTCTGCGCTCTCCAACGTGACTGAATTCGTCTACCATCAGAAGGCGGACCTGGCAGCGCGCGAAAGCCTCAATCACACTATCCACCTTGCCCGGGATCTTGAGATCTTCGGTAGCTCGCAATTTTGAATTCGTAAGAAAAAAGGAACATTCAGCGAGTATCGAATCAAGTATCGATCCAATACGGGGGGCGCTTGAGACCGAAATCGCCAAGACTGGGACTATCAAACGCTCAGGGGTGTCAATTTTGGGATACTTTTCAACCATGTGCTGAACGACAGCGCTTTTCCCGCCGCCAGACTGGGCGATAATTCTGCCGCCACCTGGATCTTCAAAGCGCCCGAATTTGTCGAATGTACGTTGGACAAACTGAATGGCGTTGTCGTACGCCGGATGCAGAACGCGGATTCGTCGCACAGCAGCGACCTTTGCCTCCGGGGCTAGGTGTAACGAATTTTCCCTATCTACTGCGGCACGCGTGCCCCAAGGCGCCTCCATTTTTTCTGGATCAGAGAAGAGCTCAGCACTCATAAGCTCTCCTTTTTGCTCAAGACGGTACCAAATTTGGGTATCTCTGCCGGCATCTTGCTTGTAGCTTTAGCCTGTTGAATAACCTGGTCAACTTGCGCATGCAAGCTAGTAGTAGGTGCCAGCCATTGAGTGACGGATGGAGTGGCGCCGGCCAAGGCAGTGTCAGAGCCGAATTCTCCCATCTTCGCGACCGCTTTGCGCGCCGCAGAAGGTTTTCGCTTGATTTCTGCTGCAACCAACTCTCGCAAGTACGCCTTTGCTCTGCGTAACGCATCAATGTCGATGCGGGATTTCAGGCGTTCTTTTGCTATTTTCCGGATTAGATCGTGTTGCCACTTCGAGAGGCCTTTAGCATAGTCAGGGGCAATACAAGGTACTTCAATGTAGCGTTTTTTATTGGGGTGTTGGACGAAGATGCTACCTATATCTGCTGGCTGGTATTTGTACGTTACCGTTTGGACGGCTCCATACTTCTCCCTTAGTTCATCCATCTCTGCGGAGTTATAAATTAGGTTGTGAAGACGTATGCCATCATGACGCAGCGTACGAGTTTCTGAACGGCCAAATGCAACAGAAAGATGAGCCACACTCTCTGGTAAGAAAACTGGAGTTTCTTTGATACCGTCATTCCATAGGTCTATCGGACGCGTATAGTCCCGGCTTGGGGTGCGCATATAGACGTCAATCAACCATTTGTAGACCAGCTCCAAAAAGATGCTGTAGCGAATAACTGCATGTTTTTCGGGGTCGTAGTCTCCACGCGCTATGAGGTTGGAAAAAGTTGTCCCTGGGAGTTTTTCGAGAAGGCCGGCATTTTGTTCTTTGATGTAACGCTCTATCCCGCCCTTGAACCAAGGCTGGTGACGAGGACACCACGTGATGGATATTCCGAATTCCTGCGCGACGGAGAGTAATTCGGCACTATGAAATTCAGGGCCGTTATCTAGCTTGATTGATACGGGAAGACCAAAAACCGGCCAATCACCTTCTATGCTCGGCAACGCATTAATGATTTTATCTTTGTAAAGTATGCCGTCCCTAAGACAGGAGAACACCGAGTAAAGTGATGGGGGAACAAAGGAGATGAATAGGCCGAAAGGCATCCTGGATGCGGTATCGCGAGCTGCAGTAATAGTTGGTCTTCCTAATGGAAGCATCAGTTCGTCATCGATGACAAATAAGTTTGCTAGGCCGTGGTCAATCTGCACTTCCTCGAGAATTCGCTTAATGGAATTTGTGTTGCGTACGGACCTGAACTGTCTAGTCGCTTCCTTTTTTCCATAACGTGCGACGCAAACTTCATAAGCATTTAACGTGTCAATGTAGCGTCTAATTGTCGCGATACTGGGACAGACCAGCGGCTCGTTCCCTGGTGATTTGTTTCTCTGCGAAATCTTCGAATCTAGATCATCGAAGACATCTGTGGCCGGGCGGCGCTCTAGAGTGAGATAGACGGATTTTATAGATTCATCCAGAAGCGTTTGAACTATCCCAGAGGTGGGAGGGCGTCCACGATTAGCCAAGCGATCAACGAGAGACACCACATCGCAGTCATTGCGTTTATATTCCTTGATCCATCTATATACACTCCGAAGCGACGGTGGGCTTTCTTTGCGACGTAAAGCAACTTGTTCTATGGCCTTGGTGAGCGATTCAAAAGAAGAACCTGGTATTTTTTGAACCTCTGCGATGTACTCACTGCGCTGAAGCGCCTTTTCTTTTTGCTTGGAGCCAAAGCAATCCAAGTCTTGCAAGCCCAATCCTTCAGTCTCCTTGATTTCTTGCCTCGATACTGCAGCGGATACAAGTTGGATTTCTCCCTCACTCCATAGGCGAAGAAACTCACTTTTCTCGATATTCCAAACATCCCCATCGACCAGCGACTCAAAAATCAGTTTTTCACCATTGACCAATCTTCGCATCTCATATTGGACATTTTTGCGAAGTACTAAGAGTCCCGGACTAATTGAGAATTTCTTCATCTGAAAGAATCTCCTGGCCTGAAACAAAGCGAGAAACAATTGATTTTCGTGTGATCGGTGTGTGAAGATCCGTACGCAAGTGGTGGTGGCAAAGAAGGGAATAGAGCGTCAGAAGGTCGAATCCATGGACTTCAATGAGGGTCTCGATTGATGCTGAAAATCCGGAAACAAAGAGTGCTTCTGTTTTGTTTTTGATTACTGCGGAAGGCTGCAGCAATTGGTATCGGAGCAGAAGTTGGATGTTGCTGAGGCGAGGCTCAATGCGGATGACAGTCTCATCCATCACAGAATAGTTCTCGCCTTTGAGACGGACAATCTCAGTAAGTAAGCGCGTTCGCTCCTGAAATTCATCCACAAATTTTTGAAGTTTGACTTCGATCCAAAGTGGCTTGTCTTTATAGATAACGTACAGATCGGGACAATGTTTATGAACTTGATCGTTTTGATCGAGGTACTCCAACCAAAGAACTTGGCTGTCGATGTAAGTCACATCAGGATGAAATCGGAGTATGTCGATCGCGTCACGCTCTAAATGCGATTCCCACTCCACTAACTTTGCATTTTTCCCCAGGCATGGAATCGCGCCAACCATACGATGTGTCGAGCGGTGTACGACTTTGCGAGCAACTCCCATCCTTGACTCCTTGGAGAAAGTAACGGGGAAAGCGAGAGTAACGCTGCTACTGGTGCTACTGCCGAAGGCAGCTGCGTTGGGCTAAATAGCTAGCCCATTTAACAGCTACGCCCGAAATATCGCAGTAACGTCCTCGCAAACAAACTGACTCCATACCGGCCCCGGCGCACTCCTTCACCAAATATTGCTCCAAATAAATATTGGGGTATATACACAGGGCCTTCCTACGCTGAGATCAAGTACGCTCATGGACTCTTTTTGAGAATAGTCCATGGATAAGTGCAATTTCCACGCACAACTGTGTGCATTTTAGAAAATATTTCTGCGCTAGATAAAAGCCGTGCCCGTGGCGATGTTCATAGCTATATAGCTAACTTGTGGTCCGGCCTTTACTGCCTGCTCTCAGCGCGCATGAAAGTCGCTGGAAAGTTGCGAAGTCGTTACCTGGGGATATGCTGATCAGAGAATTGTCAAGTTGACATTGCACCACTGTCATTATTTTTGATCGCGCGCTAAACCAGTGACATTATTTATGAGCGCCTTATGTCATTATTTTTGATCGTCTGAGGTGATATATCTAATAAAATCAAGGGGTTATGTTTTAGGCGTTTGTCAGGATTTTTGATCGCGGACAATGGCCATGCCGGACGTTTTCCGCTGCCGCAGGGCGCTCCGGAGCTCAAAGAAATTCGAGGCTTAATCAGAATAATTATCAAACGCCCCGAAAAATGCGCACGACTTAATACGAATCATTACTATTCCGCCTCCTTTCGGGTGTCTGCCCGAAAGATTCCCTTTTTCAACAAGAAACAAGAAATAAACGGCGGAGGTTCGCCAATATTTTTATTGGACCGAAATGTTATGAAGACTAGTCAGGCCACTTTGCTTTTTGCGCACGATCTACGCATCGCCACCTCAACCCTCGTCTCGCTGGCCATGCTCGGCTGGCCACTGGCAAGCCTGGCACAGCAGCCGGCCGCGGCCCAGGTGCAGTCCGGCCTGGAGCCCATCCAGGTCAGTGGCGACTGGCTCGGCACCGGTCTGGAGAGCAGCGTGAAGACCTATCCGGGGGCGCGCACCGTGGTCAAGAAGCAGGAGATCGACAGCACGGGCGCCGTCAGCATCGGCGATGTGATGCGCCGCATCCCCGGCGTGCAGTCCAGCGACAACGCCGGCACGGCAGGCAGCGCCATCGCCCTCAACATTGGCGTGCGGGGACTGACCGGGCGCTTCTCGCCGCGCTCCACCATCCTGCTGGACGGCATTCCGATGGCGGTCGCGCCCTATGGACAGCCGCAACTGTCCTTCGCACCACTGAGTCTGAACAACATCGAATCCATCGACATCGTCCGCGGTGGCGGGGCCGTGCGCTTCGGGCCGCAGAACGTGGGTGGCGTCATCAACTTCAAGACGCGCTCCATCCCGGCAACCACTGGCATCTCCGGCGATGCCTCGGTGCGTTACAACAGTTACGGTCAGGGTGGGGGCAATACGCAGACCACGGCCTTCGCCGGCGGCCAGAACGACAACGGCATCGGCATGGCCTTTCTTTACTCGGGGCAGGATGGCCGCGGATGGCGCGACAAGAGTGACGAGCACCTCAATGATTTTGCGCTGAAGATGCGTTACGCCCTCTCGCCGAGCGCCGAACTCTACGCCAAGCTCAACTACTACGACGTGATGAGTCGCACGCCGGGCGGGCTGACCACGGCGCAGTACGCCGCCGATCCGTTCCAGAACACACGCCCGCGCGACAACTGGAGCGGCACCCGAAAAGGCTTCGACCTGGGTTACCTCAACACGATATCGGACCATCAGGAGTTCGAGATCCGTAGCTATTTCAACCAGGCCACCCGCCAAAGTACCTTGATCAATGCCGCCCGGGTGCAGCTCTCGCATCAACCGCGCAACTACGAAACCCTGGGCATCGAGCCACGCTATACGCATCGCCTTGCCTGGGGCAGCGTCACGCACGATGTCACGGTCGGCTATCGCCATGTCCGCGAGCGTGGCGACGACAACCTCTATAACGAGTCAGTGCGCACCGGCGCACTGAGCGGATTTGCCCAGTTCCGTAACAGTACCGATGCCCACGCCGGCTATATCGACGACAAGATCGCCTTCGGCCAGTGGCGCATCACCCCGGGCCTGCGCTTCGAGCACGTCAGGTCGACCCGAGTTGACGTGAATAAAAAGGCATCCTACGAGACCGGCAGCAACAAGCCGCTGCCCTCCATCAATGTGGCCTACCTGCTGACCGGGCAACTGACCTTGTTCAGCAATTACAACACCTCCTTCGGCGTGGTGCAGAATTCGCAACTCAACACCATGTCCTCGGCCAATCCGCTCTCTCCGGAGTTGGCCAGGACAATGGAAGCGGGCGCGCGCTGGAAGAGTGCGCAGGCGTCTGCCGAAGCGACGCTGTTCCACCTCGATTTTGACAACCAGATCGTGTCCGTCCAGGGAACCAATCCCAGTGTCTTCCGCAACATCGGCAAGACCCGGCATGATGGCATCGAACTGGCAGCGGACTATACCTTTGACCAGCAAGGTCCGTTGCAGGGCTGCTCGGTCTTTGCCAACTACACCTACACCCGGGCCCTGCAGAAGTCGGGCAGCAACCCCGGCAAGGACCTGCCGTTCTATGCCCGTACGACCGATACGCTTGGCGCCCGCTTCAAGTCCGGCCCATGGGGTGTGAGCCTGTCGACGACGCACCAGAGCCGACAGTTCGCCGATGAAGCCAACACCCTGGCCGAAAGCACCGACGGCAGCCTCGGGGAAATCCCGGGTTTCCGCCTCTGGCATGCCCAGGCAAGCTGGAAGGTGCCAGGCAGGAAGGGGCTTGATGTCACCGCCGGCATCAACAACCTGACCGATCACCGCTACTTCACCCGTACCGTGGACGGCAATCCTGGCAAGCTGGTGGGCGCGCCGCGTACCTTGTACGTGCAGGGGCGTTACGCATTCTGATCAGCGCCTGCGAAAGACGCGTCGTGAACGGGCCGCCATGGAAGGTTCCTGATGGCGGCACCTCACTGACGGGTGCGATCAGCGCATCAAGGCCGGAATCTGCGGCAAATGAATGAAAATTCTCATTTTGCAGGATCATTTGCGCGTGGACTGAGGTTTCCGGGGTAGTCTGCCTGAGTTTCAAGTGCAGTTTTCTTCCGGTCGCCCACCCTTATTGGTGCGCTCCTTCGCATTTCGATTCAAAAAAGTGCATAAAACGTGCGATATGAATGAACAACCGCGTTGGCACGGAACTCGCTCTCCCAGCCGCACCATTACGGTGTATTCTGCCCGGCGGGGCGGTGTATCGGAGGAGCTGCCCCGCCTGGCCTGGCGCTTTGGCCGGGCCGCTTGCCTGCTGTGGCTCCGTCCCTTTTTAACCGGGGATGACCATGCGGAAAGCGCCCGAGTCGAGATGCTGCAAGGCATGGCTCGTTTTTTGCAGTAGCAGAGTCCGCAAGCAAGAACCGGTCAGCGACTGGGAGGCGCTGCGGCGCTTTCCGATCATGGCACCGTCCACATGGCGCTCAGGATCGGTCAGTGCACATAACAAATGGCACAACGAACTGCGTTTTCAATCTTTCATTGGAAGTAATAGGAGCAATTCATGCAAAAAATCAAAATGATTCCTGTCGCTACGGCACTGGTGGCAGCGTTCGCATTCGCAGGGGCTGCGCAAGCACAAGAAGTCATCAAGATCGGTCACGTCGCTCCCCTGACCGGTCCCAACGCGCACATCGGCAAGGACAACGAAAACGGCGCCCGCATGGCCGTGGACGAACTCAACGCCAAGGGTTTCATGATCGCCGGCAAGAAGGTCACCTTCCAGCTGGTGGCCCAGGATGACGCTTCCGATCCGAAGCAAGCCACCACCGTGGCTCAGGCCCTGGTCGATGCCAAGGTCAAGGGCGTGGTCGGTCACATGAACTCCGGCACCACCATCCCGGCTTCCAAGATCTACTATGACGCCGGCATCCCGCAGATCTCGCCGTCGGCCACCAACCCCAAGTACACCCAACAGGGCTTCAACACCGCCTTCCGCGTGGTGGCCAACGATGGTCAGCTTGGTGGCGTGCTGGGTCGCTATGCCGTCAATGAGCTCAAGGGCAAGAGCGTGGCCGTCATCGACGACCGCACCGCCTACGGTCAAGGCGTGGCCGAAGAATTCCGCAAGAGCGCAATGGCTGCCGGTGCCACCATCGTGGCAACCCAGTACACCACCGACAAGGCCACCGACTTCAACGCCATCCTGACCTCGGTCAAGTCCAAGAAGCCGGATCTGGTCTTCTTCGGCGGCATGGATGCCGTGGCCGGCCCGATGCTGCGCCAGATGGACCAGCTGGGTATCTCGGCCAAGTTCATGGGCGGTGACGGTATCTGCACCACCGAACTGCCGGCCCTGGCCGGTGCCGGCCTGAAGGACAGCGAAGTGGTCTGCGCCGAAGCCGGTGGCGTGACCGAAGCCGGCAAGAAGCCGCTGGAAGACTTCAAGGCAGCCTACAAGAAGAAGTTCAACCAGGACGTCGTGATCTACGCACCGTACACCTACGATGCGCTGATGACCCTGGCTGATGCCATGCAGCAGGCTGGCTCGTCGGATCCCAAGGTCTACCTGCCGTTCCTGGCCAAGATCCACCACAAGGGTGTGACCGGTGAAATCGCCTTCGACTCCAAGGGCGACATCCTCAACGGCACCCTGACCCTGTACACCTACAAGGGTGGCAAGCGTACCCTGCTGAGCGTGGTGAAGTAAGCAACAAGCTTCACATCCGGTTCCATGACGGAACCGGATGAAGCCGCTGTGACAAGCCCCGGCCCTGGTGCCGGGGCTTTTTGTTTCATATCGACCAAAAACCAGGCCGCCCCGTCAGCGCATTTCAAGATTATAATGAGACACGTTCTCATTCATTTTCTTGCGGTCATGGCCGACCTTGCATCTTCCCGTCATCAAGACATCGCTGGCATCTACACCGGGTATCACCGGTGGCTGCTGGGGTGGCTGCGCCGTCGCACCGACAATGCCGACCTGGCCGCCGACCTGGCCCAGGATACCTTCGTCAAGATGATGGTGGCGCGCCGCGACTTCAGCCTCGATGAAGTCCGCGCGCTGCTGGCCACCATCGCCCGCGGCCTGATGATCGACCATTTCCGCCGCTGTGCGCTGGAAGCGGCCTTCCTGGAGATGCTTGCGCAGATGCCGCCCGAGCATCTGCCCTCGCCCGAAGCGCAACTGCTGGTGCTGGAAACCCTCAACGAAGTCGACGCCATGCTGGCCGCGCTCCCCCCCAAGGTGCGCAGTGCCTTCCTGCTGTCCCAGCTAGATGGCCTGGGCTATGCCGAGATCGCGACCCGTCTGCAGGTCTCGCTCAGTTCGGTGCAGCAATACATGAGGCGCGCCTTCACCGCCTGTTACCGCCTGCAGTATGGCCGCTGACATCAGCCCGCCGAGCGAGGACATCGTCATGGCCGCCATCGACTGGATGGTCAGACTGCAATCGGGCAGCGCCACCGACCACGACCAGCAAGCCTGCCGCCGCTGGCGGGCTCAATGCCCGCAGCACGAGCTGGCCTGGCAGCGCCTGCAGTGCCTCAGCGAACGGATCGCCACGCTGCCCGCGACCCTGGCCCATGGCAGCATCGGCGCCAGTCCTGCCCGTACCCGCCACAACCGCCGCTTCGCCCTCAAGACCCTGTGCATGACGATCGGTGCCGGGCTGCTGGCCACCAGCGCTGCGCGCCTGGCGCCATGGCAGGCGTGGATGGCCGGGTACACTACCGGCACCGGTGAACGGCGCCGCGTGGTGCTGGCCGACGGCACCGTGCTGGAACTCAACAGCGCCACCGCCGTGGATGCGGATTACGACCAGCAGCGGCGCCTGCTGCACCTGTATCGCGGCGAAGTGCTCATCAGCACGGGACATGAACGTGATCGCCCCTATCGGCCCTTGCTGGTGCAGACCCGACTGGGCCAGGCGCGCGCGCTGGGCACGCGCTTCCAGTTGCGTGATGCGCAGGAGGGCATGCGCCTGGCTGTTTATGAGGGCGCGGTGGAATTCCGTGCTCATGATGAGCACGCGGCGGTACGCGTGGATGCCGGGCAACAGGGGTTGTTCGATGCGCAAGGACTGGTCGGCAGTCTCGCCCCGGCCAATGAGCAGGCCAGCGCCTGGATCGAAGGCGTCATCATCGCCGATCACATGCCCCTGGGCCAACTGGTGGCCGAGCTGGAGCGCAGCCTGCCTGGCAGGCTGCGCTGCGATCCTGCGGTCGCCAGCCTGCCGATCTCAGGCGTGTTTCCGCTCGACCAGCCCGCCCGCATCCTGGCCGCGATCGCCCGGACCTTGCCGGTGCGGGTCGATTCCTTCACGGACTACTGGATCACCTTGCGACCACGGGATGCCACCTGATGCAGGCATTGGCGTAAATCATTTTCATTTTTTTCTGCAGGTTTTTGGATCTCGTTCGGTTTACCAGAGAGCAAGTCCTCTTCAGCTAATCACCCAACGAGATCCATGACCATCCGAACCTGCTTCCCCTCGCGTCCGACCTTGTCCCGACTGGCGATACTGGCCGCTTTGGCCAGCCCCATGGCGGCTGTTCAGGCGCAAGCCACCGACACCCAACGCCAGAGCTACGACATCCCCGCCGGGCCGTTGGACCCGAGCCTCAACAGTTTCGCCCGCCGCGCCGGCGTGTTGCTGTCCTTCGATCCGGCCCTCACGCGCGAGCGCCAGAGCAAGGGGCTCTCCGGCCGCTATACCGTGGCCGAAGGCTTTGCCGCGCTGCTGGCCGGCACGCCCCTGCAAGCCATCCGCAATGCCGATGGCAGCTACACCGTGATGGCCCCCGCAGGCATCACCGGCAGCAATGCCAATGCTGTCCTGCCCACCGTCACCATCACCGAAAGTGCCGACCCCACCGCGCCCTATGCCGGTGGCCTGGTGGCGCGTGGCGGCAGCCTGGGCGTGCTGGGCACGGCCAGCGTCATGGACACGCCCTTCAGCACCACCAACTACACCTCGCAAGGCATCGAGGATGTGCAGGCGCGCGCCATCGGTGACGTCATCACCAACGATGCCTCGGTGCGCAACACCAATGGCAATGGCGGTTTCGGCGACAGCTACCAGATTCGCGGTTTCACCATGTCGGCCAATGACGTGGCCTTCAACGGACTCTACGGCATGGTGCCGCTTACACGCATGCCCATTTCCATGGTCGAGCGCATCGAAGTACTCAAAGGGCCGGGAACGCTGATGTATGGCATGGGGCCGGCCGGCGGGGTCGGCGGGGCGGTCAACCTGATCCCCAAGCGGGCACATGAAGATCCGGTCTCCAGCGTCACGGCCACTTATCTCTCCAATTCGCAGTTCGGCGTGAAGGCCGACCTCGGACGTCGCTTCGGCGAGCAGCAGGAGTGGGGCATCCGCGTCAATGCCCTCTATGCCGATGGCAATACCGGCCTGTCCGGCAGCAATCAGCAGCAGAGCATGGGCTCGGTCGGGCTCGACTACAACGGTGGCCGTGTGCGCTGGAGCCTGGATGCGTATACCCAGCATGAAGACGCGCGCAACTTCCGCCCGCAATTCAGCGTCAGCAGCCTGGTCATGCCGGAAGCGCCCTCGGGCAAGACCAACCTCTACCCGGGCACCACCCTGCAATCGGACGACAAGGCCGTGACCACGCGCCTGGAATACGACATCAACGACCAGCTCACCGCCTACGGTGCCGTGGGCTATCACGAGGCCAGCTCCTACCAGAGCTTTCCCAGCGCCACCATCCTCAATGCAGCCGGTGATACGGGGACTCTCTCCAATGGCTATTACGACCAGAAGGTGGTCTCCACCTCCGCCGATGTGGGCCTGCGCGCGCGCCTGAACACCGGTGGCATCAAGCACACCGTGATGCTGGGCGCAAACATGCTGGACCAGCAGACCGATTATTTCTACCTCTCCGAAAGCAGCAGCGTCACCTCCAACCTGTATCGCCCGGTGGCGCTGGCCGCCATTACCGGTGCACGCGGCCAGCCCACGCCGCAAAGCCAGGTACGCCTGACCAGCCTTGCCCTGACCGACACGCTGTCGCTGGCCGATGACCGCCTGCGTTTCATCGTCGGCCTGCGCCGTCAACAGGTCTATTCGCACAGCCTGGTCGATGCCACCCAGACCTCCAACAAGACCGCCATCTCGCCGGTACTGGGTGTGGTCGTCAAGCCGGTGCAGAACGTCTCGCTCTATGCCAACTACACGGCGGCGCTCAGTGCCGGTGGTTTCACTTCGGCCAGCGACGGCAATCCCAACCAGCTCTTCCCGCCCTACAAGTCCAAGCAGGTGGAAACCGGGGCCAAGGTCGACTGGGGCCGCATCACCACCACCGCCGCCGTATTCCAGATCGAGCAGGCCAATTCCAGCACCACGCTGGTCAATGGCGTGAGCACCACCACCCAGGATGGCCGCAACCGCGTGCGCGGACTGGAACTGGCGGCCTATGGTGAAATACGGCGTGGCCTGCGCTTCAATGCCAGCGGCACCTTCTTCGATGCCAAGCAGTACCACACCGACAATGGCACCAATGACGGCAAGGATGTCGGCGCTATCCCCAACAGCAATTTCAATCTCGGCCTGGACTGGGATGCGCCCTGGCTGCAAGGCTTGGCCTTGAATACCCGCGTCACCCGTACCGGCTCGATGTGGTACAGCAACGAGAACAAGCTCAAGGTGCCGGGATGGACCCGCGTCGATATCGGTGCGCGCTACATCACCCGAACGGCAGGGCAGGTCGTGACCTATCGCGCCAACATCGAAAACCTGTTCGACAAGAATTACTGGCTGATGCAGAACGGTTATGTCGGCACGGCATCGGGGCGCACTCTGGTGCTGTCGGCGCAGGTCGATTTCTGATCTGCACGTACTTAGTTGTGAGTTGCATCTAATACCCTGCTGCTGAAAGGCAGCAGGGTATTTTTTTAAAAAACTTGGTTGATATAAATAATTTATACTGATTATCGAAATGGCTCAGGCTGCTTCATCAAGCCATTTCCATGTCCATCTCCCTCGCACTTTCCAGGAACACCTGCCGCAACCACTCGATGCCCGGATCATTGGTGCGATAGCGGTGCCACTGCATCATCTGGTGCATCTCCGCCAGCGGCAGCGGGCTCTCCTTCAACACCACCGGCAGCTGCGCCGCCAGCCTGCGCGCCAGCCGGCCATGCACGGTGGCGATGCGATTGGTCCCTTGCACCAGCGCCACGCAGGAAGCAAAACTGAAGCTGGTCACTTCCACCCGCCGTGCAAAGCCCAGCTTGTTGGCCATCCACGCTTCCACCGACGAGGCATTGGCACCCGGCGGCACCATCACCACATGACCGGCCTCCATGTAGCGCTCCAGCGTCAGCTTGCCCTTGGCCAGCGGACTGTGGCGCCACACCACGCAGACATGACGTTCGCGAAACACTTCCTCCGCAGGATGATCAGGCGTACAGAATTCTTGCGGCAATACCAGCAGATCGACTTCGGCCCGGTCCAGCGAGCGGGTCGGGTCCTGCACCTGCGGCATGAGCGCAAAGCGGATCTGCGGCCCCTCGGCGTGGGCTCGTGCGATCACCCGCGGGATCAGCACGTTCAGGCTGAAGTCCGACACCGAGATGCGGAATTCCCGATGGGAGTCGGCCGGCACGAAGGCCGGCTTGGCCGCGATCGATCCTTCGATGCGACGCAGCACATCGTTGACCGCGTCGCGCAGCACTTCGGCACGGGGCGTGGCTTCCATGCGGCGGCCGACCTGGATCAGCAACTCGTCATCGAAATACTCGCGCAGGCGCCCCAGTGCATTGCTCATGGCGGACTGGCTCAGGTGGATCTTCTCGGCGGCGCGGCTGATGTTGAGTTCGGTCAGCAAGGCGTCCAGGGCGACCAGCAGATTGAGGTCGAGCTTGTTGAAACGCATGAATAAGTCTCCGTTGTCGGGGGCCGGCCTTTCTTCTGTGCAAGGCTTGCAGGGCGCGGTCATGTATTGATCCCGTCCATATCATGAATCAAAACAATCCATTTGATCAATATCAACCACAACCTTAATCTTCACCCAACCGCTGCACGGCCTCGCAGACAGACACGAGAAAAGGCTGGCACGGCAAGCTGGTGGCGCATTGGTTGCGCCACTGTTGAGCCTGGCCCCGACAAGACGCCGCGACGGCGAACAACAAGCCAGGCAGGGTAGGAGACAAGGAGACAGCAGTGAAGAGAGGAACCGTACCAGCCCGGCGGCTGGGCAATCGTGCCGTCCTGGCCACCCTGGCCGTGATCGGTGCTGCCAGCATGCAGTCCGCGCAAGCCTTCGAAGGGGGTGTTTCGCCATTCCCCACCGGGTCCACCAGTGAATATATTGCCGCCCTGCCGCCCATTGCGGGCCTGTTCGCAGTGCAGCAGTTCAACTACAGCAGTGCCGACGGACTCTACGACAACAACGGCAACAAGCGTCCTATCCCCTTCAAGACGGATGTCTACTCGGCCACCACGCGCCTGCTGGCTTCCTACGGTGTGCAATGGATGGGGGCCAAGGTGTATTCCCAACTGGTGCTGCCAGTGGTCTCGCTGCATACCGAAGTGGCCGGCCATGGCGAAAATCACAGCGGTCTGTCCAACATCACCTTCACGCCCTTGCTGCTGCGCTGGGATGTCGCCGCACATACCAATGTCACCTTCGGCTTCGACTTCGCGCTCAAGACCGGCTCCTATGATGCCAAGCGGACCAGCGTGGCAGTGGGCTACAACTCCTACCAGCCGGTGCTGGCGATTCGCCACAACGATCCGGACGGACTGGACCTGGGCATCTCCAACCGCCTGCTCTTCAATGACAAGAACAGCGATACCAACTACCGCTCCGGCACGGCCTATGTGGCCGACTTCATCGGCGGCTGGAACTTCGGCAAGTGGAAGGTGGGCGTTACCGGTTCCTACCTGAACCAGTTCACCGATGATCGCCAGAACGGCGCGGATATCACCGGCAATCGCTCCCGCAGCTTCGCCATGGGCCCCACGGTGGCCTACAACGCCGGTACCTACAGCATCAACATGAACTACCAGCGCGGTCTGTATGCCGCCAATACGACCAAGAGCAATGCCGTCTGGATCAACTTCGCCATGCCGCTGTGGCTGGGCGGCCCGCGCTGAGCCGGCGTCGGCCTCGCCGGGCATCACTCATCATCAAAGGAGTTACACCATGTTCCGTTACTTCCCGACGAACTATGTCTGGAATCTTTCCGTCGACCTCGCCATCGAGATGGGCGCGCGCATCGGTGAAATCGAAGCCATGTGCGCCCCCTTGCAGGAGGCGGCCAAACAGCCTGACGCCGAAGGCACCGCTGCCTTCCGCGCCACCTGGGCGGACATGGCAGAAAAGCTGTGCAGCCTGGCCGCCGAAGACGAAGTACGCGGCCGGCTGCTTTCCGCAGGCGCCAAGTACAAGCGTGCGGCCAGCTACCTGCTGACCTGCGAACGCCTGCAGGCGCATGGCGCGCCGGGTCGGCTGGAACTGTATCGGCGCTTCCTGGAGGTGTTCCAGCGCGGCATCACCCTGGCCGGCGAGAACTGCGAGCGGGTCGAGATTCCCTATCAAGGCAAGGTCATCTCCGGCTTGTATGTACGCGCCAACAAGGTCAAAGGTCCGGCCCCGATTCTGGTGCAGCTCAATGGACTGGATTCGACCAAGGAAATGAAATACCTGGTCGGCCTGCCCGGCTGGCTGGCCGAGCGCGGCGTGTCCTCGCTGGTGATCGACCAGCCCGGCACCGGCGAAGCGCTGCGTCTGCATGGCATGACCGCGCGCTTCGATGCGGAGCACTGGGCAAGTCACGTGGTGGACTGGCTGGAGCAGCGTGATGATGTGGATGCCAGCCGCATCGGCTGTGAAGGCGTCTCCCTGGGCGGCTACTACTGCCCGCGCGTGGTGGCCATGGAGCCGCGCTTTGCCTGTGGCGTGGTGTGGGGAGCCAATCACGACTGGCGCGATGTACAGAAAAAGCGCCTGGAAAAAGAGGGCGATTTCCCCGTGCCGCATTACTGGCAGCACGTCAGCTGGGTATGGGGCGCCAAGGATATCGACGACTTCATGCGCATCGCCGAAGACGTGCATCTGGATGGCGTGGTCGAGAAGATCCGCGTGCCTTTCCTGGTCACCCACGGCGAGAAGGACACCCAGATTCCCCTGAAGTGGGCGCACCGCACCTACGAACAACTGGTCAACAGCCCCAAGCGCGAATTGAAGGTCTTCACCGATCGCGAAGGCGGCGCGCAGCACGCCAGTTTCGACAACTCCATCAACGCCGGCCACGTCATCGCCGACTGGGTGGCCGAGACCCTGGGCGGGCGCACCAAGGCCTGATGCGCACGACGCTACGACACAACACCGAGTCAATCACAAGGAAATCCGCATGAACATCATTGGACCCGATGCCCTGGTCTTTGGCGTGGACGATCTGCCCGCCTGCCGCCAATACCTGATCGACTATGGCTTGAAGGATGTCGGTCATGACCGTTACGAAGCCCTCGATGGTACCGCCATCGTGCTGCGCGCCAAGGACGATGGCACCCTGCCGCCGCCCATGGCGACCGCCAGCCTGCTGCGCGAGACCGTCTATGGCGTGGCCGATAACGCCACGCTGGATGCCATCGAAACCGAACTGCGCCGCGACCGCGAGGTCAGCCGCCGCGATGGCGTGGTGCGCAGCGTCGACGACATGGGTTTCGCGCTGGCCTTCCAGGTCACCGTACGCCGCCCGCTTGCCATCCCGTCCGAACGCGTCAATGGTCCTGGCGATGCCCAGCGCGCACCGAACCAACTGGGCCTGCCCGCCGATGTGCAGGCCCTGCCGCGTACGCTGTCGCATGTGGTGTATTTCGTTCCTGACGCCGCCAAGGCCGAGGCTTTCTATCAGCGCCTGGGCTTCGTCTGTACCGACCGCTTCACCGGCGTGGGTCCCTTCCTGCGTCCCGCGGGTACGCAGGACCACCATACCCTGTTCATGATCCAGACCCCGCCCTTCATGAAAGGCTGCGAACACTTCACCTTCCACATGGGCGGTCCGACCGAAGTGCTGCTGGCCGGCACCCGTTTCGTCGAGAAGGGTTACCAGAGCTTCTGGGGGCCGGGGCGTCATCGCTTTGGCAGCAACTGGTTCTGGTACTTCAATTCGCCGCTGGGCTGCCACGTCGAATACGATGCCGACATGGACCTGCATGATGAACAGTGGGCCGCGCGCGAAGCGCCGATGGGCGCGGATGCCTCGCAACTGTTCCTGTTCCAGTACCGCGAAAAGTGGGCGCCGAGTGGTCCGCCGCCGGGCGCCGCACGCTGACCCGCGCGGGGAGACGGCCATGTACCTGTGCCATGTCACGCAATTGCCCGAAGACGGTGCACGCGGTTTCGATACCGACGGGGCCGGGCAGGCCACCATCTTCCTGTTGCGGCGGGGCGACCAGATCCGCGCCTGGCGTGACAGCTGCCCGCACCACGGCACCCCGTTACCGTGGCGGCGCGATGCCTATCTCGACGCCAGCGGCCAGCACGTGGTCTGTGCCGCACATGGTGCGCTGTTCGATCCGCTCACTGGCGTCTGCACCCTCGGCCCCTGCCTGGGCGATACGCTCACGCCGGTGGCGCTGCGCCTCGACGACGACGGCGGCCTGCACCTGGCCACCGGCGCCGATGCTTAACCCTTTCAAGAACAAGATTCAGGAGACACCATGACACTCGCAGCCCAACGCATCCTCATCATCGGCGGCGGTTTTTCCGGCATGTCCGCCGCCATCGATCTGCGCCGCCGTGGCGCGCAGGTCGACCTGGTGGAACTGGATGCCCAGTGGCGCAACTATGGCGCCGGCATCAGCCTGGGCCCGGCCACGCTGCGTGCCCTCAAACAACTGGGCGTACTCGATGTCTTCCTGCGCGAAGGTGCGGCCGGTGACGGCGTGCGCCTGTGCCTGCCGCACGGACCGCAGATCGCCGAACTGCCCACGCCGCGCCTGGCCTCGCCCGATGTCCCTGGCGGCGGCGCCATTCTGCGTCCGGTGCTGGCGCGCATCCTGGCCGATGCCACCCGCGCAGCCGGTACCGATGTGCGCCTGGGCTGCACCTTCACTGCCGTGCGCGAGATCGATGACGAGGTCGAGGTAGACTTTACCGACGGCCAGACCCGTCGCTACGATCTGGTGATCGGTGCCGACGGCCTGTATTCCAAGCTGCGCGCCCAGCTCTTCCCCGACGCACCCAAACCGCGCTACAGCGGCCAGGCGGTATGGCGCGCCATCCTGCCACGTCCGGCAGAGATCACCACCTGCACCATGTGGATGGGGCCGCGCATCAAGCCCGGCGTCAATCCGGTTTCCAAGGACGAGATGTACCTCTTCGTGACCGAGCCGCGCCCGGTCAACGAGCACCTCGATCCGGCCAGCTTCGTGGCGCGTCTGCGCGGCCTGCTGGAAGATTTCAGTGCACCGGTCCTGAAGACCATCCGTGACCAGCTCGATGACAACGCCCGCATCATCTTCCGTCCGCTGGAAGGTCTGCTGCTGCCGCGTCCGTGGTACCAGGGACGTGTCGTGTTGATCGGTGATGCGGTCCATGCCACCACGCCGCACCTGGCTTCGGGAGCCTGTATCGGTATCGAAGACGCCCTGGTGCTGGCCGACGAACTGGCGCGCAACACCAGCGTACCACTGGCCCTGTCAGCCTTCGAGGAACGCCGCTGGGAACGTTGCCGCATGGTGGTGGAGAACTCGGCGCGGCTGGGCGAGATCGAGGTCGAAGGCGGCGACAAGGAAGAGCATTCCCGCATCATGCGCGAGTCGCATGCGGCACTGGTCCAGCCCATCTGACGTCCATAAAGCATATAAAAAATATAAACGATTAACGGTTCTGCAATCCGCGTACGACGCGAGGAGACAAGATGATCACGACCTATTCCAAGCGCGCCCTGGCTGCGCTGATGCTGGCCCACTGTGCCGGCATGATCGACCTGGTCGCGCTGCCCGTCTGGGTCGGCACGCTGGTGGCGCATTACCACTTCGATGCGCGTCAGGCAGGCTTGCTGGCGTCGCTGTTCCTGGGCGGCGCGGTACTGGCCAGTGCCGTGCTGGCCCCGCGCTTCGATCCGGAAACGGCGCGCTGGAAGGCGGCCATCGGCTTTGGCCTGTCGGCGGCGCTCTTTGCGCTGGCCGCGCAGACCCAACATTACCTGCTGCTGGCCTTGCTGCATGCGGTGTGCGGGCTGACCACCGGTCTTTCCCTGAGCGTCACGCATGGCACCATCGCGCGGGGCAGCAATCCGCATCGCGGTTTTGCACTGGTCGGCATCGCGCTGGGCGTGTTCGCCATCCTGTTCCTGGGCAGTGCACCGCCTGTCATCGCCAGTCTCGGGGGCGCTGCCTTGTTTTACCTGTTTGCGGGCGTGATGGCGGTGGGGGCGCTGGCCTGCGCCTTGGCGTTTCCGCGTGCCGAGACCGATGGCACGGCCCGCGTGGCTGCGCCGCGCCAGCCGGTGCCACGCCAGGTCTGGTACGGCATTGCCGGCATTGCCTGCATGGGTCTGGTGCAATCGATGACGTTCAGTTTCCTGGAGCGCGTGGGCAGTGATCGCGGATTCGGACTGCAAGCGGTCACGGGTGTGCTCATCGCGCTGGGCTTCGTCAATCTCCTGCCCGCGCCGCTGGCGGCCCTGCTGGAAAAACGGCTGCCGGCCCGCAGCGTACTCATGGCCGGCCCGCTGGTGCAGGCGCTGCTGGTGGTGGTGATCATGAGTTCGGCACGCTTTGCGCCCTATGCCGCGGCGGCCTCGGTCTTTGCTGCCGTGATGATCTTCACGCACACCTTTGCCTTTGGCCTCATGGCCCGGCTGGACCGCAGCGGTCGCGCCATGGCCGCCACGCCCGCCATGCTCATGACGGGCGCGGCCATCGGCCCCATCCTCGGCGGCACGCTGGTGCAGGGCTGGGGCTATGGCAGCCTGGGACCGGTGGCCCTGGTCCTGGGCGTGAGTGCATCGATCTGTTTCTCGCGACTGCCACGCGCGGTCGCCGTTCAACCCCAGGAGGCCCTGGCATGACCGTATCCCCGCAAGCGCGTCGGCGTCATCGTTTCGTCGACCTGTCCATCTACCTTGAAAACGACGTGCTCTCCGACCCGCCACCCCTGGCACCGAAGATCACTTACCAGAAGCACGCCGATACCCTGCCCGAGTTCATGGCCATGCTGCCCGGTACGCAGCCCGAGGACTATCCCGATGGCGAGGCCGCCGCTGCCGAGTGGGTCACGCTGACCACGCACAATGGCACGCACCTGGATGCACCCTGGCATTTCCACTCCACGCAGGATGCCAAGAACGGGGGCGCACGTCCCTCCATCACCATCGATGAAGTCCCGCTGGAATGGTGCTTTCAGGCCGGCGTGAAACTGGACTTCCGTCACTTCCCCGATGGCTATGTGGCCACCGCCGCCGACGTGGACGCTGAACTCAAGCGCATCGGCCACGTGCTGCAGCCACTCGATATCGTCGTGGTCAATACCCGCGCCGGATCGCGCTACGGTCATCGCGACTATCTCGGTGCCGGTTGCGGCATGGGCTACGAAGCCACCATGTACCTGCTCGAACGCGGTGTGCGCCTGACCGGTACCGATGCCTGGAGCTGGGACGCACCCTTCTCCTATACCGCACAGCGCGTGGCCGAGACCGGCAACAAGGCGCTGATCTGGGAGGGCCACAAGGCCGGTCGCGATATCGGTTACTGCCACCTGGAGAAGCTGCACAACCTCGAAGCCTTGCCTGCGCACGGCTTCACCATCAGCTGCTTTCCCCACAAGATTCGTGGCGCCAGCGCCGGGTGGACCCGCGCGGTAGCGATCTTCGACGAAGGCTGAACCCGGCTGTCACCCTGGCAGCCATCAGCAGATTCACGCACGACCAGCATTTCCATGGAGCTCATGATGTCCTTCCCCCCGATACACCGCGTCGTCACCGGCCACGATGCACAAGGCCGATCCATCGTCAGCAGCGACGGCCCGCTGCCCACCGTCGTGGAGGTGGCCGCCATTCCCGGCACGCTCTTCCATGAAGTCTGGAGTACCGGCGCCACGCCTGCACGTGTGGACAATGGGGCTGATCCCACCCTGGGAGCGCTGGTCCTGTCACCGCCTGAACGCGGCACGCGCATGCGTTTCGTGGACATCCCGGCCGATACCGAGGAATTCCTTGCCAGCGGCAACAGCAAGATGCACGAAGCCTTCAGCCAGATCGGCGAGGCTTCGGCCTCCACCGTGCAGGCCGACTCCCCGCACCCGCTGATGCACCGGACCGAATCGGTGGACTACGGCATCGTCATCGAAGGCGAGATGACACTGGTATTGGAGCGTGGCGAAGTTGCCCTGAAACCCGGCAGCGTGGTGGTACAGCGCGGCACCAACCACGCCTGGGCCAATCGTTCGGGAAAGCCCTGCCGCATGCTGTTCATCCTGGTCGATGGCGAGTATGACCCGGCCATTGCCGCGCAACTGGGCAAGGGAGCATAAGCCATGAAGTTCGCTACCCTGCGCGACGGCTCGCCTGATGGCGCGCTGGTACTGGTCGCGCGTGATGCCGCCACTGCCTTGCCGGTGCCGCAGATTGCGCGCACCCTGATCGATGCGCTGGCACGCTGGGACGAGGTCAAGCCTGCACTGACCGAGCGTTATGAGGCCCTCAATGAAGGCCGGGCCGAGGGTGTCATCAGCTTCGATGCGCAGCTGTGCATGGCACCGCTACCGCGCGCACCGCAATGGCTGGACGCATCCGCCTTCCTCAATCACGGACGCTTGATGGAAGAAGCCTTCAAGACGCCGCCGATTCCGTATTTCGATACCGTTCCCGTGATGTACCAGGGGGCCAGCGATGATTTCCTCGGGCCACAGCAGGACGTGCCGCTGCGCTCGGAAGCCGAAGGCATCGACTTCGAGGGCGAGTTCGGTGTGGTGGTCGGCCCGGTCGCCATGGGCGCGACACCGGACGAGGCCCTGCAGGCCGTGCGCCTGGTGGTGCAGCTCAATGACTGGAGCCTGCGCGCACTTGGCCCGCATGAGATGAAGACCGGTTTCGGTTTCCTGCAGGCCAAGCCCTCGACGGCATTTGCACCTATTGCCGTCACGCCCGATGAACTGGGCAAGGCCTGGCGCGATGGCCGTGTGCACATGCACTTGCATGTGCAATGGAATGGCGCGCGCTTTGGCGAACCGCACGGCGGCGAAATGAATTTTTCCTTCGGTCAGTTGATTGCCCATGCGGCGCACAGCCGCCGTCTTACGGCGGGTTGCATCATTGGCTCGGGTACCGTTTCCAATGTTGCGCGCGCGGCCGGTTCGGCTTGCATCGCCGAGCGGCGTGTGATCGAGAAGATCGATCACGGCGAGATCCGTACCGGCTTCATGCACTTCGGCGACGAGGTGCGCATGCAGGCGCATTACGAGGATGGCAGTGCCGGTCCCTTCGGCATCGTGCAACAGCGCGTGGTACGGGCAGCATGAAGGTCCTGGTCACCGGCGCGGGCGGCTTCATCGGCGCGACCCTGCTGCGGTTGCTGCAGCAGACGGGGCAGGTCGGCACGCGACGCATTGCGCGGCTGGCGGCCATGGACAAGCACTTGCCATCGCTGCCAGATACCGTTGAAAGTATCGAGGGGCAATTGCAGGATGCGCAGGTGCAGTCACGTCTGGCGCAGTTCGGTGCTGATCTTTGCTTTCATCTGGCCGCGGTTCCGGGTGGCGCGGCCGAAGCCGATCCGGCCTTGAGCCGCCGCGTCAACCTGGATGCCACGCTCGATCTGTTCAACTTGCTGGCTGAGGGCAGGGCCGCAGCAAGTGCAGCGCCGGTGGTGGTGTATGCCAGCACCATCGCGGTGTACGGTACGCCCTTGCCCGACCCGGTCGTTCCGACGACGCCCACGCGACCGGCCTTGATCTATGGCGCCCACAAGCGGGCCTGCGAAATCCTGCTGGCCGATGCCACGCGGCGCGGTGTGCTCGATGGTCGTTCGTTGCGTTTGCCGGGCATCGTGGCCCGCCCGCGCACTGCATCCGGACTGGTCTCGGCCTTCATGAGCGAACTGCTGCATGCACTGGCCGCAGGTGAATCAGTGACCCTGCCGGTGGGGCCGCAAGCGACCGCGTGGTGGATGTCGGCGCAACGTTGTGCAGAAAACCTGCTGCATGCGGCGACCATGGATCCGCTGCTGGATAAGGAAGGCCACATGGACCGCACCTGGGCCTTGCCGGTGTTGCGGCTGTCCATGCAGGAAGTGGTCGAAACGCTCTCGGCCTTGTATGGCGTTGATGGCAATGCGCTCGTGCGCTATGCACCGCAAGAGCCGGTGGAGGCGGTCTTTGGCCGCTATCCCGTGCTCGATGACCGCATTGCGCGCAGGCTTGGCTTGCGTGATGACGGGACGGCGGCGGAGTTGGTGCAGCGAGCCCTGACCTTCCTCTCCTGAACCTCAGAGACGGCCCCTCTCCGCCGTCACGGTTCTTGTCCCTGCTTGCCTGCTCTGGCGGCTCCCTTCTCCACGGATCAGTTGAGACAAATAATGTCTCTTCCCGGTGCGATCATTCATTCCTTCAGCAACAAGGAGGCCCCTTGCAATCCGATTGCCAGGGGCCGGGACATGAACCGTAAAAGGAGCCAGAAGATGCCGGTATTGATTGAACACATTGATGCGATCGCAAGGAAACGTCAGCGTGATGTGCTCTACCTCTCATTTGTCTTGGAACGCGATTCACACAGGTATTTACAATAATGTTGGCCTGATCGGGCTTGCTGGTGAAGAGCGGGCTGACCCATAGCATGATCGGAAAGTGAAAGCATATCCTCGATGACACAACGTTTTGAACAATTGCAGAGGGCTGCAGGTTGGATAAAGGAGGCAGATGGGCTTCTGATCACGGCCGGGGCAGGTATGGGCGTCGATTCGGGGTTGCCGGACTTCCGGGGAGAGGAAGGGTTCTGGGCTGCGTACCCGGCGCTGGGCAGGGCTGGTCTCTCCTTTGAAGACATCGCCAACCCGCAGGCATTCTTGTCCGATCCTCGGCGCGCATGGGGCTTTTATGGACACCGGCTGTCGCTCTATCGCGCAATCGTGCCGCATCACGGTTTTACCCTGTTGAGACAGTGGGCCGACAGGATGCCATCTGGCGCCTTCGTCTTCACCAGCAATGTAGATGGTCATTTCGGAAAGGCTGGTTTTTCCGATCAGCGCATTGTTGAATGTCACGGATCGATTCACGCCATGCAATGTGTGAACGCCTGCTCTGGCGCAGTCTGGTCTGCAGAGGGCTTTGAACCGGACGTTGACGAGGTGAGCTGTCTACTGCAAGGGGACCTGCCAACCTGTCCTCACTGTGCAGGCCTGGCGCGGCCACATATCCTCATGTTTGACGATGTAGACTGGCATCATACGTCGGCAGTGCAGCAGCGATGGCGCCTGGAGCAATGGATCGCTGCCACACGGCACCTTGTGGTCATCGAAATCGGAGCGGGCTCCGCACTTCCGACCGTGCGACGCTTCGGCGAACGATACGGTCCGCGCGTGATCCGTATCAATGCACGCGAAGCAGCCATTGCCCCGCACATCGGAACGGGAATTGCCGGTTCGGCGATAGATGTGCTGCGCGAGCTGGACAGCTTTTCCCAGGAGAGATCCTAGCGCTTGAGAGTGGCAAGGGCGTTGAGGACCTTCAGAGCGTTGAACAGCGCTAGCGGTCTTGTTCATAGAGTCGCGCGCTGGCCTTGGCCTCTGCAGCGAATTCCTTGCGCAGGCTCCGGGGTTCCAGTATTTCGGCATGGGGGCCGAAGGAGCGCAGCCACCAGCGCAGTCTTTCGCTGAGAATGACCGTCGCCTGAACGGTGATACCGCCATCCGGATGTGTTTCCACGGTCTGGTCGCCTGAGATGGGGGCTTCCAGAACGGCGTGGTTGCGCCCTTTGGCAAAGCGAACGGCCAGTTTGATATCTCCTTTCGGAAGGAAATCGAATTGCCTCTCTTGCGCGATGTATTTCTCCAGGGAGAAGTCGCGGGGATAGGAGAACGGATCCGGACAGACCTGTGCGCTCTTCATGCGGTCGAGCCGGTACATGGCCGGATCGGGCTTGGAGGTCCGTTTGGCCACCAGATAGACGAACGAGGCCATTTCGACCAGGCCCAGCGGCATGACCAAACGGGCCTCCGGCGTTTTGTCCGAGCTGGACCGGGCGTGATAGACGATCTCCAGAAGCTGCTCGGAAAACAGCGCTTCGGAGACGGACAAGAAGATGGATTCCGGTATCACCGGAGCCAGTAACTGAAAGCCGCTATCGACGATGGCCACTTTCTTGTTCCAGCTGGCATGTCGCCGGGTATTCGATCCCATCCCCTGTTTCAGCCGCTCTTGGGCGACATCGAACAGTCCCGCCAGGGAATTGGCCACTAGCGCCGGGATCTGGCGACTGGCAAAGCGTTTGAGCGCCTGCAATGCAAGGGCCTCGTCAAAGGTCATCATGCCGCCCGCTTTGGCGGCCACGCCGCTGGCTCCTTCCTTTTTCTGCCACGCCAGCGCATTGCCGATCTTGTCGCTGATCACCACACCCTCATCGCGAAACGCCTCCAGGCGGCGTTGAACGGTCTTGTTGTGCTGAACGCTCAGGCCATTGCGTCTGAGTGCATCCGCGACTTCAGGCGTGGTCATCCAGGGATCAGTCGATTTCCTGGTTGGCAGGAGGGCAAGAATGGGGTAGTCGAGGGGGGACATGAGAAAGCAAGGAAATCGAATGGGACATAAAATGTCTCATGGATGAGGGACACTGGCAAGGCTGGTCAGGGGACGAGCAAGAAATGCCGATGCCGATCCCTTCGCTGCATACATTTTCGGGTCAACCACATCAAGGAAAGAGAACAATGAGAGAGCTGATTTCCAGTCTTCAACAGGCGATCAAACAGAACACGCTTGATTCACGTCGTATAAACGATGCGATTGGTCAGCTCCAGGCCCTCGGCCACAAGGCGTATGACGCACACAAGTTCCCGGCGCTCCCCGCGAACACTGCAGAGTTTTCCGGTGACATCGGTGATACCCCACAGAACCTGGCAGAAGCGCTGCTTTGGAAAATGGGCAAGTGGAATACCTACAAAATATTCGTGGAAAATTTCAATGATCTCGACCGGGAAGTCTCATCCGACGGCGGCGTCGTTTTCTCTGCCTTCGCCAGGTATCTTCGGGATCCTGATGCGCCGATTTATGATCAACATGCGATGCGCGCGATTTGGGCGTTAGGCTCGCTGGATGCAACCGAAGAGGAAAAATGCAGGAAGTTTCTTTTCACGGGGAGCGGCGGCTGGAGGCAGACCGGAACTGGCGACAATGACGCCTCCTGCTACCGGCTGTTCGTTAAACATGTCAACGCGATCTGCGACACCAACCAGGTGACGCACGCCGCGCTGGACAAGCTGCTCATGCCGTTGGGGCAAGCACTCAAGGCGCGTACGGGAGATGCGAATATCAGTGACAGGCAGGCCTTCGTCGAACTTTGCTGGCCAAGCTGAAGTGCGACACTTTTGTACGTTCCGGGAGCTCACGTTTGAATGAACGCCGGGTGGCCGGGGGAGGGGCTGCGTGCCCCTGGTTCTCGACGTCGCAAGGCGCGCGTGGGGCGTCAGTTCACGCCGCCAACCCGAATTCCTCCAGCGTATAAGGCCGCCTCTGCTGCAGCACCTCGTTCAATTCCATCGCCTTGCTGAACAGCCACCCCTGCGCATGAATCTGCGGCGCGATGCTGCGCACGAGCTGCAACTGTTCTTCCGTTTCAATGCCCTCGATGACCACCTTCAGCTCCAGCTCGGTGGCCAGGCGCAGCAGGTTGGGGACCACCGAGCGCAGCGGCGATCCGGTGCTAAGGGCGCTGGTGAAGAGCCGGTCAATCTTGATGCCGTCGAACTGCGCATACGACAGGTGCGAGAGATTGGCGCTGCCGGTGCCGAAGTCATCGATCCAGATCGCAAAGCCGGCCTTGCGCAACAGTTCGATGTTCTGCGTGAAGGTGGCCGAACGGATGTCGGCGCGCTCGGTGACTTCCAGGTGCAATTGCGAACGTAGCCCCGGCGTGGCCGCCGTCAGTTCCAGGGCGAACTCGATGAAATCCGCATCCTCGATGTCGGCGACCTCGGTATTGATAGCCAGCATCAGCGCCGGATCGGCCTGCAGCAGGTCGTGCATCTCGCGCACCGCACGCGCCAGCACCACCTTGGCCAGCGCCGCACTGAGCCGGTTCTGCGCGGCCAGCGGCACGAAGATGTCCGGACCGATCTCGGGCTCGCCCGCCGGTCTCCAGCGCGCCAGTGCTTCGTAACCCGTCAGGCTCAGATCCCGCACGCAGACGATGGGCTGGTACAGCAGCACGATCTCGTCACGAGCAATGCCCTCGCGCAGTTTCTCCAGCACACCCTGGTTGCGGCGCAGGCGCAGATACATCAGGCAGGCCAGCGCCCCCAGCAGGAAACCGCCAGCCAGCAACGCCAGGAAGCTCAAGGGATGCGCCAGTGCAAACCAGTGCAGGCGCGCCGTGGCATGGGCGCACAGGGCCATGTCGCGACTGCACTCGGTAATGTCGATATGGGGCAGCAGATCCATCGCTCCGGCTGGGTTGTAGCGCAGACCAGCGCGTTGGGCATAGGTGTGCGTGCCATCGCCGTTGGTGATGCGCAGTGACACATCCTGATAAAAACGGTTGAGCTCGAAGGTCGAGGGCGAGGCAATGACCAGGCTGTGATTGAGGGCGACCAGATTGCTCTGGTAGTGCGTCTGCAAGACTTCCTGGTGGCTCCATACGTCGAAGCCGCCGCGCGCGCGATAGTGCGGTGCGGGCAGCCGGGTCGGCTGCTCCAGCTTGCCCCACAAGGCCGTACAGCGCACCACCCCCTGCTCGATGCGACCCAGGTCGGCCACATAACTGTTGGCATAGGCGATGTTGCGCAGCATGGTGAGATCACCCTCGGAACAGGCTTCGAACGGACTGGCCTCGGCCCGGCGCAGTGCATCGGCAGTGGCCCGCCCGGCGTCTTCCGCACGCTGCAAGGCCTGCATCGACGAGGCGTCGATGTGGACAATCTCCGAGACGGTCAGCGCGAGCTGCGCCAGAATGACTCCCCCAAGCATGCAGCTGCAGGCCCAGAGAAGGATTTTCCAGGAGGAAACGCGTCGGAAGACTTTGCGATTCATTGCTCAGAAAGTAATTATGTCGCGCAAGCTTAATTTAAAACGCTGCTTCCTTATCCGGTTTTTTTCGTGGCCGCTTGTTTTGCCTCGTGTTTTGCGGCCATTTCCCAGCGTGCGGTAGACACCCCCATCGCAAGTGATGTGCGCCATCCACGAATCTCGCCAGTCCTCGCGTTGGCGAGGGATGGCTCATCTCATGCGCTATCGGGGAGAACTCAGGATGTGACCTTGACCGCGCGCCCGATGTAGAGAATGGGGCCAGTCGGACGGCCTGTGGGGGAGCCGGTTCCGGGCTCCAGCGTGATCTCGAAGAGCTGGTCCGGCTGCAGTGGCGGCAGCTTGTCCAGGGCCACTTCCTGGGTCTTGCCCGGCTTGACGAGGCCCAGCGAGACCGGTCCGTTCCAGTTGCTGCCCTTGGTCCAGAATTGCAGCGCCTTCTCCTGCGGCACCGTGGCCACGCCCAGCGGGATCAGATTGAGACGTCCGCTGCCGCCGGTCTGTACCACCCAGCCAGGCGCCTTGTCCTGCGGTGCGACCAGCACCACCATGTAAGCCGGTGCTCCGGTGGGCGGCCCGGCACGCAACATGATGACGGCCAGCAGGACCGAGCAGGCCAGCGCCGTGGCCGTACTCCAGCGCCAGAATTGCACGCTCTCCCACCAAGCGCGCCAGCCACCGCGCTGACGCACGGCTGCCGGTGCGGGCAGGCTGCGCTCGATGCGCTGCCACAGGCTGGTCGACGGCTGTACCGGCTCTGCCAGCGCGGTCAGGGGGTGCAGCTTCGCTTCCCAGTCGTCGACGGCGGCGCGCAGGGCAGGGTCCGTGGGCAAGCGCCGCTCCACCTCCTGGCGCTGCGCGTAGGGCAGGGTACCCAGCACGTACTGGGCGGCCAGCCATTGCAGATCTTCGTGTGATGCGTTCATCCGATACACTCCCGCAGCGCGGCCAGGCCACGCTTGATCCATGCCTTCACCGATCCCAGCGGGGCCTGGAGACGCTCGGCGATTTCTGCGTGGGTACAGCCATCGACATAGGCGTAGACGATGCTGGCGCGCTTGGCATCGCTCAACTGGCCCAGGCACTCGTCCAGCCGGCCGAGGTCGGCCTGCCACTCGGGCGCTTCAACGGCGGGCTCGGCGCGCTCAGCCAGTTCTTCCAGGTCGTCACCGACGGCGACTTCGTGCTGCATGGCGCGGATGCGATTGAGGGCGGTATGGCGCACCACCGTATAGATCCATCCGCGTGCCGCACCGCGCGCCGGGTCGAAGCTGGCGGCGCGGTTCCAGAGGTTGAGGAAGGCGTCATGCAGGACGTCCTCGGCCAGTGCGCGATCACGCACGATGCGCAAGGCCACTCCCAGCAGAGTGCGGCCCTCGTGCTCGTAGAGCGCCTGCAATGCACGACGCTCGCCGTGCGCGCAGGCGAGCAGGGCGGCTTCATGATCGAACGAGGCGGGGACGTCAGTCACGCGAAAGCAGGCTCCGGGCGATGGTTGCCCGGCCGGAACCTCCGACCGGGGTAAACAGGCCTTGGATTATAGCCAGGGATGAGCCCGCATCAGGATGCCTTCCAGAAAATATAGTCGGCCTGGTAGCCCACCTTCTGCTTGGCACCCGCCGAAGCCATGTCGCAGCGATCAGCCGGGGCCACGCCGCCCTTGGTGGCGACGCGCTGGATATAGGTCGTCTGCGTCATGGCACCCATGCCGGTGGCCGGATTGGCCTTGACCAGCTGATGCGGGATATTGCCGGTGCCGGCCGGTGCGACCGCCACCTGGGCGCCCGTCACCTTGGAACCGTCGCTGCTCTCCCAGGTGGCCGGCGGGCCATAGTAACGTCCGACCTGCATGCCGTTGCGATCCTTGAGCACGGCATCCGGGCCGACGAAGCTCCACTCGAACTGGCCGGGCATGTCCTTCTTGGCGCGGCACTCGTAGAGGATCTCGCCCACGCCCACGGTCTGCAGCACGACCTTGTTGCCGGCCGGAACCTTGACGGCCTCCGGCAGGCCGTCCTGCGAATACATGGTCGACATGGGCGCGCAGGCCGCCAGCGTGAGGGCCGCGGCCAGGGGCAGGACGATACGGAGGGAACGGGAAGACAGGACGGCAGTTTGCATGATGGGCTCCTTGTTTCTTGAAAGGGATGTTGTCTCGTGCAGCCCGCCGCCGCATGCGCGACAACGGGGCTGACATGAGGTACTACCCGCGAGGAGCCGATCTGGATGCAGTAATCTGAAAATATTTTTTCCGGCCCGACAAATGCGCGTCGGGCCGGCATTGCATCAGTTGCGGGTGGCGATGGAAGGATAGTCGCCGCAGCCTTCCGGCCAGGGTGTGAGGATTTCATAGCCCTTGGCGGTGACCACCACCATGTGTTCCCACTGGGCCGACAGCGAGCCGTCGGCGGTCAGGACGGTCCAGCCGTCGTCGAGCTGACGGGTGTGACGCTTGCCGGCGTTCAACATCGGTTCGATGGTGAAGATCATGCCTTCCTTGAGCGGCAGTCCGCTGTTGCGCTGGCCGTAGTGCAGCACTTGTGGTTCATCGTGATAGATGGTGCCGATGCCGTGGCCGCAGTATTCGCGCACTACCGAGAAGCCGTCGCGCTGGGCCACGGTCTGGATGGCGTGGCCGACATCGCCCAGGGTCGCGCCCGGGCGCACCGCGCGGATGCCCGCGCACATGGCCTCATAAGTGGTGTTGACCAGCTTGCGCGCGGTGGCGTTGGGGGAGCCGACCAAGTACATGCGGCTGCAGTCGCCGTACCAGCCATCCTTGATGACGGCCACGTCGATGTTGATGATGTCGCCATCCTTGAGCACCTGGCCACCCGGGATGCCATGGCAGATCACGTCGTTGACGGAACTGCAGATGGTCTTGGGGAAGCCGTGGTAGCCGATGTTGGCGGGGGTGGCCTGTTGCACCTTGACGATGTGGTCATGGCAGATGCGGTCCAGCTCGTCGGTGGTGACACCGGCCTTGACGTGCTCGGCCACGATGTGCAGCACTTCGGCCGCCAGTTGCCCGGCCACGCGGGCCTGGGCGATTTCTGCGGCGGTGCGCAGCTTCACTTTTCTCATGCTTGTCTGTTCGGTGGGTGCCGCGCGGTGCGCAGCGGTCGTTCGGGCGACTATTTTAGCCGGGCTGGCAGGCGGCTGCCGCATCGCTCCTTGTTCCTGGCGATTTTTCGAGGAGGGATGCAGAATTTTTCAGACAGCGGTGCTGGCGCAGACTTGTCAGTAGAATCGATGCAAACGGCATGATTCATTCATTGCATTGATCAATCCCACAGCATCACCGACCACAACGGACTCCATGGAACTGAGGCAACTGCGCCAATTCATCGCGCTGGCAGAAGAAAAAAGTTTTACCCGGGCGGCCACGCGCTGCCATGTCGTGCAGTCGGCGCTGTCGTCCTCGATCCGCCTGCTGGAAGAAGAACTGGCGGCCGCATTGTTCGTGCGCACCACGCGCCGGGTGGAGCTGACGGCGGCTGGCGAAGCCTTCCTGGAGAGCGCGCGCCGCTCGCTGGCGGCCCTGGAGCAGGGGGCTACCGACGTGGCCGACGTCAATGCCATGCGGCGCGGCCGGCTTTGCATCGGCACGGTACAGAGCCTGCCCTCCTTTGTTGATCTGCCGGCGCTGCTGGCACGTTTTCACCGTCGCCATCCGGCGGTGGAGGTGCGGCTGTGCCAGGGGGCGGCGGGCGAGCTGAACGAGAAGATCGATGCCCGCCAGCTGGACCTGGCCATCCTGCCCATCGAGGAAAGCGGGGAGGGTTTGCAGCAACACATCATCGCCTGCGACGAACTGGTGCTGGCCTGCCACCCCGGCCATCGCCTGGGCAAGGCGCGTTCGGTGACGCTGGAACAACTGGCCGGCGAGGGTTTCGTCGATTTTGAAACCGGGTTGGGCACCCGTGCGCTGGTCGATCGCGGTTTTGCCGAAGCGGGCCTGCGGCGTCGTGTGGCCTTTGAGGTGAGTGACCTGGTGACCTTGCTCGATCTGGTCGGCCATGGGCTGGGTGTGGCGCTGTTGCCGCGCGACCTGGTGCGCTCGCGGCGGGGCAAGCTGGCTTGCATCAAGCTGCGCGGGGTGGAGTTGTGCTGGGAACTGGTGGTCACGCACAAAGCGGCGGCCCGCAATGGCGTGCTGGTGCTCGATGCGGCACCGGCGGCGTTTCTTGCCTTGTTGATGGAGCAGGCGCAGGCCCGGGAAAAAAGCTGAATCAGCGGCCCGGCAGGATTGCGCCCTGCTCGGCGCTGCATGTTGGATGACCGGCCCGCGTCCTCGAACAAGGCCGCATGACAACGCGGCACTACCATCAGCACGCGATGTCCTGCGCTTGGGTGGTTTCAGGGCGATATGAAGACAGCTTCAGGTGGGGGCGCCACCGTAGCCGGTTTCCGTCGCTCCTGTGGGCGTCAGATGAAGCGTTTGACCGCCCGAGGCCCGAACAGTGCCACCACCATCATTACCAGCGCCACTCCCGCAAAGCTCACCCGCAGCCCCAGGTGCTCGGCCACGCCGCCGATGCACACCGGCCCCAGCAGCATGCCGACGTAGGCAAAGCGTGCCACGGCGGCGATGCTTTCGGCGGCGGGCATGCCCGGTACGCGGGCCGCTGCCAGGAAGAAGATCGGCATCAGGTTGGCAATCCCCAGCCCGGCCAGCAGCAGCCCGGCCATGGTCGCCAGCGGGGTCGGCAAGGTCGCCGCCAGTGCGATGCCGGCAGCACCCGCCACCCCGCTCCAGAGCAGCGTGCGCAAGCCACCGATGCGTGCTCGGATGCGGTCGCCCGTCAGGCGCCCGGCGGCCATGCCGGTAGAAAACGCGGCGTAGCTGTAGCTGACCCAGGCGGCGGGCGACTGGGCGATGTCGCGCATGTATACCGCAGCCCAGTCATACATGCCGCCCTCGCACATGAGCGCCAGGAAGGAGATCACGCCCAGTACCAGCACCATGCGGCGGGCCGACCTGTCGCTGCCGGGCGTGGCTGCCGTTTCGTCGTGGGCATCGTCAGGCAGGGCGAAGGGGCCGATGGACAAGGCCACCGACAGCGTCACCACTGCCACCAGCCCGGCATGGGCGAGCGGCGACAGGCCGGGCAGGGCGCCCAGGGCCGAGCCGGCGATACCACCGATGCTGAACATGGCATGCAGGGTGGACATGATGGGCCGGCTGCGGCGACCTTCCACCAACGCGGCCTGGACCGACATCGCGACGTCAAAAGCCGCCATGGCGCTGCCGAACACCAGCAGCAGCGCTACCAGCATCCAGAACTGCGGCGCCAGCGGGATCAGCAGCAGCGTGGCCGCATAGAGGATGCCAGCCTGGCGCAAGGCGCGCGCGCTGCCCACGCGCGCAATCCATTTGCCGGACTGGCCCATGGTCAGCAGGGCTCCCCCGGCCACGGCCAGCATGGCCAGCGACAACACCGCGTCCGACAGGGCGAAGCGATCCTTCACCGAGGGAATCAGGATGCCCCAGGTGGCGAAGGTGGCACCATTGACGAAAAACTGCGCCATGGTGGCGCGGGTGGCGTGGCGGATGCGGTGTGGTTCGGAAGCGGGTGCGGATGAGCTGCCTGAAAGCATGGAGAGGTCTGGCGAAAGTCAAAGAGCGTCACTGTGCCAGTTTTTGATTCATTCGTTAAATGGATTATTCAGATTGGCTTGATCGATTCCACAGATGAATGTGGTGGCTCTCGCCGCAGCGCAGTAGGGCGTGCCGCGCCGGATTTCACTGGAAAGGGCACTTTCAGCGTTTGCTGAAACCCCTCAATCTGGTGAAATGGCACACCGTATTCTTGTCGAACACAAGCTGCCTCCAGCCTCAAGGTACGCAAAAAAACCCGGCCAGCTTGCGCCGGACCGGGTTGAGGGACTACCGAGGAGGAGGTTTCGGCTTATCGCTTTACCATTCGGCAAAGCTGCCATCCTTGTGGCGCCAGATCGGGTTGCGCCAGCGGTGGCCGACTTCGGCGCGCTGACGGACATATTCTTCATTGATCTCGATGCCCAGGCCCGGGCCTTGCGGGATCTTGACGTAGCCGTCTTCATACGCGAACACGTTCTTGTCGCGGATGTAGTCCAGCAGGTCATTGCTTTCGTTGTAGTGGATGCCCAGGCTCTGCTCCTGGATGAAGGCGTTGTAGCTGCCGGCATCGACCTGCAGGCAGGACGCCAGTGCGATCGGGCCCAGCGGGCAGTGCAGCGCCAGCGCCACGTCGTAGGCTTCGGCCATCATGGCGATCTTGCGGGTCTCGGTGATGCCGCCGGCGTGCGAGACGTCGGGCTGGATGATGTCCACGTAACCCTCGGAGAGGATGCGCTTGAAGTCCCAGCGCGAATACAGACGCTCGCCCAGCGCGATCGGGGTCGAGGTCAGGTGGGCGATTTCCTTCAGGGCTTCCGAGTTCTCCGACAGCACCGGCTCTTCGATGAACATCAGCTTGTACGGCTCCAGTTCCTTGATCAGGACCTTGGCCATGGGCTTGTGCACGCGGCCATGGAAGTCCACGCCGATGCCCACGTTCGGGCCCACCGCTTCACGCACGGCTTGCACATTGGCCAGGGTCAGTTCGATCTTGTCGTGGCTGTCGATGAATTGCAGTTCTTCGGTGCCGTTCATCTTCACGGCGGTGAAACCGCGCGCCACCGCGTTCTTGGCCGCAGCAGCGGTATCGGCCGGCCGGTCGCCGCCGATCCAGGAATACACGCGAATCGAGTTGCGCACCGCGCCACCGAGCAGCTGGTGCACCGGTACGCCCAGAGCCTTGCCCTTGATGTCCCACAGGGCCTGGTCGATGCCGGCCAGGGCGCTCATGTGGATGGCGCCGCCACGATAGAAACCGCCGCGATAGAGCACGGTCCAGTGGTCCTCGATGTTGCGCGGGTCCTTGCCGACCAGGTAGTCGGCCAGTTCGTCCACGGCAGCGGCCACGCTGTGCGCGCGGCCTTCCACGATGGGCTCACCCCAGCCGACGATACCTTCGTCGGTCTCGATCTTGAGGAAGCACCAGCGCGGGGGCACGATGAAGGTGGAGATCTTGGTGATTTTCATTGTTCTGTCCGGTTATGCGTTTAATCTGTTGTGCAGATGAATGATCGCCATGCGATCGGTGACGACGATGTATGTCCTGTATGTCTTGTGAGCGAAATCAGCCCAGCGCCTGCCAGGCGGCTACGAAGGCCTGCGCGCGCGAACGCACGGCATCGGCGCTCAGGCCCGGGGTGTAGAGCGCAGAACCCAGGCCGAAGCCGGAGGCACCCGCCGCGCGGAACACGGCCATGCCTTCGGGGGTGATGCCACCCACGGGCAGCAGGGCGATGTCACGGGCGATCACGGCACGCCAGGCCTTGACCACCTGCGGGCCCAGCTGCTCAGCCGGGAACATCTTGAGCACATCGGCCCCATTGTCCAAGGCCGCAAAGGCCTCGGTCACGGTGGCCACGCCCGGGGCGCTGTAGAGGCCAGCCTCGCGCGCCGCACGAATCACGGCGCCATCGCTGTGCGGCATGACGATCAACTCTCCCCCGGCATCCTTGACCTCCTGCACCTGGGTCGGTTTCAAGACGGTGCCGGCACCGACGATACAGTCGGCCGGCAGGCTCTTGCGCAGGATGCTGATGCTGGTCAGCGGTGCGGGCGAATTGAGCGGAACTTCGATGATGCGAAAGCCGCTCTCGTAGAGGGCTGCGCCGATGGCTTGGGCTTCCTCATTGCGCACGCCGCGCAGGATGGCGATCATGCCGGTGCTACGCAGGGCGTCGTGGAATCGTTGGGAGTGGGTGGTCATGGTCTTTTTCGTGATGCGGGGTACGTTGTGCAGTGAGGGGCGATCAGGCCAGCAGACCGGCGTGCTGCGCCAGTATCCACAGGCCCGTTTCGGTGGCGGCGTCGGCCTGGCTGGCCGGGCCCAGTCCATATAGGTCCAGGGCCAGCTGGTAGCGGCGGCACAGGCCGGGGTCGCCGATGAGGACGATGTCCGGGGTGGACGGATACAGGCGCTTGAGTGCAGCGATCTCGTGGCCGATCAACAGGCCTGACAGGTAGTCCGGCTGCGCCTCGGCCGCCAGCGCGCCGGTCAGGCCCAGGGTACGGCTGCTGAAGATGTTGGACAGTACGCCGCTCTGGCCCTGCTCGCTCTTTGCCACACCGGCACCGCGCAGAAAGGCTTCGTCGTCGGCCACCTCGGGCTTGTGCATGGTGCGTCCGAGAATGGTGTGGGCACACAGGGCGCCATAGACTTCGCCGGTCATGAAAGTGTCGAAATGCGCGATGCGTCCCTCAAGCACGCGCACCCACTTGGAATGCGTGCCGGGCAGACCGATCAGCAGCTCGCGCTCCTGGCGGGTTTGCAGGGCACCGATGACCTGGGTCTCTTCACCGCGCATGACGTTGGGCAGCGTCCCCTGTTCCAGCAGGCCCGGCACGATCCACAGCGGGCGACCCAGACCGGTATCGACTTCGGTCAGCTGGCGGCCGATCAGCGCGGGGGCCAGCGGTACGTTCAGGTAGGCGGCTTCGCGCCAGCCCTGCTTGCTGCCGACCATGCCGGCGGCAATCAGAGGAGCGGCGGGGGCCGCCTTGAGCCAGTCTGCGCAGGCTGCTTCCAGTGCCGCGCGGTAGGGCGCCTGGGCATCTTCGCCATGGCCGACGGCTGGCAGGTTCATGATGCCCCACGGATGGGCGCGGCGCTCGACCACCTGGCCGCTGCCATCGAAACGATAGCAGCGCAGCGAGGAGGTCCCCCAGTCTAGGGCGATCAGGGCACAGTCTTGATTCAATTCCTGGTTCATCTTCATGAGGGCGCGTCAGCGCGCAAGGCTCGTTTGTCGGGGAGTGCCCTGCACCGGGTCCTGGGCGATCTCGCAGACCGTGAAGCGGGTCAGCAGTACCATGTCCTCACCCGGGGCCAGGGCGATCAGGCCGGGTTGCTTGGGCAGGTGGAAGGCATCGATGGGATGCGTGACCGGCTCCAGGCAGAAATACGGCAGGCCATTGGGGCGAAACATCAGCACATAGCCGCTGCGATCCGTGGTGTGCATCTGCAGGCGCAGGCCGCGCGTGGGATCTTCGATCATGGCCAGGCCATCCCAGCCCTCGAAGCAATTGTCGATCAGGCCGCCCTGCAGCGATGCGGCGCGATTGTAGTCCCAGTCGGCCGGCAGTTCACGCGAGAAAGCCGTCGGGATGCGATCCGGTCCCGACAGCCACACCCCGCGCGAGCGGAATTGCAGGCGGGTTTGTGCGTCATGCAGGAAATACGGATGCAGGCCCAGACCGTAGGGCAGGGTCTCGTCGCCGGTGTTGGTCACGCGCAGTTCGATTTCCAGCGCATTCTCGCGCAGGGTCAGCACCTGGCGCGCACGATAGACATAAGGGTTGCCGTCACAGCGATCCGAGTCCAGTTCCAGGGTCATGCGGTCCTCGGCCTGGGCCACGATGGACCACGCCTGGCGCCAGCTGTCGCCGTGGATGGGATAGGGTTCGCCGGCGCGGTTGGGTGCCAGCGGGTAATGCTTGCCATTGAACTCGAAGCCGCCGCCGGTGATGCGATTGGACCAGGGCAGCAGCGGGAAGCACGCGGTCGCGTACAGTTTGGCCGGGTCGGCACTCCAAGGGCGCAGCAGCGGCAGCCACTTGCGCTCACGCTGCCATTCCCAGCCGGCCAGTGCGCCGCCTAGCGCTGGCAGCACGTGCAGACGCTGGCGCCCCGATTGCAGGGTATGGATTTCCGGCAGCCCCTGGGCGCCTGCGGGTTGGGCATCGCTTGCTCGGGATGGCATGGTGTCTCGTATCTTGTTATGGAGTGCTGCGTGCATCGTCGGCACAGGGACGCGTTGTCCAACGCGTCGTCCCTCTTGGGGCTGTCTGAAGTCGTCGGCAGGAAGAGGGAGTCGGTTCACGTGGGTTCGCGCCCGGTCTTCATGCAGTGCGCTTCAAAAAAAATCTGGCTGATCCTATCACTGCACTCCGATAGGGAATAATGAAAAAAACATCGCAAACGATATCAAAAATGCGCGCCGCATGCCGGCAAGCAAAACGACCGGCCTGCGTGCCCCGGTACGCCTCACGAAGAGACCGGTTGCTTCCAACGATGTGCGAAACGATATCGAGAAACATTAAAAATTCATTGGATACGGATTGGTCGCTTGCCTAATATTGAGCGCGAATCAAGGGCGATCAGGGCTGTCCGCGATTCCAACCGCACCGCGCCGCTTCCAATTCATACCTACAAATCAAACGCATTGCGGCGCAGCGCACCCCACGCATAGAAAAAAGGGAAGTCCACAATTCCCTGCCAACGGAGACTGACAATGAACTCGAAGAGAAGAGCGCTTCTGGGCGCAGCCATTTGCATGAGCCTGGGCAGCAGCGCCGTGAGCTTCTCGGCCTTTGCCGCCGACAAACCACTGACCATGGGCTTCTCGCAGGTGGGTGCCGAAAGTGAATGGCGCACCGCCAATACCGTATCGATCAAGGAGGCCGCCAAGGCGGCCGGTGTCAACCTGAAATTCGCCGACGCCCAGCAGAAGCAGGAAAACCAGGTCAAGGCGATCCGCTCCTTCATCGCGCAAAAGGTCGACGTGATCGCCTTCTCCCCGGTGGTGGAATCGGGCTGGGAAACCGTGCTGCGTGAGGCCAAGGCTGCCAAGATCCCGGTGATCCTGACCGACCGCGCCGTCAATGTCAGCGACAAGTCGCTCTATGTCACCTTCATCGGTTCGGACTTCGTGGAGGAAGGACGTCGCGCCGGCCGCTGGCTGCTGGAAAAGGCCAAGTCCATGCCGGCCGGTGACATCAACATCGTGGAATTGCAGGGTACCGTGGGTTCGGCCCCGGCCATCGATCGCAAGGCTGGCTTCGAGGAAGTCATCAAGAGCGAACCGCGTCTGAAGATCATCCGTTCGCAGACCGGCGACTTCACCCGCGCCAAGGGCAAGGAAGTGATGGAAGCCTTCCTCAAGGCTGAGGGCAAGAAGATCAATGTGCTCTTCGCCCACAACGACGACATGGCCATCGGCGCCATCCAGGCCATCGAAGAGGCAGGTCTCAAGCCCGGCAAGGACATCACCATCATCTCCATCGATGGCGTCAAGGGCGCCTTCGAAGCCATGATGGCCGGCAAGCTCAATGTGACCGTGGAATGCAGCCCGCTGCTGGGCCCGCAACTGATGCAGGTGGCCAAGGACATCAAGGCAGGCAAGGAAGTCCCCAAGCGCATCACCACCGTGGAAGGCGTTTTCCCGGCCGAAGTGGCCGCCAAGGAATTCCCCAACCGCAAGTACTGATCGCGGCATGACGGCCCGACGCGCGCACTGGAGCTTCCAGGGCGCGCGCCGTGCTGGTTTGGCCTGATGCCGGGCGCTGCTTGCGCAGCGGCCCTGCATCGGGGTTCCGATGGTTCTGATGGAGTTGCGATGACGATGTCTGTCGGGGCGCAGGCGCGTCCCATGCTGGAATTGAGCGGTATCCACAAGGCATTTGCGGGCGTGAAGGCGCTCACCGATGTCGGCTTGCGGCTGTTCCCGGGGGAAGTCCATACCCTGATGGGACAGAATGGCGCAGGCAAGTCCACGCTGATCAAGGTGCTCACCGGCGTGCACGAACCCGATCAAGGCAGGATTGAACTGGATGGCCGCGCCATTGCGCCGGCCTCCACCCTGGAGGCGCAGTCGCTGGGTATCAGCACGGTCTATCAGGAAGTCAACCTGTGTCCCAACCTGTCGGTGGCAGAGAATATCTTCGTGGGCCGCTATCCGCGCCGCTTCGGGCGCATCGATTGGAAAAGCGTACATGCGCAATCCAGGCAGCTGCTGCAGCAGTTGCAGATCGATATCGATGTGGGCGCGCAATTGTCTTCCTATCCGCTGGCGATCCAGCAGATGGTGGCAATCTCTCGCGCCCTCTCGGTTTCGGCCAAGGTATTGATCCTGGATGAACCGACTTCCAGTCTTGATGATGCCGAGGTCCAGCAACTGTTCAAGGTGCTGCGCCGCCTGCGCGAACAGGGCATGGCGATTCTTTTCGTCACGCACTTCCTGGACCAGACTTATGACATATCGGATCGCATCACCGTACTGCGCAATGGCGTGCGCGAGGGCGAGTATCTGGTTGCTGACCTGTCGCGACTGGAGCTGGTCAACAAGATGGTGGGCGTGAGCGCGGTCGATCATCGTCAGGTCGACGCCGGTGCCGAGGCCCTGGCCGCGGAACTGTCGGGCGATGAATCCGGCAAGGGCGAGGTCTTTCTGCAGGCCGATGGCTTTGGCCGCCACGGCGTACTGGCCCCGCAGGATCTGGAATTGCGGCGCGGTGAAGTGTTCGGTCTGTGCGGTCTGCTCGGTTCAGGACGGACCGAGATGGCGCGCCTGCTGTTCGGTGCCGACCGCGCCGATTGCGGAGAACTGCGCGTCGAGGGCCGCAGCGTGAAGTTCAACGTGCCGCGCGATGCGATTGCGGCGGGCATCGGTTTTTGTTCGGAAGACCGCAAGAAGGAAGGTGCGATCCTCGAATTGTCCGTGCGCGAGAACATCATCCTGGCGTTGCAGGCAAGCCAGGGTCTGTTCCGGGTGCTGCCGCGCAAGCGCCAGAACCAGATCGCATCAGATTACGTCAGGTGGCTGGGCATCAAGACCGCCGACCTGGAAACCCCCATCGGCCTGCTCTCCGGCGGCAACCAGCAGAAAGCCTTGCTGGCGCGCTGGCTGGCCACCGATCCGGGCATGCTGATCCTGGATGAACCCACGCGCGGTATCGACGTGCGCGCCAAGCAGGAGATCATGGATTTCGTCATCGCCATGTGTCGCAAGGGCAAGGCTATTCTTTTCATTTCCTCGGAAATCCCCGAGGTCCTGCGCTGCAGCGACCGTATGCTGGTGCTGCGCGACCGCCGTGCCTGCGGCCAGTATCGGCGCGGCGAGCTCGACGAGCAGTCGGTCTTGCAGGTAATCGCGGGAGAGGCCGCATGAGTGCATCCATGGATTCCAAACTCATTCCCGACAGCGCCGCCACCGGCAGCGCGCCGGTCTTCGCGGTACTGCTGCGTCATCCGCTGATGCGTCCGCTGGCGGCGCTGGCCTTGCTGCTGCTGATCGATTTTCTGATGGTGCCCGGCTTCTTCCGGCTGGAGATCAAGGATGGCCACCTCTATGGCGCGGTCATCGACATCATCAACCGCGCCGCACCGCTGATGCTGGCGGCGCTGGGCATGACCCTGGTCATCGCCACGCGCGGCGTCGACATTTCGGTGGGGGCGGTAGTGGCCATCTCCGGTGCGGTCGCGGCCGTTCTCATCGGCGGCAAGATGGTGGTGGTCAATGGCGTCCCTGAATACGTCAGCAACGTGCCGATGGTGTGGGCACTGTGCGCGGCGATGGCGGCGGCGCTGCTGTGTGGCGCATGGAACGGCCTGCTGGTGGCCGGTCTCGGGCTGCAACCCATCATCGCCACGCTGATCCTGATGGTGGCCGGACGCGGGCTGGCGCAGTTGTTTACGGATGGTCAGATCGTGACGGTGTATTACAAGCCCTTCTTCTTCCTGGGGGGCGGCTATCTGTTCGGACTGCCGTTCTCGCTCTATATCGCCGCGGCCATGTTCCTGCTGCTGGCGCTGTTGATGAAGAAGACTGCGCTGGGCCTGTTCATCCAGTCGGTCGGCATCAATCCGGTGGCCTCGCGCCTGGCCGGTATCCGTACCGCTGCGCTGATCTTCTTTGTCTACATGTTCTGCAGCGCCTGTGCCGGGCTGGCCGGACTGATGATCGCCTCCAACATCAAGAGTGCCGACGCCAACAACGCCGGCCTGTTGCTGGAGCTCGATGCGATCCTCGCCGTCACCCTGGGCGGCACGTCGCTGGCCGGGGGCAAGTTCAGCCTGGTGGGCAGCGTCATCGGCGCGCTCATCATCCAGACGCTGACCTATACGATCTATTCGCTGGGCGTGCCGCCTGAAGTCAATATGGTGGTCAAGTCCATCGTGGTGTTCCTGGTCTGCCTGTCGCAGTCGCCGGAGTTCCGCCGCATGTTGAGGATGTCCAAATCATGATGCCTGTTTCTTTCTTGCGGCGTGCTTCGCACGCGCCGTGGTTCACGTCCATGGTCACGGTGGTGTTGCTGGTGCTCATGCTGGTAGTCGGGGCGATGGGCTATGATGGTTTCCTGTCGCCCCAGGTGATGCTCAATCTCTTGATCGACAATGCCTTCCTCTTGGTGGTGGCCATCGGCATGACCTTCGTCATCCTCTCCGGCGGCATCGATCTCTCGGTCGGCTCGGTGCTGGCACTGACCACGATGGTGGCGGCTTTCCTGCTGCAGAACTGGCACTGGCCGCCGCTGCTGGTGATGGCTACCGTGTTGCTCATGGGCGCCGGCTTTGGCGCAGCCATGGGGGCGCTGATCCATTACTTCCGGCTGCAAGCCTTCATCGTCACGCTGGCCGGGATGTTCCTGGCGCGCGGGCTGTGCTACCTCATCAGCATCAATTCCATCACCATCGATGATCCGCTGTTCGTCACGTTGTCGCAGACGCGGATCGAGTTCGCCGGTCTGTTCATTTCTCCCAGCGTGGTCATCGCGTTGCTGGTGCTGGCCGTGGCGATCTGGATGGCACATGGCACCCGCTTCGGTCGTGCCGTCTATGCCATCGGTGGCAGCGAGCAGTCAGCTCTGCTGATGGGCTTGCCGGTGGGACGCACCAAGGTTCTGGTGTATGCCTTCAGCGGCTTCTGCGCATCGGTGGCCGGCTTGCTGTTTTCCTTCTACATGCTCTCGGGATACGGGCTGCATGCACAAGGTGTGGAGCTCGATGCGATTGCGGCCGTGGTCATCGGCGGGACCCTGCTCACCGGCGGCTATGGTTACGTGGCCGGAACACTGACCGGCGTACTCATCCTTGGCGTGATCCAGACCCTCATTGCCTTCGATGGCAGCCTCAGTTCCTGGTGGACCAGGATCTTCATCGGCGCGCTGTTGTTCGTCTTTTGTGTCGCACAGCGCGTCATTTCTCTGGGAGCCCTGCGCGGCAAACCGGCCGGATCGGCGAAAGCCGCGCCAGCCGGGGCTTAGGCGGGATTTTTTAAGCTTAATTAAGATAACTTTACATAGAGGGAGTTATACCGAAAAACATATCCATTACGCTCAAAAAATCATTAGAAATGTATTGGTAAAGCAATTAATGTAGAGCCCGCAAAACAGTTGCTCTGCATGACATTCATCAGAAATAGCGGCGCTGTTTTAGATAACTACAACACGCCATTCCAACAATGAGACTGGAGACTCGAAGCATGAAAATCAAATCCGTATTGAGCGGTATCGCCCTCGGCCTGGGTGTGACCCTGATGTCCATCAGCGCACAGGTGAGCGCGCAGAGCAAGGCACTGGTCGGTGTGGCCATGCCCACCAAGTCTTCGGCCCGCTGGATTGCCGACGGCAACAACATGGTCAAGGTCCTCAAGGAAAAGGGCTACCAGACCGACCTGCAATACGCCGAAGACGACATCCCCAACCAGCTGTCCCAGATTGAGAACATGCTGACCAAGGGCGCCAAGGTGCTGGTGATCGCCGCCATCGACGGCACCACCCTGACCGACGTGCTGCAGAAGGCCGCCGACAAGGGCGTCAAGGTCATCGCCTATGACCGCCTGATCCGTGGTTCCAAGAACGTCGACTACTACGCCACCTTCGACAACTTCCAGGTCGGCGTGCTGCAGGCGCAGTCGCTGGAAAAGGCTCTGGGCCTGAAGGAAGGCAAGGGCCCGTTCAACATCGAACTGTTCGGCGGTTCCTCGGACGACAACAACGCCTTCTTCTTCTACAACGGCGCCATGTCGGTCCTGAAGCCCTACATCGACAGCGGCAAGCTGGTGGTGCGTTCCAAGCAGATGGGCATGGACAAGGTCGCGACCCTGCGCTGGGATCCGGCAACCGCCCAGGCCCGTATGGACAACCTGCTGTCGGCCTACTACACCAATGCCAAGGTCAACGCCGTGCTGTCCCCGTATGACGGCCTGTCCATCGGTATCCTGTCCTCGCTGCGCGGCGTGGGCTACGGTACTCCGCAACAGCCGTTCCCGTATGTCTCGGGTCAGGATGCCGAAATTCCTTCGGTCAAGTCCATCATCCGTGGCGAGCAGTATTCCACCATCTTCAAGGACACCCGCGAACTGGCCAAGGTCACCGTTGGTATGGTCGATGCACTCATGGGCGGCAAGCAGCCCCAGATCAACGATACCAAGACCTACAACAACGGCGTGAAGGTCGTGCCGTCCTACCTGTTGAAGCCGGTCGTGGTCGACAAGTCGAACTGGAAGCAGATCCTGGTGGGCAGCGGCTACTACACCGAAGCGCAACTGAAGTAATCGTTTGAGGTAATACGCGGGCGGCAGCGTCAATGACGCTGCCGCGCGTGGCAAGAGTGTGTCACCGCCGTACCCGACAAGAACAACAAGCAGAAGCAGGCAAGAAGAACAGCATGGTCCCGCTCTGTGCGGGACTAATTCTTTCAGCGTTGCGCTTGCCCCCGTGCAACGCAAACGAGACAGGCAAGTCCGGCTACGTCACCCACGCAAGACCGGCAAAAGAGAGGTCAGCATCATGAGCAACATTCTGGAAATGCGCGGCATCGAAAAGAGCTTCCCGGGTGTGAAGGCGTTGAACAACGTCAACCTGGCAGTGCGCGAAGGCGAGATCCATGCGATCGTCGGCGAGAACGGCGCCGGCAAATCCACGCTGATGAAGGTGCTTTCGGGTGTGTACCCGCACGGCAGCTATTCCGGCGACATCGTCTACAAAGGTGAGGTGCGTGCCTTCAAGGATATTCGCGACAGCGAACACCTGGGCATCATCATCATCCACCAGGAGCTGGCCCTGGTGCCTCTGCTGTCGGTGATGGAAAACCTGTTCCTGGGCAACGAGCAAGCCAGTGGCGGCGTCATCGACTGGGAGCACTCCTACGTGCGCGCCAAGGAACTGCTGGCCAAGGTCGGCCTGAAGGAGTCACCCCTGACCAAGGTCGGCGACCTGGGCGTGGGCAAGCAGCAGCTGATCGAGATCGCCAAGGCGCTCTCCAAGGAAGTCAAGCTGCTGATCCTGGACGAGCCCACCGCCAGCCTCAATGAAAGCGACTCCGATGCCCTGCTGGAACTGCTGCTGGAACTGAAGCGCCAGGGCATTGCCTCGATCCTCATTTCGCACAAGCTCAACGAGATTTCCAAGGTCGCCGATTCCATCACCGTGCTGCGCGACGGCACCACCGTCGATACCTTCGACTGCCGCGCCGAGCCGATCAGCGAAGACCGCATCATTCAGCACATGGTGGGCCGCGAGATGGCCGACCGCTATCCGCAGCGCGATCCACAGATCGGCGAGGTCATCTTCGAAGTGCGCGACTGGCGAGTGCATCACCCGCTGCACTCGGATCGCCTGGCCATCAAGGACGTCAACATGACCGTGCGCGCCGGCGAGATCGTCGGTATTGCCGGGCTCATGGGCGCCGGTCGTACCGAACTGGCCAAGAGCATCTTTGGCCGTGCCTACGGCAAGAAGATTACCGGCCAGGCCTTCCTGCATGGCAAGGAAGCGGACCTGTCCACCATCGAGAAGGCCATCGCCAAGGGCATCGCCTACGTCACCGAAGACCGCAAGGGTGATGGCCTGGTGCTGGAAGAAGACATCAAGAAGAACATCTCGCTGGCCAATCTGGGCGGCGTGTCCGAGCGCACCGTCATCGACGAGGCGCGCGAGTACAAGATCGCGGCCGATTTCAAGCAACAGATGCGCATCCGCTGTTCCAGCGTGCTGCAGAAAGTGGTCAACCTCTCCGGCGGCAATCAGCAGAAGGTGGTGCTGTCGAAGTGGCTGTTCTCGCAGCCGGAAGTGCTGATCCTGGATGAACCTACGCGCGGCATCGACGTGGGCGCCAAGTTCGAGATCTACAACATCATCAGCAAGCTGGCCGCCGAGGGCAAGTGCATCATCATGATCTCCTCGGAAATGCCGGAACTGCTGGGCATGTGCGACCGCATCTACGTGATGAACGAAGGCCAGTTCGTGGGCCACCTGCCCAAGGCCGAGGCCACGCAGGAAAACATCATGCGCGCCATCATGCGCAACAAGCGCATCGATGACCCGGGCCTGTCCCAGGCTGCCTGAACGCAAACCATCAAGCCGGAGCCAAACCGGCGGCAACACCCATAAAGTCCATCAAGACCAGAGAGCACCCGAGGAGCAAGACAATGGAGAGCATTGACATGAGCAAGAAACCGGCCGTCGCCAGCGGCGCCGTCGAGAAGAAGGATTACGGCAGCTTCCTGAAGAACAACATGCGCGAATACGGCATGCTGATGTCGCTGGTGGCCATCATGGCCTTCTTCCAGATCATGACCGACGGCACGCTGATGCGTCCGCTGAACCTGACCAACCTGGTCCTGCAGAACAGCTACATCGTCATCATGGCGCTGGGCATGCTGATGGTGATCGTGGCCGGCCACATTGACCTGTCAGTGGGCTCGGTGGTGGGTCTGGTCGGCGCACTGGCCGCCGTGCTGATGGTGAACTACGGCTGGGGCTTCGTGCCGGCCTCCATCGTCTGCCTGATCGCCGGTGGCTTGATCGGCGCGGCGCAGGGTTACTGGATCGCCTACTTCAAGATCCCGTCCTTCATCGTCACCCTGGCCGGCATGCTGGTCTTCAAGGGCATGGCACTGGCGCTGCTGCAGGGTCAATCCCTGGGCCCCTTCCCGCAGACTTTCCAGATGCTGTCCTCGGGCTTCATTCCCGAGCTGACCGGCAGCACCACCTTCCGTACCACGTCGCTGGTGGTGGGCGTGGTCGCGGCCGTGGTGCTGATCCTGGTCAAGCTGCATGGCCGCCGCAAACAGACCAAGCACGGTATGGAAGATGAACCGGCGGCGTTCTTCCTGCTCAAGAATGGTGTCTTTGCTGCGGCCATCATCGCCTTCAGCTATCTGCTGTCGACCTATCGCGGCATGCCCAACGTGCTCATCATCATGTTCGCGCTGATGGTCTTCTATACCTTCGTCACCAGCCGCACCACCCTGGGCCGTCGCGTCTATGCCGTGGGCGGCAATGAAAAGGCGGCCAAGCTGTCGGGTATCAAGACCGAACGCGTGTCCTTCTTCACCTTCGTCAACATGGGCGTGCTGGCGGGACTGGCCGGTCTGATCTTCGCGGCACGTCTGAACACCGCTACTCCCAAGGCTGGCCTGGGCTTCGAGCTGGACGTGATCGCGGCCTGCTTCATCGGCGGCGCATCGGCCTCGGGCGGCGTGGGCAAGGTCATGGGCGCAGTCATCGGCGCCTTCATCATGGGCGTGATGAACAATGGCATGTCCATCATGGGCATCGGCATCGACTACCAGCAGATGATCAAGGGCCTGGTCCTGCTGATGGCCGTGTGCTTCGACGTCTACAACAAGAACAAGTAATCCGGATCAAGCAAGGCGGGCCTGGCGCCCGCCTTTTGCATTCGGCAGCAAGCGGTTTTCCAGATCCTTCGTTTTCTGTCATTCAGGAATTCAACAATGAGTAGCGACAAAAAAGACAAGAGCCGCACCCTGCGCTCGGCCGGCTGGTTCGGTACCGCCGACAAGAATGGTTTCATGTACCGCAGCTGGATGAAGAACCAGGGCATCCCCGACCATGAGTTCCAGGGCAAGCCAGTCATCGGCATCTGCAACACCTGGTCGGAACTGACGCCCTGCAATGCCCACTTCCGCAAGATCGCCGAACATGTGCGCCGCGGCATCATCGAAGCCGGTGGCTTCCCGGTGGAGTTCCCGGTGTTCTCCAACGGCGAATCCAACCTGCGCCCCACCGCCATGCTGACTCGCAACCTGGCCAGCATGGACGTGGAAGAATCGATCCGTGGCAATCCCATCGACGCCGTGGTGCTGCTCACCGGCTGCGACAAGACCACCCCGGCCCTGCTGATGGGCGCGGCCAGCTGTGACGTGCCGGCCATCGTCGTGACCGGTGGTCCGATGTTGAACGGCAAGCACCAGGGCCGCGATATCGGGTCGGGCACCGTGGTCTGGCAGTTGTCGGAACAGGTCAAGGCCGGTGAAATCACCATCCACGACTTCATGGCCGCTGAAGCGGGCATGTCGCGTTCGGCCGGTACCTGCAACACCATGGGCACCGCCTCGACCATGGCCTGCATGGCCGAGTCGCTGGGCGTGTCGCTGCCGCACAATGCGGCGATCCCCGCCGTCGATGCGCGCCGCTATGTTCTCGCGCACCTCTCCGGCATGCGCATCGTCGACATGGTCTGGGAAGGCCTGACCCTGTCCAAGATCCTGACCCGCAAGGCTTTCGAGAATGCCATCCGCACCAATGCCGCCATCGGCGGCTCCACCAATGCGGTGATCCACCTCAAGGCCATCGCCGGCCGCATCGGCGTGGATCTGGAACTGGAAGACTGGACCCGCATCGGACGTGGCACCCCGACCATCGTCGATCTGCAACCCTCCGGTCGCTACCTGATGGAAGAGTTCTACTATGCCGGCGGCCTGCCTGCCGTGTTGCGCCGCCTGGGCGAAGCCGACCTGCTGCCGCACAAGGATGCCCTGACCGTCAACGGCCAGACCATGTGGGACAACGTCAAGGACGCCCCGATCTACAACGATGAAGTGGTGCGCCCGCTGGCCAAGCCACTCATCGAAGACGGCGGCATCTGCATCCTGCGCGGCAACCTGGCGCCGCGCGGTGCGGTCCTGAAGCCCTCGGCAGCCACCCCTGAACTGATGAAGCATCGCGGCCGCGCGGTGGTCTTCGAGGACTTCGCTCATTACAAGGAACGCATCAACGATCCCGATCTGGACGTCGATGCCAGCTGCGTGCTGGTGATGAAGAACGTCGGCCCCAAGGGTTACCCCGGCATGGCCGAAGTGGGCAACATGGGCTTGCCGCCCAAGGTGCTGGCCACCGGCGTGAAGGATATGGTCCGCATTTCGGACGCGCGCATGAGCGGCACCGCCTATGGCACCGTGATCCTGCACGTGGCGCCGGAAGCCGCCGCCGGCGGCCCGCTGGGCATCGTCCAGGATGGCGACTTCATCGAGCTGGATGCCTACGCAGGCAAGCTGCAGCTGGACATCAGCGAAGAAGAGATGCAGCGCCGCCTGGCCGAGCGCGCCAAGCTGCTGGCCGAACGCAAGCCCGAGATGGTCGGCGGCTACCAGTCCCTGTATGTGGACCGCGTGCTGCAGGCTGACGAAGGTTGCGACTTCGACTTCCTGGTCGGCTGCCGTGGTGCTGCCGTGCCCAAGCATTCGCACTGATCTTCCTCCCTTCATCGTGATGCCGGTGTCGCGCCTTGTGCGCGCACCGACCAGCAAGGACACTTCATGAGCACTACTCCCCAGAACGTACAACTGGCGCACTTCCCCAGCCTGAAGGGCAAGCGCGTCTTCATCACCGGCGGCGGCACCGGCATCGGTGCGGCCATTGTCGAAGCGTTTGCGCAACAAGGTGCGCACGTGGCCTTCGTCGATATCGCCACCGAGGCCAGCGAAGCGCTGTGCAATGACGTGGCGGCGGCCGGTCACCCCAAGCCGCTGTTCCGTCAATGCGACCTGCGTGACATCCCGGCCTTCCAGGCCACCATCGCCGAGCTGCAAGCGCAACTGGGCGACTTCGACGTGCTGGTCAACAATGCCGCCAATGACCAGCGTCACACGCTGGAAGAAGTGACGCTGGAGTATTGGAACGATCGCATTGCCATCAACCAGCGTCCGTCCTTCTTTGCGGTGCAGTCGGTGGTGGAAGGCATGAAGCGCCGTGGCGGCGGTTCCATCATCAACTTCAGCTCCATCAGCTGGCATCAGTCCAGTGGCGGCTTCCCGGTCTACACCACGGCCAAGGCCTCGACTCTGGGCCTGACACGCGGCCTGGCGCGCGACCTCGGCCCGCACAAGATCCGCGTCAATACCGTGACACCGGGCTGGGTCATGACCGAACGCCAAATCAAGCTGTGGCTGGATGAAGAGGGCAAGAAGGCGATTGCCCGCAACCAGTGCCTGCAGGGCGATCTGCTGCCCTGGCACCTGGCGCGCATGGTGCTGTTCCTGGCCGCCGACGATAGCGCCATGTGCACCGCGCAGGAATTCATCGTCGACGCCGGTTGGGTGTGACAGGTTTGACGATGCGCGCCTGCGCTGCGGACCAGAAAGAGTCGCCCAATGGCGACTCTTTTTTTTTGCGCAAATTTTGCGCAAACGCTAAAAGAGTTTGGAAGCGGGAGGTAACCTGGAGAGTTTCCGGAAAAAGCTGTATGACAGCTTGAAAAAACTTAGTTTTTTGCGCGCGTGGGGTGTTGTTTTTTAGCCGCGTTTTTTAAAGTTTTTTTGCGGTGTGATTTTGTTTTTGGTGCCGCGTTGTCGCCCGATTTCAGAGAGTCTTACGTTACCTTACATTTCTTAATAAAACTCGGCGCAGCAAACCGACCCCGGCATGGCACATGCCCGGGCAGGCGGGGGAATCAGTAAATCATCTTCGCCACTTCGCGGATCGCCTGCAGGACCAGGTTGGCCCCGGGCGAGAGCAGGTTGTCCTGGCGCGTGATGATGCCGAAGCCGGCCATGCGGCAGGGCAGTTCGATGGGCAGGATATCCATCAGGCGTGCCTGGGTGTAGTAGCGTGCCACTTCGGTGGGCATTGCGTAGATGAAATCGGTCTGCTGCAACAGGCTGGTGATGAAGAGGATGGCGGTGGTGTCGACCACGTTGGAGGGCGGCGCCAGGCCTTGCTCACGGAACATCTGGTCGCAGCGTGCCCGCAGGATGCTGCCCTTGGGCGCCATGATCCAGGCTTCGCTGGCCAGGTCAGCCAGGCTCAGGTCAGTACGGGTGTGGAAGGGATGGCCCACGCGGGCCACGGCGCACACCGGCTCGTCGGCCAGCTCTTCATAGAGCAGGCCGCCACGGGCTTCTTCGTCCAGGATGCGACCGATGATGAAGTCCAGCTCCCCGTGCAGCAGGCGCGAGAGCAGGATGTTGCTGCTTTCCACTTCTACGCCGATGCGCAACATCGGCGCCTGTTCCTTGACCCGTGCGATGGCCGGAGGCAGCAGAGCCATGCCCGGCGAGAGGATCACGCCCACGTCGACCTGGCCGGAGAGGCCCGATTTCAGGGCCACGATGTCTTCATGCGCCTTGGACAGGCTGGTCAGGGCCATGCGCGCATGGCGGATCATGGCCTCGCCATAGATGGTGGGCCGCATGCCGCGCGGCAGGCGCTCGAACAGGGACACGCCCAGCATGTCCTCGAGGTCCTTGAGTTGCTTGGAAGCAGCCGGCTGCGTCATGTTCAGCTCGCTGGCGGCGCGGTGGATGTTGCGGGTGTCGTCGAGAGCGATCAGCAGAAGCAGCTGACGGGTCTTCAATCGCGCCCGCAGAAACCAGTTCGGGTCACTGTTTTTCATAAGTCTCCGGGGACGGTTTTTAGAACCCATTTCGTAAATAGGCACTCACGCCTATTTACGAAATGGGTTCTAAATTTTATCAATCGTTTTTTATTAGGAATTGATGATATCAAATCGCATATCGGAATTGCTAAAGATTTCATTGGAAAGACATGAACTGAATACTTAGTATCTAGCCACATTCCGGGCTGTACAGGAGACAACCAGCGCAGCTACGGGATGAAAGAGAAGACGGTCGGGCAGCATCAAAACAACAAGTTGGGAGACTGTCAGGGGTCCGTCAGGACCCAGGGGTCTGAAGTGCAACGCTGCACGGCCAAGCCCACCGACGAAAAAAATTTTAAACGGCAATATCCACGGAGACTATTCATGAAGCAAGTGAAGCCATCCTTTATTGGAGCAAAGACCCTGTGCGCGCTGGCGCTCATGGGAGCGTTCTCGGCACAGGCGCAGGCGCAAAGCAGTGTCACCATTTACGGCCGTGTCGTGGCCGGTGTCGACTTCCAGACCAATGCCGGTACCAACGGTCAAGGTTCCAAGTGGAGCGCCGCCAACAATCAATGGGGCACCAGCATGATCGGCTTCAAGGGCACGGAAGACCTGGGCGGCGGTAACAATGCCTTCTTCCTGATCGAATCCGGTTTCAATTCGACCAAGGGCGCCCTCAACGGCACCGACACCAGCAACAATGCCCTGTTCAACCGTCGTTCCTACGTCGGTCTGTCCTCGGCCACCGCCGGTTCCATCAAGTTCGGCAAGAACCTGTTCATCAACAATGACATCTGGTATCTGGATCCGACCGGCCAGCAAGCCATCGGTACCGTGACCCTGGTCAACGGCCGCAACTGGCCGGGTGCTTCCAACATCATCGAGTACAACAGCCCCGACATGGCTGGTTTCACCGTCAATCTGCAGACCAGCCTGGGTGAAAAGGCCGGTTCGTTCAACGGCGGCAACAGCAACTCTGCTGCTGGCGGCAACAGCGATGGTCGCAAGGACGGCATCTCGGTGGCCTACCAGAAGAACGGCCTGGAACTGCGCGCCATCTATGACGTGATCCGTGATTCCAACGGCGACTACACCAACGTCTGGAGCCACTCCAAGGAACTGATCCTGGGCGGTACCTACAAGATCGACAAGCTCAAGATGTTCGTCGGCTACGAAAACCTGCGTGCGCCCAATGCCGCGGCAGGTGCCCCGAGCCGTGCCAACCAGTACTGGATCGGCGCCAACTATGACGTGACCTCGCAACTGCAACTGGTCGCTTCCTGGTTCCACGTCAATGCCAACAACGCTTCGGTCAGTTCTTCCGGCGTGGGCAATGGCGGCGGCACGGCCAACCTGTACATGGCTGGCGTGAACTACTTCCTGTCCAAGCGTACCCTGCTGTACGTCGACGTGGGCACCGTGCGTAACGGCACTGGCGCTGGTCACGTCCTGGAAAACGGTGCCGACAACGGCGTTTCCGGCTTGAAGCAGACCGGTGGTTACTTCGGTATCGCCCACTCGTTCTGATGTAACGAACAGCAGTATCTGTAATCCTTCCTGAGGTGGTCTTGATGTAGTTGAGGGTGGGCGCAAGCCCACCCTTTTTTGTCTTGGTGGTGCATGGTTGATTGCGCCATTCAAACTATCTATATTGTTTATTTAATTTATTTCATTTTTTTTCATTTTTTCATTTATTTGATTTGCAGGCGGAACCCCGATGAATGCGCAATTGCTGGTTGACGGACATCATGAACTGGGCGAAGGAGTGCTCTGGTGCGAGCGCTCGCAGACGGTCTTCTGGACCGATATCCACGCATCCCGCTTGTGGAACCATGATCCGGCCAGTGGTGCCACGCGCAGCTGGGGCATGCCGGAACGCCTGTGCTGCTTTGCCTTCACGGCCGAAGCGCAGCGTCTTCTGATCGGACTGGAATCGCGCCTGGCCTTCTTCGACCTGAACACCGGCAGCATCAGTCCGATCTGCCGCATCGAAGGCGATCTGCCGACCACGCGCCTCAACGATGGCCGCTGCGACCGCCAGGGCCGTTTCGTTTTCGGGACCTTGAATGAAGACGCCGGCCGCGCGCCCATCGCCAGCTTCTATCGCTTGAATGCCGACCTGAGCCTGGAACGCCTGGCCCTGCCTGGTATCGCCATTTCCAACAGCATCTGCTTCAGCCTCGATGGCAGGCTGATGTATCACTGCGACTCCATGGCCGGCAAGATCATGGTGTGTGACTACGACACCGACAGCGGCGCCGTCTCCAATGCGCGCCTCTTCGCCGATCTGTCCGGGCAGCCGGGTGGCCCCGATGGTTCCACCGTCGACGCCGATGGTTACGTCTGGAACGCCCAGTGGGGTGGTGCGCGCGTGGTGCGGTTTGCCCCTGACGGCAGGATCGACCGCATCATCGAGGTGCCCACCGCACAGCCGTCCTGCGTGGCGTTCGGCGGTGCCGACTTTGCTACCCTGTTCGTGACCACCGCCCACGAAGGCATGAGCGCCGGACAACGCGCCCAAGACAAGCTGGCCGGTGCCTTGTTCAGCGTGCCGTTGCCTGGTGTGCGCGGCCTGCCGGAAGTGCGCTTCGCCGGCTGAGGCCTTGCCTCGGGTCCGTCCTCAGGACCCGAAACTTGAATCCCCCATCAGCCGCGACAGCCGCGCCGAGATTTCCTGGACGATGCCTTGCACCTCGTCCAGGCTGGGATTGACCTTCTTGTCGATGCGTTCGATATAGGGCACGTTCAGGGCCGCCAGCATACGGTCGTTGGCGCCCATGACCGGATAGGACAGGTTGACCACCCCCCGGATCTGGCGGCTTTCCATGCGCGAGTGACCGCGTTTGCGCGTGTCCTCGATCTGGCGCATCAACTGCGCCGTCTCGATTTCCTGTTCACCATCCATGCGCACGTGCGCAGCCAGCATGCTGGCGCGCTCGGCCTGGTCGCGAAACGCCAGCAGCACATGGCCCGAGGCGGTATCGGTCAGGCTCACCAGCGCACCGACCTTCAGTCCGAAGGCCCAGCGCTCGGGACTGTCGACCTGTGCCACCACGATCACCCGACCGGCTTCATAGACCGTCAGATGGGTCGACTGCATCGAGCGATTGGCCAGCTCGCGCATGTGGGGCAGGGCAGTGCTGACCAGCGAGCGGATCGGTTGATGATGGTGCGCCAGTTCAAACAGTTTCAGCGAGAGCCGGTAATGGTCGTTGTCGGCCACCAGATAGCCGCGCTGTTCCAGCGTGACCACCATGCGGAAGATCTCGTTGACGCTGCGCCCCAGTTGCCGGGAAATCTGGTTCAGGGTCAGCATCTGCTCCGAGCGGCTCAGCAACTCCAGGATGTCCAGGCCCTTGTCCAGCGCCGGCGCGGCGTAGCGCGTCTTGCCACTGGCGCTTTCCTCCTCGTGGTCGGCGGCGGTCTGCACGGCAGGGGCTTCGGCGGGATGGAGTTTCCGGGTTCTGGGCATGGCGTTCTGGTGCAATGGTCGCAAGATCGCAAAAGCGGGCGGTTGATGGGGCCGGATTGTAGGGGATTTTGATGAAAAAACCATTTTATTTGTAAAATAAATTTTCATGAATGACCTCTTGATGCGGCATCGTCATCACGAAATCGATATCGATCCGCGCGGAAACTTCATCGGGACAGCCCTGCATTGGGAGGATAATCGGGGTTATGCTCTGTCACTCACAGATGAAATGAAATTTTATTTGTGAGAGAAATCAAAAAAGGGGCCCGGCCCCGGAGACGATCACCCTGGGCCGTCCGCCACGGACCGCCCGGCCGACGGCAGCCCCTTGGCGCCCCGGCATCCACGTTAGAGACTGATGACCAAGATCACTGCCCTGCGCGTGCTGGACGTGCGCTTTCCTACTTCGCAATCGCTGGATGGGTCCGATGCGATGAATCCGGATCCGGATTATTCGGCCGCCTATGTCATCCTCGACACCGACAATGAACAACTCAAGGGTCACGGCCTGACCTTCACCATCGGCCGTGGCAACGAGATCTGCTGCGCCGCCATCCGTGCCATGGAGCACCTGGTGGTGGGCCTGGAGCTGGACTGGATTGCCGCCGACATGGGGCGCTTCTGGCGCCATGTCACCTCCGACAGTCAGCTGCGCTGGATCGGTCCGGACAAGGGGGCCATCCACCTGGCTACCGGCGCGGTGGTCAATGCCGCCTGGGACCTGTGGGCCAAGGCGGTCGGCAAGCCGGTGTGGAAACTGGTGGCCGACATGACGCCCGAGGAGCTGGTGCGCACCATCGACTTCCGCTACATCACCGATTGCATCACCCCGGACGAAGCGCTGGCGCTGCTGCGCGCAAAAGAGGCCGGCAAGGCCGAGCGCCTGCGCACGCTGGAACAGGACGGCTATCCCTGCTACACCACCTCGGCCGGATGGCTCGGCTATGACGACGCCAAGCTGCGGCGACTGTGCCAGGAAGCCGTCGACCAGGGCTTCAACTACGTCAAGCTCAAGGTTGGCCGCGATCTCGAAGACGACAAGCGGCGCGTGCGCATCGCCCGTGAAGTGTTGGGGCCGGAGCGTAATCTGATGATCGATGCCAATCAGGTCTGGGAAGTGGATCAGGCCATCGACTGGGTCAATCAACTGGCCTTCGCGCAACCGTGGTTCATCGAGGAACCGACCAGCCCGGATGACGTGGAAGGCCATCGCAAGATCCGCGCGGGCATCGGTGCGGTCAAGGTCGCTACCGGCGAGATGTGCCAGAACCGCGTGCTCTTCAAGCAGTTCATCATGCGCGATGCCATCGATGTGGTGCAGATCGACTCCTGTCGCCTGGGCGGCGTCAATGAAATCCTGGCCGTCATGCTCATGGCCGCCAAGTACGGCAAGGTCGTCTGCCCGCATGCCGGTGGCGTGGGCCTGTGCGAATATGTGCAGCACCTGTCGATGATCGACTACCTCTGCATTTCCGGCAGCAAGGACGGGCGCGTGACCGAATACGTGGACCACCTGCACGAGCACTTCGTCGATCCCTGCGTGATCCGCAACGCGGCCTACATGCCGCCCGCCTTGCCGGGGTTTTCGATCGAAATGAAGCCTGCTTCACTGGAGCAGTACCGCTTCCGGGATTAAGGCAGACATTGCCATTGCAAGATGAACGAAAAGAACGAAAACGGAGACTGATGTGGATTTGAACCTGCAAGAGAAGGTAGTCATCGTGACCGGTGGCGCCTCCGGCATCGGCGGAGCGATCAGCCTGCAGCTGGCGGCCGAGGGCGCCATTCCCGTGGTGTTTGCGCGCAGCGCACCAGAGCCGCAGTTCTGGAGCCGCCTGACCGGTCTGCAGCCGCTTGCCGCCCTGTTCCAGCTGGAATTGCAGGACGAGGCAGCCTGCGGCGAGGCCGTTGCCGAGACCGTGCGGCGCTTCGGCCGTCTCGATGGCCTGGTCAACAATGCCGGGGTCAATGACAGTGTGGGTCTGGATGCCGGGCGCAATGAATTTGTCGCCTCGCTGGAGCGTAACCTGATCCACTATTACGTGATGGCGCATTATTGCGTGCCCCACCTCAAGGCCACGCGCGGTGCCATCCTCAATGTCTCCTCCAAGACGGCCGTCACGGGGCAGGGCAATACCAGCGGCTATTGCGCATCGAAGGGCGCGCAATTGTCGCTCACGCGCGAATGGGCCGCCGCTCTGCGCGATGATGGCGTGCGCGTCAATGCCCTCATCCCTGCCGAAGTGATGACCCCGCTCTACGAGAAATGGATCGCCACCTTCGAGCAGCCCCAGGAGAAACTCGATGCCATCACCAGCAAGATCCCGCTGGGCAAGCGTTTCACCACCTCCGAGGAAATGGCCGACATGGCGGTGTTCCTGCTCTCGGGACGTTCCTCGCATACCACCGGGCAATGGGTCTTCGTCGATGGGGGCTATACCCATCTCGACCGCGCCCTGACCTGAGGCCGCCATGCGTACCGTTCTGGCCCTGGATCTCAAGGATGACCCCGCGCTCATCGCCGAGTATGAACAGCATCACCGCCGCATCTGGCCCGAGATCGCCACGCATCTGCACCGGCAGGGCGTAACCGGCATGGACATCTATCGCCTGGGTACACGCATGGTGATGGTGATGGAAACCGACGACGCCGTCTTCGATGCCGCCGCCATGGCGCAGGCCAGCCAGAGCGACCCCAGGGTCCGCGCGTGGGAAGAACTGATGTGGCGCTTCCAGGCGCCCACGCCATGGACCCCGGCCGGAGAGAAATGGGTGCCCATGACCCGCATCTTCGACCTGGCCGCGCAGCAGGATTGAGTGTGCGCGACGGCAAGCTCCGGTGAGGGCCAGTCAATGGCTTTCCAGGTTTTTCGCAAGACGGTAGAGTAAGCAGTACGCCATTCAGGCAGCACCGAAAAACAGCGACCGCAGAGTCGTGCAAACGATGGTCAGGAGCCAATCCGGCCAGCAGTGCATCCACATCCGAGGTGAGCATGCAGCAAGAACACGAGACACAAGCCCGCGTAGCGGCGACGGCATCGGCCACACCGGTGATCGCCCTGCGCAATGTCAGCAAGCGCTTTCCGGGCGTGCTGGCGCTGGATAATTGCCAGTTCGAACTGGTGGCCGGCGAGGTCCACGCCCTGATGGGCGAGAACGGCGCCGGCAAGTCCACATTGATGAAGATCCTCTCCGGCGTCTATCAGCGTGACAGCGGCGACATCCTGCTTGACGGCAAGCCGGTGGACATCCGCGAACCGCGCCAGGCCCAGGCCCTGGGCATCGGCATCATCCATCAGGAACTGAACCTGATGAACCACCTTTCCGCCGCCCAGAACATCTTCATCGGACGCGAACCGCGCAAGGGCTTCGGCCTCATCATCGATGAAGACCAGTTGAACCGCCAGGCCGCCGCCATCTTCTCCCGCATGCGCCTGGACATGGACCCGCGCACGCCGGTGGGCGACTTGAGCGTGGCCCGCCAGCAGATGGTGGAGATCGCCAAGGCGCTGTCCTTCGATTCGCGCGTGCTCATCATGGATGAACCGACGGCGGCTCTGAACAATGCCGAGATCGCCGAGCTCTTCCGCATCATCCGCGACCTGCAGGCGCAGGGCGTGGGCATCGTCTACATCTCGCACAAGATGGACGAATTGCGTCAGATCGCCGATCGCGTCAGCGTCATGCGCGATGGCAAGTACATCGCCACCGTGCCGATGCAGGGCACCTCCATGGATACCATCATCTCCATGATGGTGGGCCGCGCCCTCGATGGCGAACAGCGCATGCCGCCCGATACTTCCGGCAATGAAGTGGTGCTGGAAGTGCGCGGCTTGAATCGTGGTCGCGCCATCCGTGACGTCAGCTTCAAGCTGCGCCGGGGCGAGATCCTCGGGTTCGCCGGACTCATGGGCGCGGGCCGCACGGAAGTGGCGCGCGCCATCTTCGGTGCCGATCCGCTGGAGTCGGGCGAGATCATCATCCACGGCGGCAAGGCGGTGATCCGCCAACCCGCCGATGCGGTCGCGCATGGCATCGGTTATCTGTCGGAAGACCGCAAGCATTTCGGCTTGGCCGTGGGCATGGACGTGCAGGCCAATATCGCGCTCTCCAGCATGGGACGTTTTACCAGAGCGGGCTTCATGGACCAGCGTGCCATCCGTGACGCAGCGCAGGGTTACGTGCGCCAGCTGGCCATCAAGACACCCTCGGTGCAACAGCAGGCGCGCCTGCTCTCGGGCGGCAACCAGCAGAAGATCGTGATCGCCAAGTGGCTGCTGCGCGACTGCGACATCCTGTTCTTCGACGAACCCACGCGCGGCATCGACATCGGCGCCAAGAGCGAGATCTACAAACTGCTCGATGCCCTGGCCGAACAGGGCAAGGCCATCGTGATGATTTCCTCCGAGCTGCCCGAGGTGCTGCGCATGAGCCACCGCATCCTGGTCATGTGCGAAGGCCGCATCACCGGTGAGCTCGCGCGCGCCGAGGCCACGCAGGAAAACATCATGCAGCTGGCCACGCAGCGCGTGTCGGCCGTGGCGTAACAAGACCGGCCGCGCATCCAGACCCTACAAGAGAGACAGACCGATCATGGCAAACAATATCCACTCCGCCACCTCCGCATCCACCATGACCAACAACGCTTCCCCCACGGGCCTGCGCGCCCGCCTGTTCAACCCGGCGGCGCGCCAGAAACTGCTGGCCTTTGCCAGTCTGATGCTGATGATCCTGTTCTTCAGCTTCGCCTCGCCCAACTTCATGGAGGTGGACAACCTGGTCAGCATCCTGCAATCCACCGCCGTCAACGGCGTGCTGGCCATTGCCTGTACCTACGTCATCATCACCTCCGGCATCGACCTCTCGGTGGGGACCATGATGACCTTCTGCGCCGTCATGGCCGGCGTGGTGCTGACCAACTGGGGCATGCCGCTGCCGCTGGGCATCGCAGCGGCCATCTTCTTCGGCGCACTCTCGGGCTGGGTCTCGGGCATGGTGATCGCCAAGCTCAAGGTGCCGCCCTTCATCGCCACGCTGGGCATGATGATGTTGTTGAAGGGTCTGTCCCTGGTGATTTCCGGTACCCGTCCGATCTATTTCAACGATACCGAGGGCTTCTCGTCCATCGCCCAGGATTCGCTCATCGGCGACCTGATCCCTTCGCTGCCGATTCCCAACGCCGTGCTGATCCTCTTCATCGTGGCCATCGGCGCCTCCATCATCCTCAACAAGACCGTCTTTGGCCGCTATACCTTTGCGCTGGGCAGCAACGAGGAAGCGCTGCGTCTGTCGGGCGTGAAGGTGGATTTCTGGAAGGTGGCGGTCTACACCTTCTCGGGGGCCATCTGCGGCATTGCCGGACTCATCATCGCGTCCCGCCTCAATTCGGCGCAGCCCGCTCTGGGCCAGGGTTACGAGCTCGATGCGATTGCCGCCGTGGTGATCGGTGGTACCTCGCTCTCGGGCGGTACCGGCACCATCCTGGGGACCATCATCGGCGCCTTCATCATGAGCGTGCTGGTCAATGGCCTGCGCATCATGTCGGTGGCGCAGGAGTGGCAGACGGTGGTCACCGGCGTGATCATCATCCTGGCCGTGTATCTGGATATTCTGCGCCGCCGCCGTGCCTGAGCCAGGGGCGCAAGCGCATGACATGATTTAAACGTAGCAACGCAAGCCCCGCCGGAAGCGCCATTTCCGGCACTCCATCATCGATAACAAAAGGAGACGTACCGTGTTCAAGAACAAGTTACTGGCCGCTGCCCTGGGTCTGGCCTTCGCCGTCGGCACTTCGGCTGCGCAGGCGCAGGAAATCTATGTGCCGCTCATTTCCAAGGGCTTCCAGCACCAGTTCTGGCAGGCCGTCAAAGCCGGTGCCGACCAGGCCGGCCGCGACCTGAAGGTGAAGGTCACCTTCGAAGGTCCGGAAACCGAAGCCATGGTCGACAAGCAGATCGACATGCTCTCCGCCGCCCTGGCCAAGAAGCCGCAGGCCATCGGCTTTGCCGCCCTGGACAGCAAGGCCGCCATCCCCCTGCTGAAGAAGGCACAAGCCGCCAAGATCCCGGTGGTGGCCTTTGACTCGGGCGTGGACAGCGACATCCCCGTCACCACCGCCACCACTGACAACCGCGCCGCCGCGGCCCTGGCCGCCGACAAGATGGCCGAGCTCATCGGCAAGGAAGGTGAAGTCGCCGTGGTCGCGCACGACCAGACCAGCCGTACCGGTGTGGACCGCCGCGATGGTTTCCTGGAGCGCATCAAGTCCAGCTATCCCAAGATCAAGGTGGTCAGCGTGCAATACGGCGCGGGCGACCAGCTCAAGTCCACCGAAGTGACCAAGTCCATCCTGCAGGCTTATCCCAAGATCAAGGGCATCTTCGGTACCAACGAAGGTTCGGCCATCGGCGTGGTCAATGGCGTGAGGGAGATGAAGCGCAAGATCATCATCATCGGCTATGACTCCGGCAAGCAGCAGACGGATGCGATCCGCGAAGGCATCATGGCCGGCGCCATCACCCAGAACCCGGTCGGCATCGGCTACAAGACCGTGGAAGCGGCGGTCAAGGCGATCAAGGGCGAGAAGCTGCCCAAGATCATCGATACCGGTTTCTACTGGTACGACAAGAGCAACATCGACGATCCCAAGATCAAGGCCGTGCTGTACGACTGATCGGATCTTGCGTTCACCGGTTTCCCCGGCAGGGTCCGGGGAGATCAGGGGCGCCGCGCGCTTGCGGCGCCCGCGTTTTTCATTTCCCGTTCCCGCGTTTTTCAGCCAGAAAAAAACCGGGAAATGTGGATGCCCTCATTCTCCTCCCCCTCCCGAGACTGCATCATGAAACCCCTCCGCATCGACGCTCATCAGCATTTCTGGCGCTATCGCGCCGACGACTATCCCTGGATCGGCAAGGGCATGGAACTGCTGGCCTGTGATCGCCTGCCCGGGCAACTGCATCCGGTCCTGGCGGCCGAAGGCTTGCAGGGCTCGATTGCCGTGCAGGCCCGCGCCGGACGCGAAGAAACCGGCTTCCTGCTGGATCTGGCGCGCGCCGACCATCGCATTGCCGGTGTGGTGGGCTGGGAAGACATCTCTTCGCCCCACCTGGCCGCCAATGTGGCGCAGTGGGGGCGGGACAAGCTGGTCGGACTGCGTCACCAGATCCAGGATGAAGCCGACGTCACGGCCTTCGTCGAGGCCCCGGCCTTCAATGCCGGCATCCAATGGTTGCAGCAGCAGGGACTGGTCTATGACGTGCTGGTCTACGCCAGGCAGATGCAGGAGGTGCAGGCTTTCTGCGCACGCCATGACCGCCACTGGCTGGTGCTGGATCACCTGGGCAAGCCGGCCCTGGCGGATTTCGGGCGAAATGAAGCTTCCTTCAGTGACTGGAAACGCCAGTTGCGTGCACTGGCCGCCATGCCGCATGTGGCCTGCAAGTTGTCGGGGCTGGTAACCGAGGCGGATTGGCTGCGCGGATTGCGACAGAAGGATTACGACAATATCGTGTTGTGCCTGGATACCGCGCTGGAAGCCTTCGGGCCGCAGCGCCTGATGTTCGGCTCGGACTGGCCGGTGTGCCTGCTGGCCGCCTCCTATGCCACGGTGGCCGGCGTGCTGCGCGAGTGGGCGGCCACCCGTCTGTCGGAAGCGCAAAGCGAACAGCTATGGGGCGCGACGGCGGCGCGCTGCTACGGCTTGTAAGTCAGGCAAGGGCACAGCCGCCCTCGAGCACGGCGGCTGTGCACGTCAGCGCGTGAAACCGTTGAAGGCCACGTGCAGCATGTATTTCACGATCTCGTCATCGCTCATCTTGCTGAACTTCTGCAGGTAATCCACCGCCGGGTCACAGGTGCGTGCGTAGTAGCTGTACAACACCACGTCGCTGGGCAGGGCGGCATCGAGCTCCCCATTCTTCTGCGCTTCCTTCACCAGCTTTTCCAGCTGGCCGTTGAGCTTGAGCACGCGCATGACGTACTTGACGTTGCGCATGAGCATCTCGCGCACATGCGCGCTGGTGGACGGCAGGAACGGCAGTCCGCCCTCCAGCCGCACCCGCAGCGCCCATTCCAGCATCGCTTCGAGCTTGCCGCGCGGGCTGGCGATGTGTTCGAGCTCCGCCAGCTGGTCGATGGCACCATCGATGAGGCGCAGCATGGTCTCGCCGATCAGCTCTTCCTTGGACTTGAAATGCTTGTACAGGCTGGGTTTGGAGATACCCACTGCACCAGCCACATCGTCCATGGTCATCAGGTCATAGCCCTTGCTGCCCAGTACCGACGTGGCCGCATCCAGGATGGCGTTCTCCCGTAATTTGAAGGCTTGGTCCTTGAAGCTCAGTTTGCCGAAAATACTCATTGGTAGTTTAAGTTACTAATTAGTAGATTTTATTTTTCTTTGGTAGTAATCTTAGCACCTAAATCAAGGATGAATAGCAAATAAGCGGCGCGACAGGCCAAAAAGGCCGGCCACAAGGCGCCGCCCCGGTCACCAAAGCAGCACGGGCCAGCAGGGCGGGGACGGTTTCCCACGGACTGGCAACGGCGGAACTTCAATAACAAAGACATAGGCGGGCAAGTTTTCATGACTCCAGACGTAGCAGCCAACGCGCCGGGCACAGGACAGCGCATCGCCGTCATCGGCGCCGGCATTTCCGGCCTGGCCAGCGCCTACCTGCTGGCGCGCAAGCATCAGGTGGTGCTGTTCGAGGCCGCGCCCACGCTGGGCGGTCACGCCAATACGGTGGAGATCGCCCCGGAGGGTGTGCCTTTCCCGGTCGATACCGGCTTCCTGGTCTTCAATGACTGGACCTATCCCAACCTGATTGCGCTGTTTGAGGAGCTCAAGGTCGAGACCTACGACACCGACATGTCCTTCGGCGTGTCGATGGATGAAGGGCGCTTCGAATGGGCCGGCACCAACCTCGATACCGTCTTCGCCCAGCGCCAGCGCCTGTTGCAGCCGTCTTTCCTGGGCATGCTGCGTGACATCCTGCGCTTCAATCGTGCGGCCCATACCAACCTGGCCGCCTGCGAAGGCCGACCGGTGAGCCTGCGCCAACTGCTCAAGGAGGGCGGTTATGGTGCCCTGTTCGGTGATGCCTATCTGATTCCGATGGCCGCGGCGATCTGGTCCAGTTCGCCTTCGGACATCCTGGATTTTCCGGCGGCGACCTTTTTGCGCTTCTGCATCAATCACGGCCTGCTGCAGGTCAACAACCGTCCGCGCTGGCGTACCGTGCGCGGCGGCTCGCGCGAGTACGTGCGGCGCATCGCCGCCACCCTGGACGATGTGCGCCTGGGCAGTCGTCTGGCCAGCGTCACCCGCAGCGAGCGGGGCGTGCTGGTGCGCAGTGGCGGTGCCGAACCCCGCGAAGAACAGTTCGATGCCGTGGTCTTCGCCACCCACGCGCCCCAGACCCTGGCCCTGCTGCAGGACGCCACCATCGAGGAGCACCAGGTGCTCGCGGCCGTGCGCTACCAGGCCAATACCGCCTGGCTGCACAGCGACGTCTCGCTCATGCCGCGCCTGGACAAGGTCTGGTCGGCCTGGAACTACCTCGGTTCGCGTCACGGCGATGGCAGCCGTGCGGTGTGCGTGAGCTACTGGTTGAATCGTCTGCAGGACCTGCCCTGCAAGACCGACATCGTGCTCACGCTGAACCCGCCGCAGCCACCGCATCCGGCCACCGTGATGGGCCGTTTCGATTACGAGCATCCGGTCTTCGACCAGCCCGCCATCGATGCCCAGCGCCGCCTGCCCGAGATCCAGGGCAAGCATCGCGCCTGGTTTGCCGGCGCCTGGACGGGTTACGGCTTCCATGAAGACGGCCTCAAATCGGCCCTGCGTGTAATCAAGGATTTCGGCGTAACGCCGGATTGGGCGTCCCCATGACTATTTCGCTGACCTCCCGCACTGACGCGCCCGCGCTGTTGCTGAGCGGACAGGTGATGCACCAGCGCCTGCGCCCGGTGCCGCACAAGTTTGTCTATCCGGTGTTCTGCGTGCGTCTCGATCTGGCGCGCCTCAACGAGACCGGCAATGCCTGGTTCGGCGTAAATCGCCGCCGTCCGATGTGCGTGCGTACGCGCGACTATGGTCCCCGTGATGGCAGCGATCTGTCGCACTGGGTACGCGCGCATCTGCAAGAGGCAGGCTTGCCGCACGATGGGACGATCTGGTTGCAGACCTTTCCGCGCCTGTTCGGCTTCGTTTTCAATCCGGTCAGCTTTTTCCTGTGCCACGACCGTGAGGGCCATCTGCGCGCCGTGCTGGCCGAGGTCAACAACACCTTCGGCGAGACCCAGCACTACCTGCTCTCTGCACCCGAACAGGGTGTCATCGATGAACACACGCGCTTGGTCTGCAACAAGCTGATGCACGTCTCGCCGTTCTGCGAAGTGCGCGGCTTCTATCGCTTCCGCTTCCGCGATCAATTGCGACATCCGGATGCCGGCGGCGATACCGCCTTCGTTGGCATCGATTATTACGACCACGGCCAACCTGCGCAGACAACACGCGGCCTGCAACCCCTGATGCGTACCTCCATCGGTGGCCGTTTGCACCCCCTGACTGCGGCCACGGCCTTCGGTGCGCTGTGTGCACAGCCACTGCTTACCCTGGGCGTGGTCGCCCGTATCCACTGGCAGGCCTTGCTGTTGTGGCGCAAGCGCGTGCCCTGGTTCAGCAAGCCTGAGCGCGCCGCCGCCGCAGGACCTTCTTCTGGAAAGGAAACCCTATCGTGAACCGCAGCCCCGCATTGCAGACTACCGGCCGTCGTGCCGGACCGATTTCGGCTCGCCTGTTCCTGGCGATGCTCGAGCGTCTCAACCACGGCCACCTGGAACTGATCACGCCCCACGGCACCACGCTGACCTTCGGCGATCTGCGCCAGCCACCCAGCGCGCAACTGCGCATCCTCGACTGGCGCGCCTGCGGTGCCATCCTGCGTGCCGGCGACATCGGCTTTGGTGAAGCCTACGGCAACGGCTGGGTGGATACCCCCGACCTGGCCGCACTGCTGCGCCTGGCCATGCGCAACCGCGCGGCGCTTTCCAGCGCCGTCGAGGGCGGACTCCTGGCCTCGCTGTGGTACCGTCTGCGTCACCTGCTGCGCTCCAATACACGCAGCGGCAGCCGTCGCAACATCCATGCGCACTACGACCTGGGCAATGATTTCTATCGTCTGTGGCTGGACCCGACGATGACCTATTCCTCCGCCATCTTCAGTGCGCCCGGCCAGAGCCTGGTGTCAGCCCAGGCCGCCAAGTACCAGCGCATCGTCGACCAGCTCGGCCTGCGCGCGGGGGACCGCGTCCTGGAAATCGGCTGCGGCTGGGGCGGTTTTGCCGAACACGCAGCGCGCCTGGGCATCCGCGTGCATGGTGTGACGATCTCGCCCTCGCAACTGGCCTTCGCTCAGGAACGCATGCGCCATCAGCAACTGGAGCATCTGGCGCATCTCGAACTGTGCGACTACCGCGATCTGGACGGCCAATACGATGCCATCGTCTCCATCGAGATGTTCGAGGCAGTCGGCGAGCGCTTCTGGCAGACCTATTTCGATACCGTCTCGGCGCGCCTGAAACCCGGCGGTCGTGCGCTGATCCAGTCGATCACCATCGATGAGGCCGTCTTCGAGCGCTATCGCGACAGTGCCGACTTCATCCGCGAATTCATCTTCCCGGGCGGCATGCTGCCCAGTCATGAGCGTTTCTCGCGCTGCGCCCAGCGTGCCGGCCTGGCCACGCGTGACCGTTTCCATTTTGGCCGTGACTATGCCGAGACCCTGCGTCGCTGGAACGATGCCTTCCAGTCCGAGCGCGAGACCATCGCCGCGCAAGGTTTCGATGAGCGCTTCCGCCGCCTGTGGCAGCTGTATTACGTGTTCTGCGAAGTCGGCTTCGATGAAGGGCAGACCGATGTGGTGCAATTCCTCTTGCAAAAGGAGTGAGTCATGGATGCCAAGCTGATGCGCCGGGACCTGCCCGCGCGCCTGTGGACCTGGTTGGGACTGGCGCTGCTGGCAGTGCTGCTGGGCGGTTGCGCCTCGCAACAATTGTCGGACTATGCAGGCAAGACACCGGTGTTCGATCCGGCGGTCTTCTTCAAGGGCCGCACGGAAGCCTGGGGCATGTTCCAGAAGCGCAGCGGCGAAGCGGCGCGGCGTTTTCACGTGGTCGTGACCGGCACCGTGGAGGGCAATACGCTCACGCTGGACGAGCGTTTCCGTTATGACGATGGCCAGACCCAGACCCGCATCTGGACCCTGGTACGCCAGCCCGACAACAGCTGGCGTGGACGTGCCGGTGACGTCATCGGCGAGGCCATCGGCCATACGGCCGGCAATGCGCTGCACTGGAATTACACGCTGCTGCTGCCGGTCGATGACAAGCAATACGAAGTCCAGATGGATGACTGGATGTACCAGATGGACGAGCGCACCCTCATCAACCGCACCAGCATGAGCAAGTTCGGTGTGGAAGTGGGCCAGGTCACGCTGTTCTTCCGCAAGGAGGGCGTATGAACACCCAGTCCAAGCCCTTGACCAAGGAGGCTGTCGGCGCCGCCGGCGAGCGCGCCCCGATCTCGCGCCCGGCCGTGTTGTTTGGTCCGATGAATCAACCGGTCAGTGACCTGCGCGGCCTGCGCATCTGGCTGGTCGGCGCCTCCAGCGGTATCGGCGCCGAGCTGGCCCGCCAGGCGTTGCAGGCCGGTGCCCGGGTGGCACTCTCGGCGCGCCGGGCCGATGTGCTGCAAGAGGTGGCGGCGGCCCACAAGAATGCCTTCATCGCGCCGCTGGACGTGCTCTGCCATGATGCCTGGCGCGACCAGCATGCGCGCATCGTGGAAGCCTTCGGCGGTGTCGATCTGCTGGTCTTCTGCGCGGCCAAGTATCGTCCCGAGCGCAGTTGGGAAGTCCAGGAAGACGAGGCCGAACACACCCTGCGCACCAACGTCGCCAGCGTCTATTCGGCATTGGGTGCGGCCTTGCCCGACATGCTGGCGCGCGGCAGCGGCGGCATTGCGCTGGTGGCCAGCGTGGCCGGTTATGTGGGGCTGCCGGGGGCGACCGTGTATGGGCCGGGCAAGGCCGCACTGATCAATCTGGCGGAAATTCTTTATAGTGATTTGCGGCCCAAGGGTTTGAACGTGTATCTGGTCAATCCGGGCTTCGTAAAGACCGACCTGACCGACAAGAACGACTTTCCCATGCCCGCCATCCAGACCCCGCAACAGGCCGCCACCGCCATCTGGCGCGGCATTGCCGAGGGCCGCTTCGAGATCCACTTCCCGCTGCGCTTCACGGCCTGGCTGAAGATCCTGCGGCTGCTGCCGTTCCGGCTGCGCTTCGTCCTGTTCCAGCGTTTTCTGTTGAGCTGACCATGCAGCACCTGGACCGTTTGCTGGACTGGTATGGCGCGCTGGACCCCGGCAGCCTGGAACGGATTGGTGAATTTTATTCACAAGAGGCCCTGTTCAAGGATCCCTTCAACGACATCAAGGGCCTGCGTTCCATCCGCGCCATCTTCGCGCACATGTTCGAGACCACGGAAGAGCCACGCTTCGTGATCCTGGAGCGCATGGGGCAGGGCGCACAGGGCTTTGCCACCTGGCGTTTCGAGTTCCGGCTCAAGGGCCGGTTCTACACGGTGCTGGGAGCGACGCATTTGCGCTTCGATGCAGCGGGGCTGGTCATCGAGCACCGCGACTACTGGGATGCGGCTGAAGAGCTGTGGCAGAAATTGCCGCTCATCGGCGGGCCGGTGAAGTGGTTGCGCGGCAAGTTCAGCGCTACTAATTGATCAATCGGTCGTACTGGGACTCCAGAACGCCTGTTTCACGGCCGGCAAGGCCAGCAGCCGCTCGACCAGCGCATCGAGCTCATCGCCATCCACGGAAGTGGCTGCCAGGGTGGCTTCGATTTCCACCTCATCATCGGTAAAGGGCCGCACATCCAGGTCGTGCGTAGGATGGCGGCTTTGCTCCAGCATGTCGGTCACGGCGGTCAGCACACGTTTCTGGTGTGCGCTCTCCACGATCAGGTGGAGGGTGTTGGTCACTTCCACCGAGGGCACGTCCAGCGGCTTGCGGTTGATGGTATTGACCACCGGGCGCAGCAGGGTATTGGCGGCCAGCACGAAGAGGGTCGCCAGGATCGCTTCCAGGATCAGGTCCGCGCCCGCTGCCGCACCGACCGCCGCCGAGCCCCACAAGGTGGCGGCGGTGTTGATGCCGCGCACATTGCCTTCCTCGCGCATGATCACGCCCGCGCCCAGAAAACCGACGCCCGAGACCACATAGGCCACCACATGGACCGCGCCGTCATGCCCGCCCAGGCGGTTGGCCATGTCCACGAAGACCGCCGCCCCCAGCGCCACCAGCACATTGGTGCGCAGGCCGGCAGTACGCTGCCGGTACTGGCGTTCCAGGCCGATCAGGCCACCCAGCACGAAGGCGGCGGTGAGGCTGATGAAGGTATCGAGCAGGGAATCGAGATTGATGTTGGCCAGGATTTGCATGGGACTTCCGGTACGTTCAGGGGGGACGGCGCGCGGTGTGCGCTGCGCCATGGTGCGCGATGATGCCCCTTCAATGCAACAGGGGCATGACAAATCGGGCGCAGACGGAGCCCGGAGGGCCGTTTTGCTGCCGTGCATCGTATTTCATTCTCTTTGTTCAAAAATGCAAAAAAGTATCAGTCCCTCTTCGCTGGTGATGTAGAAGCCCCAGCCAGACGGGCACTAAGATGCAGTACATGGCGAAAACTGACAACAGCGATTTGTCAGATTCCACAAAGAAAATGCTCTCGATTGAGAGGAGACATGATGCAGCCCGACCTGGAACTGGTCCATATCCGCAAGGGGGAATCCTTTGCGGCATGGATGCACGGCTACCCCTTCCGTACCGTGCGCTGGCACTACCATCCGGAGTACGAGATCCACCTGGTGGTGGCGACCTCGGGCCGTTTCTATGTTGGTGACCACATCGGCGATTTCGCGCCCGGCCAGCTGGTGATGACCGGTCCCAATCTGCCGCAGAACTGGATTTCCAATATCGGCCGCGATGAAGTGGTGCCGGTGCGCTCGCTGGTGATCCAGTTCCCCGAGCAACTGGTAGACCAGTGCGCGGCCAGTATCCCCGAGATGGACGCCATCATGCCGCTACTGGAGCGCAGCCATCGCGGCCTGCTCTTCGATGCCGCCACCAGCGATATGGTGCGCCCGCTGATACAGCGACTGATCGATCAGCGCGGCCTGAAACGGCTGGCGTTGTTCTGGGAAATCCTCGACGTGTTGGCCAATTCGCCCGAACCCGAAGTGCTGGCCAGTCTCTCCTACAAGCTCGATCTCTCCGGCGTGAACAGCAGCGGCCTCAATCGCGCCATCGCCTATCTGCGCGAGCACCTCACCGATGACATCGGCGAACAGGACCTGGCCGACATGGTGGGGCAGAACCTGAGTACCTTCTCGCGCGCCTTCAAGCGGCACACCGGGACCACGCTGGTACGCTACAAGAACCAGCTGCGCGTGGACCTGGCCTGCCTGGCCCTGCTCAACAATCCGGAGGCGCGCATCACCGACATCTGCTACGAGACCGGGTTTTCCAATCTCTCCAATTTCAACCGGCACTTCCAGAAGATCAAGGGCATGTCGCCTTCGGAGTTCCGCAATACCTTTGCCAGCAATGGCCTCTTTGCCGCCACCGGATAGCGTCGGCGGAATCTGCGAAATCATTTAGATCATTTCCCTGATCCGGGGAAACCGCATTCAGGAAAGCCCCCGCTTTCCGGAACAGGACAGGTGTCGCCTGTCACTTCGTAACGAGCATGCCGGGCAATCCCGTCATCAAGCACACGACCAACAACAATGGAGACTGCAATGAAGAAAGCACTGACCGCACTGGCCCTGTCCACCGCCACGCTGGTGGCCTTCACCGCACCGGCAGGCGCGCAGGAACTGTCCAGGCTCAAGATCGGCATGAGCTTCCAGGAAATGAACAACCCCTATTTCGTCTCGATGAAGAAGGCGCTCGATGAGGCCGCCAAGTCCTTCGGCGCCAAGGTCATCGTCACCGATGCTGCCCACAACGTGGCCAAGCAGATCGCCGATATCGAAGACATGTTGCAACAGAACATCGACATTCTGCTCATCAACCCGACCGACTCCGCTGGCGTGGAAGCGGCAGTGAAAGCGGCCAAGGCGCGCAACGTGATCGTTGTGGCGGTCGATGCCAATGCCTCCGGCCCGGTGGACATGTTCGTCGGTTCCAAGAACAAGGATGCCGGGTATCAGTCCTGTCGCGCACTGGCCGATGCCATCGGCGGCAAGGGCGAGGTGGCTATCCTCGACGGCATCCCCGTGGTGCCCATCCTGCAGCGCGTGGAAGGTTGCAAGCAGGCCCTGGCCGAGTACAAGGACATCAAGCTGGTGGCCACCCAGAACGGCCGTCAGGACCGCTCGGTGGCGCTGGGCGTGGTGGAGAACATGATCCAGGCGCGCCCCAACCTCAAGGGCATCTTCTCCGTCAATGACGGTGGTGCCATGGGCGCACTGGCGGCCATCCAGGGTAGCGGCAAGGATATCAAGCTCACTTCGGTGGATGGTGCGCCGGAAGCGGTCAAGGCCATTGCCGATGGCGGCCCCTTCATCGAGACCACCGCGCAGTTCCCGCGTGACCAGGTGCGCGTGGGCCTGGCCATGGCCCTGGCCAAGAAATGGGGCGCGCGCGTGGTGCCCAAGGAAGTGCCCATCGACGTCATGCCGGTGACCAAGAAGAACGCGGCCGGCTTCAGCTGGTAAGCCGCCGGTGCGGCAGCCATGCGTTGCCGCACCTTCCTTTCCCTCGATGGAGGCAGCCATGCTCCAACTGACTGGTATCAAGAAGAACTTTGGCCCCGTGACGGTGCTGCGCGGTGTCGATCTGGAGGTACGTGCCGGAGAAGTCCACGCGTTGCTGGGTGAGAACGGCGCGGGCAAGTCCACGCTGATGAAGATCCTCTGCGGCATCGTCGCGCCGGACGGCGGCGAGATCCGCATCGATGGTGAACCGCGCCGCTTCGCCCGCTATCACGAAGCCATCGCAGCGGGCGTCGGTGTGGTGTTTCAGGAGTTTTCACTGATCCCCTATCTGGATGCGGTGGACAACATGTTCCTCGCCCGCGAACTGCGCGGTAGGTTCGGCCTGCTGCAACGCGCGGCCATGAAGCGTCGTGCGGCGCAGATCATCGCGCAACTGGGCGTGGAGATTGCTTTGGATGTGCCCGTGTGCAGGCTCTCGGTGGCGCAGCAACAGTTTGTCGAGATCGCCAAGGCACTGGCACTCGACGCTCGCATCCTGGTGCTGGATGAACCGACCGCAACCCTCACCCCCGGTGAGGTCGAGCACCTCTTCAAGGTCATGCGCGGCTTGCGCGAACAGGGGGTGGCGATCATTTTCATCTCGCATCATCTGGAAGAAATCTTCGAGATCTGCGACCGCATCACCGTGCTGCGCGATGGTGCATACATCGGCACCTGCGCCGTGAGCGAAGTGGATCAGGCGCAGCTGGTAGAGATGATGGTCGGACGGCGCATCGAGAACTGTTTTCCGCCCAAGCCTGTGGCCGCGCCCGAAGACGATGTGGTGCTGGAGGTCCAGGCACTGCAGTTGAAACGTCATGGCCCGGTGTCGCGCTTCCAGTTGCGACGCGGCGAGATCCTGGGCTTTGCCGGTCTGGTCGGGTCCGGACGCACCGAGACCGTGCTGGCCATGCTGGGCGCGCATCCGGCGGTGCAGTGCCAGCTCTCCATGCGTGGTGTGCCGCTGCGCTTTGCCGATCCGGCGCAAGCGCTGCAGGCCGGCATCGGTTTGCTGCCGGAGAGTCGCAAGGAGCAGGGACTCATCACCAGCTTCCCCATCCTGCACAACATCTCGCTGAACAACTACGGCAAGTATCGGTGTGGTGGCCTCTTCCTCGACCGTCAACGTGAAGCCGACGCCACGCGCACGGCCATGCAGCGTGTGCGGGTGAAGGCACCGGATGCGCATGCGCGGGTCGATACGCTGTCCGGCGGTAACCAGCAGAAGGTGGTGATCGCGCGCTGGATCAATCACCACATGCAGGTGCTGATCTTCGATGAACCGACGCGCGGCATCGATGTGGGTGCCAAGGCCGAGATTTACCAGCTCATGCGCGAATTCACCGCGCAGGGCTATTCCATCATCATGATTTCTTCCGAGTTGCCGGAGGTGGTCGGCATGGCCGACCGGGTCTGCGTCTTCAAGGGCGGCGGCATCGTGGCCACCGTCGAAGGCGATGCCGTGACCGCCGAGGAAATCATGACCCATGCAACCAGCGGGAGACTTCACCATGCAGCATGACGCAAACGCTCTCGGCGCCGCCCCCGTGCACGCCGCTTCCCGGGCGCGCTGGCGCGCCCTGATCCATTCACCACTGGCGCTGCCGCTGGCCGGGCTGGTGGTGGTGTCGCTACTCATGGGGCTGGCCTCGGACAGTTTCTTTACCGTCTCCAACTGGCTCAACGTGCTGCGCCAGGTGTCCATTGTCGGCATCCTCGCCGTGGGCATGACTTTCGTCATCCTCACGGGCGGCATCGATCTGTCGGTCGGTGCGGCCATGGCATTGGCCGGTACCTTGTCGGCCGGGCTGATCGTCAACAGCGGCCTGCCCGCACCGGTGGCACTGCTGGCCGGGGTGGCGCTGGCGGTGGCTATCGGCCTGCTCAACGGCGCACTGGTGGCCTGGGGCCGCATGCCGGCCATCATCGTCACGCTGGCCACCATGGGCGTGGCACGCGGGGTCGGGCTGATCTACTCGGGCGGCTATCCGATCTCGGGGCTGCCGGGCTGGATCTCGTGGTTCGGCGTGGGGCGCATCGGCATGATCCCGGTGCCGGTGATCCTGATGCTGGTGGTCTATGCCCTGGCGTGGGTGCTGTTGCAGCGCACGCCCTTTGGTCGCCATGTGTATGCCATCGGCGGCAATGAGATGGCAGCGCGTTTGTCAGGCGTGAAGACTACGCGCATCAAGCTGGCGGTGTATGCGATTTCCGGTTTCACCTCGGGGCTGGCGGCCATCATCCTCACGGGCCGCCTGATGTCAGGCCAGCCCAATGCGGGTGTGGGTTTCGAACTGGATGCGATTGCCGCCGTGGTGCTGGGCGGCACGGCCATCGCCGGTGGGCGCGGGCTGGTGGTGGGCACGCTCATCGGTGCGGTGCTGCTGGGCATCCTCAACAATGGCCTGAACCTGATGGGCATCAATCCCTACCTGCAGGACATCATTCGCGGCGTGATCATCCTGCTGGCGATCTATATCGCCAGGGAATGGCGTTGAGCAATTCCATTCCTTTTATTCATACTTGATTTCATTCACAAGGAGACAGAACATGACACTATCCCTGACCGGCAAGATCGCCGTCATCACGGGCGCCGCCTCCGGCATTGGCCTTGCCACCACCGAAAAACTGCTGGCCAATGGCGTGACCGTGGTCATGGTGGACTGGAATGCCAAGGCCCTGGAAGCACTGGCCGCACGCCTCGGTCCCAAGGCCATCGCGCAGGTGACCAATCTGCTGGATGCCGACAGCTGCGCGGCGATGGTGCCGGAGATCCTCAAGAAGGTCGATCACATCGACATCCTCTACTGCAATGCCGGTACCTATATCGGCGGCGAGCTGGTGGACACCACGCCCGAGGCCATCGACAAGATGCTCAATCTCAACGTCAACGCCGTGATGAAGAACGTGCATGCGGTGGCGCCGCACATGATGGAGCGCAAGAGCGGCGACATCATCGTCACCTGCTCGGTGGCCGGGCATTTCCCGACTTACTGGGAGCCGGTTTATGCGGGCTCCAAATGGGCCATCACCTGTTTCGTGCAGACCATGCGGCGCCAGATGATCCCGCATGGCATACGGGTGGGACAGGTTTCTCCGGGACCGGTGATCTCGGCGCTGCTGGCCGACTGGCCCGAAGAGAACCTGCGCAAGGCGAAGGAATCCGGCAGCCTGATCGAGCCTTCCGAAGTGGCCGATGCGGTGGAGTACATGCTGACCCGCAATCGCAACGTGACCATCCGCGATATGCTCGTGCTGCCCACCAATTTCGACCGCGTGTGAGTGCAATGCACGCGGCAGGGTGGTCCCTTCAGGCAACCAGCGAGGAAAGATGGAAACCTATCTGATCGGCATCGATGTCGGAACCGGTTCGGCCCGGGCCGGCGTATTTGATCGTAGCGGCACGTTGTGTGGCAGCGCCCGACATGACATCGATCTTTTCCGCGACGAGCGCCGTGCGCGCGTCGAACAATCCAGCGCCCAGATATGGGATGCGGTATGTCATGCGGTGCGCGCCGCGGTCGCTACGGCCGGCATCGATCCGGCCAGCGTCACCGGTATCGGTGTCGATGCCACCTGTTCGCTGGTGGTGCAAGGCGCACCGGCGGGCGTGGGCGATGCGGACCATCCCGAGCGCGACGTCATCGTGTGGATGGATCATCGCGCGCTGGAGCAGGCACAGCGCATCAATGCTGGCGGGCATGCGGTGCTGTCCTATGTGGGCGGCGTGATTTCGCCGGAGATGGAAACACCCAAGCTGCTGTGGCTGAAGGAACACCTGCCGGCGGTATATCACGGGGCGGCGCATTTTTTCGACCTCACCGATTTCCTGACATGGAAGGCGACCGGATCCTTGCAGCGCTCATCCTGCACCGTCACCTGCAAGTGGACTTATCTGGCCCATGAAGGGCGCTGGGATGCCGACTACTTCCGTCGCATCGGCCTGGGTGATCTGGCCGACCAGGGGTTTGCACGCATCGGCCAGGAAGTGGTGTGGCCCGGTACGGCATTGCGCGGCGGCTTGTCCGGGCAGGCCGCGCAGGCGCTGCAGTTGCGACCCGGTATTGCGGTGGCTGCCGGACTCATCGATGCGCACGCCGGTGGTGTGGGCACGGTGGCCGCGCGCGGCGGTGCCGGGGATGCGGCAGCCTGCATGGCCTATGTGTTCGGAACCTCGTCCTGCACCATGACCAGCAATGCCGAGGCCGTCTTCGTGCCCGGCGTGTGGGGCCCGTATTACAACGCCATGGCACCCGGCATGTGGCTGAACGAAGGTGGACAGTCCGCTGCGGGTGCGGCCATTGATCACCTGTTGCGGCTGCATCCGGCCACGCCGCAAGCGCGCCAGCAAGCCGCCGCCGAGGGCATGGAGTTGCCGCAGTGGCTGGCCGCGCGGGCGCTTGCCGCTGTTGCACAACCGGCGCAGGCGGTCTGGCTGGCCGGGCAGATCAACGTGGTGCCGGAATTCCTCGGCAACCGTTCACCGCTGGCTGATCCGCAGGCGCGCGCGCTGTTGCTGGGGCTGGGCATGGAACACGACATCGACAGCCTGGTGGCGTTCTACGTAGCCGGTTTGTGCAGCCTGGGCTACGGTTTGCGCCAGATCATCGAGGCGCAGGCGGCGTGTGGGGTGCGCATTGCCAGCATCGCGGTCTCGGGTGGCGCCGGTACGCATGCGCTCACCCGCCAGTTGCTGGCCGATGCCACCGGTCTGCCGGTGGAAATCACCGCCTGCCCGGAGCCGGTGCTGCTGGGATCGGCCATGCTGGCCGCTGTCGCTGCCGGTACCCATGCCGACCTGAAGACGGCCATGGCCGCCATGTCCAGCGTGGCCGGACGCAACGCCCCGGTGGGGGAGGCCATCGGCCAACTGCACCAGGCGCGTTATCAGGCCTTTCTCAACAGCCAGCAACTGGCGCGCGAGGTGCGCGACAGCCTGGCCCCGCTGCTGGCGGCGCAGTCCGCCACCGCGCATTGAACAAGGAAACCCGGATGGAATTTTCAGGAACATCGGTCATCATCACCGGCGCCGGCAAGGGTATAGGACGCGCCTGCGCGCGGCTGATGGCACAACGAGGGGCCGAGGTGATCGCCCTGTCGCGCACCGCCAGCGATCTGGCCAGCCTGCGCGAGGAAATCGGCGCTCGTTCGATCCAGGTCGACCTGGCCGATCCTGCCGCCGCCCGGCGCGCCATGGCGCAGGCCGGCACGGCGGATTTTCTCATCAACAGTGCCGGCATCAACGTGCTCCAATCCAGTACCGAGATGAGCGATGAAGCCTACGAGGCCGTTCTGGGAGTGAATCTGCGCGCCGCCCTCATCACCTGCCAGGCCTTCGCGCGGGCGCGCATGGCCGCCGGGGGAGGCGGCGCCATCGTCAACATCAGCTCGATTGCAGGTCATCGCGGCTTTGCCGAGCATCTTTGCTATGCCGCCTCCAAAGCCGGTCTGGAGGGCGCGACGCGGGTCCTGGCCAAGGAACTGGGGGCCTATGGCATCCGCGTCAATGCGGTGGCTCCGACCATCACCCTGACCGAACTGGCCGAGGCGGCCTGGAGCGATCCGGCCAAGTCGGCACCGATGATGGTGCGCCATCCGCTACAGCGCTTCGCCAGCGCCGAGGACGTGGCGCGCAGCATCGCCATGTTGCTCTCGGCGGATGCCGCCATGCTCACGGGTGCAGTGGTGCCGGTCGATGGCGGCTTCCTGGCGGCGTAGGCCCTGCAGACGCAACAAGGGCGGCCCGAAGACCGCCCTTGCAAGGGGCTGGTAGCCGTCCGGAGTCGGCTCAACGGCCGATCTGATGGCCGATGATGCCGCCCACGGCCGCACCGCCGGCAGTACCGATGCCGCTGCCACCGGTCAGGATGGCGCCGCCCACGGCGCCTACGGTGGCGCCGATGGCAGTGTTCTTGTCGCGGGTGCTCATGTTGCTGCAGCCGGTCATGGCGGTCAGCGCGATGGCAGTGATGGAAATGGCAGCGATCTTGTGCAGTGTTTTCATGATTTTTTTCCTGATCGAAAGTTGGGCTGGTTCCCGAAGTTTTTTGAATGAGGGCCCGGCTCGCGCAGGCTGCCTCAGAGAGGCAGGCGAAGGCGAGCGGACAAGGCAATAGACCAGCTTGTTCTCGAAAAGATTCGAGTTGCAACACGTTCTCTTACAGTTGTTACATACTTTGGCCTGCGTCCTACCATCCCTTGGGAAGAGGGGTAGCAGGCGTGTATTTTTCATAATAACCAGACCAGAGAGACCTCATGACCCTGACCTCAAGCCTGCGCCGGGCGGCCCGCCTGCTGCTCACCTCTTCCGTGCTCCTGCTGGGAGCCGCTCCCGTGCATGCCGCCGAACCGCTCAAACCGGTCGAAGGCAGCTGGGTGGCACCGCGCTTCCAGTTCCATACCGGCCAGACGCTGGAGGACCTGCGGCTGCACTACATCACGCTGGGGGAACGCAGCAACCCGGCGGTGTTGGTGCTGCATGGTACCTACCAGAGCGCTGGTGCGATGCTGTCCAAGGACTTCGGCGGCCAGCTGTTCGGTCCCGGCCAGCCGCTGGACGCCGGCAAGTATTTCATCATCATTCCGGACGGCATCGGCGTGGGCAAGTCCAGCAAGCCTTCCGACGGACTGCGCGCGGCCTTCCCGCAATACAACTATGACGACATGGTGCTGGCGCAATACCGCATGCTGACCGAGGGCATGGGCATTACGCACCTGCGCCTGATCATTGGCAATTCCATGGGCGGCATGCAGACCTGGCTGTGGGGCGCTACCCATCCGGGCTTTGCCGATGGGCTGGTGCCGATGGCGTCCCAGCCTACCGAGATGGCCAGCCGCAACTGGATGATGCGGCGCATGCTGGTGGAATCCATCAAGCAGGACCCGGCCTGGAACAATGGCAACTACACCACCCAGCCGCCCTCGCTGCGCCTGGCCAACAACATGTTCATCATTGCCACCAATGGCGGCACGCTGGCCTACCAGGCCAGCGCCGGCACCCATGCCCAGGCCGACAAGCTGGTCGATCAGCGCCTGGCCGCGCCGGTGACGGCGGACGCCAATGACTTCATCTACCAGTGGGGTTCCTCGGCCGATTACAACGCCGCGCCGGGCCTGTCGAAGATCAAGGTGCCGGTGCTGGCCATCAATTCCGCCGACGATGAACGCAACCCGCCCGAGACCGGCCTCATGCAGGCCGCATTGAAGGAAGTGCCGAGTGCGCAATTGCTGCTCATCCCCGCCAGTACCGAGACACGCGGCCACGGTACCACCGGCATGGCGCGCTTCTATGCGCGCGAACTGGGGCAGTTCATCCAGGGCTTGCCCACCCGCTGACGCGCAGCCCTGCCACGTCGGGGGGACGGATCTTCACCAGCGGTCTGCCCCCGGGCTTGCGGGCGAGCCTGCATCGCCTATCCGGCGGTATAGAGTTCATATCCGCTCTTGCCCCGGTGCTTGACGTGATACATGGCGGCATCGGCCTGCTCCAGGAGTCGCGACAGGTCTTGCCCGTGGCTGGGATAAAGGCTGATGCCGATGCTGGCCCCCAGCACGAATTGCTGCTGCCCGACCTCGATGGGGGCAGCCAGCTTGGCCAGCAGCTTCTTGGCGATTTCCGGGGCCTGGTCCTGGCGTTCCAGTTGGGTGGCGATCACGGTGAATTCATCGCCGCCCAGGCGCGCGCAGATGTCGGTGCTGCGCACGGCTTCCTTCAAGCGCTGCGCCACGCACATGAGCACCTTGTCGCCGACCGCATGACCGGCCTGGTCATTGACGGGTTTGAAGTTGTCCAGGTCGATGTAATACACCGCCACCAGGTGATGCGGTCGGGTGGCCAGCAGCAGCGCCTGGTCGAACAGGTTGTTCATGAAATGCTTGTTGTAGAGGCCAGTGAGTGGATCCTTGAAGGCCATCTTGAGTGCCTTTTCCTCGGCCTGGATCAGGCGCCGGTGGAACAGTGCCAGGATGGCCGTGAGCAGGCTCATGTACAGCAGCGCCACCAGCGCCGTGCCCAGCAGAAAGCCATAGCGCAGCCAGGGAGCATAGAGCGATCCGACCAGTCCGCCGCAGGCCCAGTGCAGCATCAGGGCGATGGCGGCGGTGGCCATGCAGCGGCGCATGAGCGGCGGACAGTCGAGGTCGTCGCGCAGGATCATCCAGCACAGGCTGCCCAGCGCAACCACGTTGAAGAGGGCATAGCTGGTGCTCTTGATGAGCGGCAGGGCCAGCTGGTTGTCGGACCACAGCATCCACAGTTCGGCGATGATGGCCGCCAGGCTGACCAGCCGTACCAGCCGGGTGCGATGCCCAAGATCGAAGAAGCGCACGAAGCCGATCACCAGCAACACTTTTTCCAGGATCAGGAAGCTCCCGTACACCGGACTGGCCAGGGCGCGCTCGCCCAGTGGCGCCAGGTAGAGCACTGCCAGTCGTCCCACCAGGGCACAGCCGATGGCGGCAGCGAACCAGTTGGCACCGGGAGGAGTGCGCGGGATGCGCGCGGCCAGCAGGAACAGCGCAATGAAGACGCAATACACTCCAGCCCCGAAGGCGTGCACGATCTGATAATGCATAGCGTCCCCTTGCGCTTTGCCATCCGCCTGTCCCCAGGGCCTGAACAGGCCCTCCCCGCGAAAGATCATAACCAAGCGACATGGGCGCGTACAGGAGGAAATGAAGGCTTCTTCACACATCCCGTCAGGCAACATTTCCCGTTCGCAAGCGCGGGCCGCCAACGCCCGTGCCAGCGATTCTTCAAGCGAGCTGGGCGCTACCGGGCGGATGAGCGACGTTGCTGGTGAAGGCGAGACTGAACGAAGCTTCCGGATTCTCGTTGAGGGCTCGTTTTTTCCTTCACATTTTTCTTCACATTATTCCTCTCTGTGCAATAAAGAAGTGTCGACGGCACGGATTCTCTTCATTCGCGCTTGGCTCCACACTGGCGTCACGGTCAAGGAACATCCATGACCGACCCAATCCACCAGGAGCCCTCCCATGAAGATCCATCATTTCCCCTTGTCCGGTCATGCTCATCGCGCCGTCCTGTTCGCTTCGCTGCTGGGCCTGGAGGCCGAGCTGATTCACGTGGACCTGGCCGGCGGCGCCCACAAGCAGCCGGCCTTCCTCGCCTTGAATCCCTTTGGCCAGGTGCCGGTGCTGCAAGATGGGGATGCCGTCATCGCCGACTCCAACGCCATCCTGGTCTACCTGGCCAAGAAGGCCGGCCGCACCGACTGGCTGCCCGAGGATGCCCAAGGCGCCGCCGCCGTGCAGCGCTGGCTGTCGGTGGCCGCCGGTGAGCTGGCCTATGGTCCGGCCGCCGCACGCCTCATTACCGTCTTCGGTGCCCGTTTCAATCCGGAAGAAGTGATCCAGCGCGCGCACCTGCTGCTGGGCCGCATGGAGCAGCACCTGGCCACGCGCCAATGGCTGGCCGCCGATCACCCGACCATCGCCGATGTGGCCGTCTACAGCTACCTGGCCGGGGCGCCCGAGGGCAACGTCGACCTGAGCGCCTATCCGGCCGTGCTGGGCTTGCTGGAGCGCATCGAGGCCCTGCCAGGCTTCGTGCCTTTCCCCCGCACCGCCGCTGGTCTGCGGGCCGCCCAGGCCTGATTGTCCGGGTGCATTTCCAGGCCGCCGTCACGGCGATTGCTGGCACTGTCTTTTCGAGAGGTCCGTCATGAGCACTTTCCCCAAGCTACCGACCTGGCATGCCGGTGAGAAACAACTGCAAGCGCAACTCGGCGTGGCCGACAAGATGGAGTCCGTGGGGCAGCGCGTGGTGCGCGACTTCATGCCCGAGCAGCACCGCGATTTCTACGGCCAGTTGCCCTTCATCGTGCTGGGCAGTGTCGATGCGTCGGGCGACGCGTGGGCCACCTTCCTCGAAGGCCATCCCGGCTTCCTGGCCTCGCCTGCGCCGACCCAGCTGGACATGCACGCCCGTCCCGCGCCCGAAGACCCGGCCGCCGCCGGCATGGCCGCAGGCGCGCCGGTCGGCCTGCTGGGCATCGAGATGCACACGCGGCGCCGCAATCGCATGAATGGCGTGCTCGCACCGCTGGCCGACGGATGGCGCGTGCAGGTGGAGCAGAGCTTCGGCAATTGCCCGCGCTACATCCAGCTGCGCGACTATTCCTTTGCCCGCGAGCCCGCCGAGGCGCACACCGGGCAGAGCGAGATGCTGTCCACGCTGGACGCCCCGGCCCGTGCCCTGATCGCCGACGCCGATGCCTTCTTCGTGGCCACCTATGCCGATCTGGAAGGGCGGCGCCAGGTGGATGTCTCGCATCGCGGCGGCAAGCCGGGGTTTGTCAGGGTCGATGAGGAGGGCGTGCTGACCGTGCCGGACTTCAACGGCAACCTGTTCTTTTCGACCCTGGGCAACATCGTGCTCAATGGCCATGCGGGTTTGCTCTTTGTGGACTATGCCTCAGGCGATGTCTTGCAGATGACCGGGCAGGCTGAGGTGATCCTCGAATCCCCCGAGATCGCCGCCTTCGAGGGTGCCGAGCGCCTGTGGACCTTCCGCCCGCAGCGCATCGTGCGCCGCCGTGCGGCACTGGCCTTGCGCTGGGCGTTCCAGGAACACGCCTTTTCGCCCTATGCGCTCATGACGGGCGACTGGCAGCAAGCCGCCGAGCGCCTGCGCGCCCAGGCCCTCTCGGGCCAGTGGCGCAGCCTGAAGGTGGCGCATCGTGCAGGAAAGCGAGACCATCCGCTCCTTCCACCTGGTGGCCGACGATGGCGCCGGGCTGCTGCCGGCGCTGCCGGGCCAGCACCTGCCGATCCGGGTGCGCACCGAGGCCGGGGCCGCGCCGTTGATCCGCACCTACACCTTGTCTTCGGCACCGCACGAGGGGCATTACCGCATCAGCGTCAAGCGCGAGGGCGTGGTGTCGCAATACCTGCATGCGCAGTTGCGCGAGGGCGACCGCATCGAGGCGCGCGCCCCGGCGGGGGATTTCACGCTCGATACCGCCACCGACAGGCCGGTGGTGCTGCTGGCCGCTGGCGTGGGCATTACGCCGATGATGGCCATGTTGCGCCACCTGGTCCAGGAAGGATTGCGCCGCCAGCGCATGCGCCCGGCCATCTTGTTTTACTCCGCACGCACAATGGGCGAGCGCGCCTTCGATGCCGAGCTGGCCGAGCTGGTGGCGGCCTCACGCGGTGCAATCAGGCTGGTACGGGTGCTCAGTGACACCACCGACGCCCGCGAGGGCGACGCGTTCGACGCCGCCGGCCGTATCGACATGAACCTGCTCTCGCGCAGCCTGCCGTTTGGCGATTACGAGTTTTACCTGTGCGGTCCGGGCGGCTTCATGCAGGGGCTCTACGATGGCTTGCGTGGATTCGGCATCAACGACGAGCGCATCCATGCCGAAGCCTTTGGTCCGGCCTCGCTCACCCGCACCGGCAACACCGTCGAGGCGGCGGTGCCGCTGGCACCGGTGGCGGACACGGCCGTCCCGGTGATCTTCATGGAAAGCCTCAAGGAAGCCCGCTGGACACCTGACTCTGGCAGCTTGCTGGAGCTGGCCGAAGCACGCGGCCTGTCGCCCGAGTTCAGCTGCCGCGAAGGTCACTGCGGCAGTTGCCGCACCCGTTTGCTGGCCGGCGAGGTGACTTACCTCAAGCCGCCGCAGGCCAGCGTGGGCGAAGGCGAGGTGCTGCTGTGCTGTGCGCGTCCGGCCAAGCCATCTGGCACGGATGCGCAGCGCCTGGAGCTGGCGCTGTGAGGGCGATATGAAGGCTTTGGAAAGTCCCGCTCCGGATGCCGCTGAAGAGGGCATAATGCGACCTTCTCCGACAGGCAGGCAAGGAAGGCACATGGACCGATGGCTGGCAATGCGAATCTTCGTGCAAGTGGCCGAGACCGCCAGTTTCGCCAGGGCGGCGCGGCAGATGCAGTTGAGTGCGCCGATGGTCACCCGCACCGTGGCGGGACTGGAAGAACTGGTCGGCGCACGGCTGCTGGTGCGTACCACGCGCTCGGTCAAGACTACCGAAGCCGGGGCCCGCTATCTGGAAGACTGCCGCCGCATCCTTGCTGAAATCGCCGAAGCCGAAGCGGCCGCCGCCGGTCATTATGACCAACCCTCGGGCACGCTGTCGGTGACGGCGGCCTTGCTGTTCGGGCAGCTACATGTGCTGCCCATCGTCACGGAATACCTCGATCTCTATCCGGGCATGCGGGCGCGGACTTTCTTCGTGGATCGTCCGGTCAACATCGTGGAAGAGGGCATGGATGTGGCGGTGCGTATCGGCCATCTGCCCGATTCCGGCTTCACTGCCATTCAGGTTGGTTCGGTCCGCCGCGTGATCTGTGCCTCACCCGACTATCTGCGCCAGCATGGCACGCCGACCTCACCCGCTGATCTGAAGCAGCATCGCATCGTCACGTCCACCAGCGCCTGGGCTTCGCCGGAATGGCGCTTTGCCGATGGCCAGCGTGTGGTGATCGATGCGGCCCTGCAAACCAATACCAATGAAGCCGCCATCAGCACTGCCCGCCAGGGCTGGGGGTTGACGCGCGTGCTGGCCTATCAGGTGGCAGCCGACCTCCAGGCCGGGCGCTTGCAGCGGGTCATGAGCGAGTTCGAAGAGCCGCCCCTGCCGATCCACGTGCTCTATCCGGAAGGGCGGCGTTCCCCGGCCAAGGTGCGCGCCTTCATCGATCTGGCGGTGAGCCGCCTGCGCGCGCATCCTGCGTTCCACTGAGCGCTGCGGGATTCATCCGTAATACGCTGGTACCCGCACTGAAATACGCAGTGGGCGGTTCAGTTGGCGCGTCCATGCCGCGTAGGTCTGGTCGGCGACCAGGCGCAGGGCGGCGATGCGCTCCGGCAATTGATCAAGGATCTGTGTTTGGCTCTGCGCAGCCGGGCCGCATGCACGCAGCAGTTCGCCGCGTCCGGCGGCACACCAGTTGCGCACGCTCTCTTCGGTCACTTCGAGATGGCCCTGGAAACCCCATTGCTTGCCGCGCATGAATCCCTTGTTGAGGCAGTGGCTGCCATACATGGTGCGCACGGCGCCGACGGGAATTTCAAAGGTGTCGTAATGCCAGTTGAAGAGGGTGACCTGGCGAGCCAGTCCCATGTGCTGCTGCGCGGGCGGCGTGACCCAGACCGGGCTCCAGCCGATGTTGGCGCAGAGGTTGCGGCTGACCTGCGCGCCCATGGCGCGGGCCAGCAATTGGGCACCGAAGCAGTGGCCCAGCACCGGAACGTCGCGGGCCAGGGCATCTTGCAGGAGGGTGTGTTCGGCGTGGATCCAGGGCAGGTCTTCATTGACGCTGCGGTCGCTGCCCAGCGTGACGATGCCGGAAAACTGGCTGGCATCGCGCGGGGCATCGCCCTCGGCGGCGGGATGGAACAGGCGATAGGGCAGGGCGTGTTGTTCCAGATGATCGAGCAGGACACCAGGGCCCTGCGTGCTTTCATGCTGGAGGATGGCGATCGGTCTCATGAACGGGGGACGGGCTTGGGCCGGTCCGTAGTGGCGGAGACGTCAATGTAGGATGGGGTACGTAAACGGCGGGTTGTATTTTTGAGTGGGGATGTAAACATCCTGTAAAGCCGCTGACGCGATCAAGGACGGGCAGGCCAAATGGGAGCACTCGTCGTGCAGAACGATGGTGTCGTTGAAATGACTTGGTTGCATAGTCATTTCGTTGCATGGTATGAATAGTTTTTTGATCCAGGCCATCGTCGTTTGATGAAGAGGTGATCCATGCAAGGCAACCAAGTATCCAAGACGGAGTTCAAGGCCAAGGCGCTGGAATATTTCCGCCAAGTGGAAGCCTCCGGTGAAAGCGTAGTGGTGACCGACCACGGCAAGCCCACCGTGGAAGTCCGTCCGTTTCGGGCCGCCGAGCGTGCGCCGCTGACTATCCTGGCGGGCTCGGTATTACGTTATGAAGACCGTACTGAGCCGCTCGATGTGGAGTGGGAGGCGAGCCAATGATCGTTCTCGATACGCATGCCAAAATTCGCGCCTGCCCGCACGTCAACACCATCTCGTGAAAAGGCCGCCATGATGGCGGCCTTCGACATGTGTGCCATACAGCGGACGCTCTTAGATCCCCCCCATGCACAAATACTTCACGACCAGATAATCATCGATCCCATAGTGCGATCCTTCCCGCCCCAATCCCGACTGCTTGACCCCGCCAAACGGCGCGACCTCATTGGAGATGAGCCCGGTATTGATCCCCACCATGCCCGACTCCAGACCTTCGGCCACACGCCAGATGCGGCCGATGTCGCGTGAGTAGAAATAACTGGCCAGGCCGAATTCGGTATCGTTGGCCAGGGCCACCGCTTCTTCATCGGTCTTGAAACGGAACAGCGGTGCCATCGGTCCGAAGGTCTCTTCACGCGCCACCTGCATGGCCGGGGTCACTTCAGCCAGCACGGTGGGCTCGAAGAAGCTGTGACCCAGCGCATGACGCTTGCCACCCAGCAGCACGCGCGCGCCCTTGGCGACGGCATCGGCGATGTGCTGCTCGACCTTCCTGACGGCCTGTTCGTTGATCAGCGGACCTTGCGTCACACCGTTCTCCATGCCATCGCCGACCTTCAGTTTCTTGACCGCTTCCACCAGCTTGGCAGCGAAGGCGTCATACACCCCATCCTGCACGTAAATCCGGTTGGCACAGACGCAGGTCTGACCGGCGTTGCGATACTTGGAGGCAATCGCCCCTTCCACGGCAGCATCCAGGTCGGCATCGTCAAAGACGATGAAGGGCGCATTGCCACCCAGTTCCAGCGAGAGTTTCTTGATGCTCGATGCGCTTTGCTCCATCAGCAGCTTGCCCACGCCCGTGGAGCCGGTGAAACTGATCTTGCGCACGATGGGGTTGGAGGTCATCTCGCCACCGATCTCCTTGGGAGTGCCGGTGACCACGCTGAACACACCCGCCGGCACACCGGCACGTTCGGCCAGCACGGCCAGGGCCAACGCGGAGAAGGGCGTGGCTTCAGCGGGCTTCAAAACCATCGGACAACCCGCGGCCAGTGCCGGGCCGGCCTTGCGGGTAATCATTGCAGCGGGGAAATTCCACGGCGTGATCGCCGCGCAGACACCGATGGCTTCCTTGATGACCACGATGCGATTGGACGGCGAAGGCGAGGGAATGGTATCGCCATAGGTGCGTTTGCCTTCTTCTGCAAACCACTCGATGAAGGACGCGGCATAGCCGATTTCGCCCTTGGCCTCGGCCAGCGGCTTGCCTTGCTCGGCGGTCATGATCAGGGCCAGGTCGTCGGCATTGGCCATCATCAGTTCGTACCAGCGGCGCAGGATTGCGCTGCGCTCCTTGGCGGTCTTCTTCTTCCAGGCCGGCCAGGCGGCGTTGGCGGCTTCGATGGCGCGGCGGGTTTCGGCCGCGCCCATCATGGGCACGCTGCCCAGCAGGGTGCCATTGGCCGGATTGTGGACCTCAAGCTTGGCACCCTGGTCGGCATCGCACCACTGGCCGTTCAGATAGGCCTGTTGACGCAGCAGGGAAGGATCGTTGAGTTGTTGCAGCATGTCGTTTCTCCGTCAGGGAAGGTGCAGGGCTCAGAAGCGCGCTGCGGCCTTGTTGCGCCCGCGCAGCCATTCCAGGGCCAGCAGCAGGCAGGTCGAAAACACGATCAGGATCGTCGCCAGGGCGGCGATGGTCGGGCTGATGTTGTCCTTGATGCCGGCAAACATCTGACGCGGCAGGGTGGCTTGCTCGGGCCCGGCCACGAACAGGGTGAGAACCACTTCATCGAAGGAAGTTGCAAAAGCGAACAAAGCCCCCGAGATCAGTCCCGGCGCAATCACCGGCAAGGTGATGCGGAAGAAGGTGCGCAAGGGGCTCGCCCCCAGGCTCAGGCTGGCGCGCACCAGGTTGTGATTGAAGCCCTGCAGCGTGGCCAGCACGGTGGTGACCACGAAGGGCGCGCCCAGCGCCGCATGCGCCAGGATCAGGCCGAGGTAGCTGTCGGCCAGACCGATGCGCGCGAAGAACAGATACACGCCCACCCCCACCACGACCACCGGCACGATCATGGGCGAAATCAGAATCGCCATGACGATGCCCTTGCCACGGAAATCGGCCTTGTTCAGCCCGACCGCCGCCAGCGTGCCCAGTACGGTGGCAATGATGGTCGCAGCCGGAGCGACGATGAAGCTGTTCTGTGCGGCGCGCACCCATTCGTCGGAGGTGAACAGGTTCTCGTACCAGCGCAGCGAGAAGCCCTGGATGGGATACATCAGGAAACTGCTGTCGGAGAAGGACAGCGGAATCATCACCAGGATAGGCAAGACCAGGAACAGCAGTACCAGCAGGTTGAAACTGCGCGAGGCAAAGAACCAGGCGCGTTCCACCAGCGAGGTGTAGGGCGGAAACAGAGGGGGTTTGTTCATGGTGTATTTCCTGAATTCTTCGGTGGATTCTTCAATGGCTTCAGCTCATGCCCACATCGACCTTGGCAAAGCGACGATAGACGCCGTACAGCACCAGGGTCGCCGCCAGCAACAGGCTGCCCAGGGCACAGGCCATGCCCCAGTTGATGGTGGTGTTGATGAAGTAGGCGATGAAGTAGCTCACCATCTGTTCATTCGGTCCGCCCAGGAGCGCCGGTGTGATGTAGTAGCCACCGGCCATGATGAACACCAGCAGCACGCCCGCACCGATGCCCGGATAGGTCTGCGGCACGTACACGCGCCAGAAGGCGGCGAAGGGATGGCTGCCCAGCGACACGGCGGCCTTGAGATAGGTGGGCGGCACCGACTTCATGACGCTGTAGAGCGGCAGGATCATGAAGGGCAGCAGGATGTGGGTCATCGAGATGTAGACGCCCACGCGATTGAACACCAGCTCCAGCGGCGAGTGCGTGAGACCGGTCAGCATCAGCGCCTTGTTGACCAGTCCTTCCGATTGCAGCAGCACGATCCAGGCGGCCACGCGCACCAGGATCGAGGTCCAGAAGGGAATGAGCACCAGGATCATCAGCAGGTTGGCGCGGCGCTCCGGCATGGTGGAGAGCCAGTAGGCCAGCGGATAGGCCAGCAGCAGGGTGATGATGGTGACCACTGCGCTCATCCACAGCGTACGGCCGAAGATGGTGCGGTAGATGGCCGATTCGGGGGCGACAGCTTCGATATCACCGAAGACGTTCTGGCGCAGGTCCAGCGAAGCCAGCAGGTAGTAGGGAGAATAGAGCGAGCCGTTCTGGGCGATCACGCGCCATACCTCGGGCTGGCCCCATTGTTCATTGAGGGCGATGATGGCCTCGCGCGCGGCAGCCGGGCTCAAGGCTTTGCCATCGGCATCGCGCAGCGGCATGGCACGTGTCGTACCCATCACCAGCGAGCGCGCACCGGCAAATTCGATATTCAGGCGCCGTGCCAGATTGCCGGCGGTGGTGTCTTCCTTGGCGCGGGCCAGGTCTTCTGCCAGGGCGGAATAGGCCTGGTCGGGCAGGGCCGAGCGGCGATCCCACTTCGACAGGACCGCCACGGTCTGTGGCAGGGTGGTGGCGACTTCCGGATTCTCGATGGCGCGCTGCAGGAGGACCACGATGGGGGCCACGAAGGTCAGCAGCAGGAAGATCGCCAGCGGGGCGATCAGGGCCATTGCGCCCAGGCGCTTGCGGGTCTGGGCGGCGCGCAGGTCGCGCTTGAGTTGCTGCGGATCAGGTTCGGCCAGGGGCATGGCGGCGGCGGAGCGGGTGGCGATGGTGGTCATGTCTCGGGTGTCCGGTGGCAGCGGAATTCAAGACAGCGATCCGGCCAGCGCAGGCGGGATCGCTGTCGGGCAGCATGCAGGCTTACTTCGCGATCCAGGAAGCGAAGCGCTGCTCAAGTTCCTCGCCGTGGTCGGTCCAGAACTGCAGGCTCAGTTTCAACGCATCCTTGGCATTGTTGGGAGAAGTCGGCAGGTTGCTCAGGGTCTTGGCGTCGAGCAGCTTCAAGGCACCCTTGCTGACGGGACCGTAGGCGATGTTGTCGGCGTAGACTTTCTGGTTTTCCGGCTGGCTGGCAAAGCTGATGAACTTCTCGGCCAGGGCCTTGTTCGGCGAACCCTTCGGGATCACCCAGTAATCCAGGGTATAGACGCTGCCGTTCCACACCACCTTGAGGTTCTTGCCTTCGCGCTGGGCCGCGTCGATACGGCCGTTGTAGGCATTGGCCATGACCACGTCACCCGAGGCCAGGAACTGCGCCGGCAGGGCGCCGGCATCCCACCACTGGATGTTGGGTTTCAACTGGTCCAGCTTCTTGAAGGCACGATCCACGCCTTCCTTGGTGGAGAGCACCTTGTAGACATCCTTGGCCGGCACGCCATCGGCCATCAGCGCGAACTCCAGGTTGTACTGGGCGCTCTTCTTCATGCCGCGCTTGCCGGGGAATTTCTTGGTATCCCAGAAATCGGCCCAGCTGGTCGGCGCGGTCTTGAGCTTGTCGGCGTTGTAGGCCAGCACGGTGGACCAGACGAAGGCACCCATGCCGCATTCGCTGACGGTGGCTTCGGGGATGTAGTCGTTCTTCTTGATGGTCTTGGCCAGGTCCAGCTTTTCGATCAGGCCATCGTCACAGGCGCGGGTCAAGTCGCCGCCATCGATTTCCACCACGTCCCAGCTGACCTTCTTGGTCTCGACCATGGCCTTGACCTTGGCCAGTTCGCCGTTGAACTCGGCGGTCACGACCTTGGTGCCGGTGCTCTTCTCGAAGGGCTCCACGTAGGCGACCTTCTGCGCATTGCCATTGGCGCCACCGAAGTTGACCAGGGTCAGTTCTGCGGCAGAAGCCGTACCGGAAAACAGCAAGCCCAGGAAGAGCGGGGACAGCAGGGCGGGTGTCAGGCGTTTCATTGTTGTTCCTCGTTGGTTATCGTGCGTGTTGACTGTGTTGACGGTGTTGAACTTGGTAAAAGCCGAGCGGCACTCTGGGTTGCCTTGCTCTTCGAACGGGACTGCTGAACATCAGGTGCGACAAAAGAACAAAAACGGAATAACTCAAAAAACTAAGTAAACGGGAGTATCTGAAAATCAGAGGAAGCAGCGCAGACGGTCCTGCGCCACGTGCAGCACCACACTGCTGCCTTCGCTCAGTCCGGCCAGGGCCGGGTCGGACAGCGAGAGCTTGACGAAGCAATCGTCCTGCCCCGTGACCGTGCAGCGCACGCGCACGTGATCCCCAAAATAGATCAGCCCGGCGATGGTGGCGCGAATGCTGTTGGGTTCGGCGCTGCCGCCGGCGGCCAGGCGGATGCGTTCCGGACGCACGCAGGCGGCGATGGTTTGTCCGGCATGGGCGCGATGCACGTTCAGTCCGGTGACCACCGTGCCATCGGCCAGGCGCACCGTGCAGTGTTCGCCCTGCACGGATTCCACGGTGCCGGTGAAGCGGTTGTTGTCGCCGATGAAGTTGGCGACGAACTGATTGTCGGGATATTCGTAGAGCTCGGTCACCGGGGCCAGTTGCTGGATCACGCCCTGGTCGAACACGGCCACGCGGTCCGACATGGTGAGTGCTTCGCTCTGGTCGTGGGTGACGTAGACGAAGGTCACGCCCAGGCGCTTGTGCAGGGCCTTCAGTTCGAGCTGCATGTGTTCGCGCAGTTGCTTGTCCAGCGCGCCCAGCGGTTCGTCCATCAACACCAGTTGCGGATCGAACACCAGCGTGCGCGCCAGCGCCACGCGCTGCTGCTGGCCACCGGAGAGCTGGGTCGGATAGCGGTCGCCGAACTTGCCCATCTGCACCATGTCCAGCGCCTGCTTGACCTTGGCTTCGCGGGTGGCGCGGTCCATCTTGCGCACCGACAGCGGATAGGCCACGTTCTGTGCAATGGTCATGTGCGGGAACAGCGCATAGTTCTGGAACACCATGCCGATGTCGCGCTTGTGGGGCGGCACACGGTTGAGCAACTGGCCATCGAGACGGATCTCGCCGCCGGTCGGGAACTCGAAACCGGCCAGCATCATCAGGCAGGTGGTCTTGCCGGAGCCGGAGGGGCCCAGCAGGGTCAGGAATTCACCGCGACGAATCTCCAGATCCAGATTCTTGACGATCAGGTTTTCGCCATCGTAGGTTTTCTTCACGCCGCAGAACTGCACCAGCACGTCAGTGCCGCTGCCGGCGGCCGGCGCGTGTGCTTGCGCCGATTGCTTCATTGCATGAGCTGCCATCATCGATCCTCTCTTATCCTCAGGGCCGGATACTTCGTCCGGCCCTTCTAACCCACTGCTGAAAGCTGCCTTGCAATGCAAGACTCAGGCCAGCTTGATCGCCTTGGACAGGATGCCCAGTGCCTCATCCATGACGGTATCGGGAATCGTCAGCGGGAACAAGAAGCGGATCACGTTACCGTAGCTGCCGCAGGACAGCAGCAGCAATCCATTGTTCAGAGCATGCTGCTGGACCTTCCTGGTGTAGTCCGCATCCGGCTTGCCGGTGGCGGGGTCGGCAAACTCCACGGCCACCATCGCACCCACGCCGCGCACTTCGGCGATCTGCGGCACGGCCGAGCGCAGTTCCTTCAGATGCTCCTGCAGCTTGTCGCCCAGGCGCTGACCACGGGCCACCAGTTTTTCTTCTTCCATCACATCCAAGACCGCCAGTGCCGAGGCAATGGCCAGCGGGTTGCCCGCATAGGTGCCGCCCAGGCCGCCGGCGGCGGGTGCATCCATGATCTCGGCGCGACCGCACACCGCCGACAGCGGCATGCCACCGGCCAGGCTCTTGGCCATGGTCATCAGGTCGGGCAGGACATCGTAATGTTCCATCGCAAACAGCTTGCCGGTGCGGCCATAACCGGACTGCACTTCATCAGCGATCAAGAGGATGCCGTGCTCATCGCAGATGGCGCGCAGGCCGCGCATGAAGTCGGCCGGGGCAGCATAGAAACCACCTTCGCCCTGCACGGGTTCCAGGATGATGGCGGCCACGCGTTTGGCTTCGATGTCGCTCTTGAAGAGACCCTTGACGGCCTCCAGCGCATCCTCGCTGGTGATGCCGTGCAAGGCGCTGGGGTAGGGGGCATGGAAGACGTCGCCGGGGAAGGGACCGAAGCCCAGTTTGTAGGGCGCGACCTTACCGGTGAGCGCCATGCCCATCATGGTCCGGCCATGGAAACCGCCGGCGAAGGCGATCACGCCGGGGCGGCCGGTGTGGGCGCGGGCGATCTTGATGGCGTTTTCCACGGCCTCGGCGCCGGTGGAGAAGAAGGCGGTCTTCTTGGGATAGTTGCCGGGGGTCACCGCGTTGATGCGCTCGGCCAGTTCCACGTAGCTGGCGTAGGGCACGATCTGGTAGGCGGTGTGGGTGAACTTGTCGAGCTGGGCGCGCATGGCGTCGAGCAGCTTGGGATGGCGGTGGCCGGTGTTGAGCACGGCGATGCCGGCGGCGAAGTCGATGAAGCGGCGGCCCTCCACGTCCCACAGCTCGGCATTGGACGCGCGTTCGGCGTAGAAGTCGCACATCACGCCGACGCCGCGCGGGGTGGCGGCATTCTTTCGTTCTTGCAGCGCTTGGTTGGTGGCCTTGCTGGTCATGGCTTGCTCCGATCTTGCTTCGTTGAATGGCGCCTCAGGGCGCAGAAATGGGCAGGAAATTGCTGAATCGGGAAACAATATAAAACCGCAGTGGCACTGTAATATAGAGCCAATTTCAAATATTTGGTGGTGCCACTTGAAACTCGCCTCCTTGTCCGACTATCTGCTGCTGCGCATCAATCGCTCGCCCGTCAGGCCCGCACCGGCCAAGGGCAAGGCCGCGAGCAGCCGTGAAAGCGGCGCAGCGAAATCCCTTAAAAGCGGGAAATCCGGCAGTGAACGCATGCCCGTCAATCGCCAGATCTACCAGTTGATCCGTGAGGCCATCCTGGCCCACACCTTGCCTGCGGGGATGCAGTTGCCTTCCTCGCGTGACCTGGCACTGGAGCTGGGGACCTCGCGCAACACGGTGACCTATGCCTATGAACAGTTGCTGGCCGAGGGGTATCTGGAGAGTCGCACCGGGTCCGGCACCTTCGTGGCCGATACGGCACCCGACCAGATTCCCGAGGCGGTGGAGCGCAAGGAGCCGTTGACCGACCCTTCCGGCAAGTCCGAACTCTCGGCGCGCGGGGCCCTGCTCACGCGCCAGGCCGGCGTGGGCGAACGCCAGTGGGGCGCCTTCATGCCGGGCGTGCCTGATGTGACCTGTGTGCCGCACAAGATCTGGGGACGCCTGCAGAACAAGCACTGGCGCCGTTCCTGTTCGGACTTGCTGACCTATGGCCCCGGTGCCGGTTATGCCGGACTGCGCGAGCAGATTGCCGAGTACCTGCGCGTGGCGCGCTCGGTCAATTGCACGCCCTCGCAGGTGCTCATCACCACCGGCATCCATCAGTCCATCGACATCGTGGTCAAGCTGCTGGGCGAGCATGGTGATACCGCCTGGGTGGAAGACCCGTGCTACTGGGGCACCCGCAGCGTACTCAATTCGCTGGGCATCCAGTCGGTGCCCATTGCGGTGGATCAGGAGGGCATGCGCATGCGGCTGGCCAATCTGCGCCGTCCTCCGCGCTTCATCTGCACCACCCCCTCGCACCAGTATCCGCTGGGCATGGTGATGAGCCTGTCGCGGCGGCGCATGCTGCTGGAGTACGCGGCCACGCACAAGGTATGGATCATCGAGGATGACTACGACAGCGAATTCCGTTATGGCGGCCGTCCGCTGGCCTCGCTGCAGGGCATGGATACGCAGGACCGGGTGCTGTACATGGGCACCTTCAGCAAGATCATGTTTCCGGGGCTGCGCATCGGTTTTCTGGTGGTACCGGAGTCATTGGCCAAGGCGTTTGCCACCGGCATCGCGGAGTTGTACCGCAACGGTCAGGTATTTTTGCAGGCCACGCTGGCCGACTTCATGGCCGAGGGCCACTTCGCTTCGCACATCCGCAAGATGCGCGTGCTCTATGCCGAGCGGCTGCAACTGCTGCAGCAGGCCATCAATCGTCATTTCGGCGAGAAGATGACCATCACCGGCGGCGAGGCCGGATTGCACCTGGTGCTGGGTTTGCCGCAGGAGTGCGACGATGTGCTTATCTGTGAACAGGCGCTGGCGGCGGGCATCGTCGTGCGTCCGCTGTCGCGGTACTACATGGCTGCACGGGGAGCGCGACGGGGATTGCTGCTGGGCTATGCGAGCGTGCCCAATGATGAGATTGCGCGCGCCTTCGACCAGCTGGCGGCGGTGATCAAGCCGCATTTGGCCTGAGCCGATGCGGGGGGATCCCGGAAGGGGTGGATTTTCGTCTGTATGAAGAAACTCTTTCGCGAACCCGGGAGTGGTTGAGGGGTGGGCGCTATCCTAAGATATCCTCCGTCCAGTGATCAATACCGTGAAGGATTTTCCATGCAAGCCATCATCACCAACCCGCAAGCCCAGGCCATCAACGACCCCGCTTCCCTGTCTGCGACCACCTTGCCCGATCCCGTCCCCGGCGAGCATGACCTGCTGGTGGAGGTCAAGGCCATCTCCGTCAATCCGGTCGATACCAAGATCCGCGCCAGCGCCAGCCAAGCCCGTGTGCTGGGCTGGGACGTCAGTGGCGTGGTGCGCGCGGTCGGTGCGAAGGTTACGCTCTTTGCGCCGGGCGATGAAGTCTTCTATGCCGGCGACATCACCCGTCCTGGCGCCAACAGCCAATTGCACGTGGTCGATGAACGCATCGTCGGCCGCAAGCCGGCCAGCCTGAACCATGCTGACGCCGCCGCCATCCCGTTGACCGCCATTACCGCCTGGGAACTGTTGTTCGACCGCGTGGGCGTGGTCGAAGGAGCGGGGCAGGGACGGCGCCTGCTCATCATCGGGGCTGCCGGTGGTGTTGGATCGATCCTGACCCAGCTGGCACGCAAGCTCACGCAACTGACCGTGATCGGCACCGCCTCGCGCAAGGACACCGTCGAGTGGGTGAGCGAACTGGGCGCGCATCACGTGATCGACCACAGCCAGCCCTTCAAGCCGCAGTTGGAGAAGTTGGGCATCCCGGCGGTCGATATCGTCATCAGCCTGACCCACACCGATGAGCACTATGCGCAGATCATCGACGTGCTCGCGCCGCAAGGCCAGCTCGCGCTGATTGATGACCCGGCCACGCTGGATGCGGTGCCGCTCAAGCGCAAGAGTATTTCACTGCATTGGGAGCTGATGTTCACCCGCTCGATGTTCCAGACCGCCGACATGATCCGTCAACATGAGCTGCTGCAACGAGTGTCGCGATTGCTGGATGAGGGCGTGTTGCGTACTACTACCGGGGAGCATTATGGACGCATCAGCGCGGAGAACCTGCGGCGTGCGCATGCCTTGCTGGAGTCGGGCAAGGCGAAGGGGAAGATTGTGCTGGAAGGGTTTGCCGCGTAGCCAGCAGGCTGGCCTGAGTAGAAGGAGTGGCAGCCATCCGCGCTGCCGCCTGCCCTCTCCAGGCGGAGCCGCTGCACCGGTCAGGCGTGCGCGCAGGCTCTCATCCTCATGCGACCTGTGCATAGATGCTGTTTTGACAACGAATCAGGTTCCAAGCCACATGCGTGTTAAATTACGCAGTCCGGACCCGCTCACGGCGTCCGGGCCCGTTGACAACCCCGATAGGAACCCTCGTTGGAAAACATATTGCTGATCGTCGCAGCCTTCTTCCTGGTTGCGTTGAACGGTTTTTTCGTTGCAGCAGAATTCAGTCTGGTCAAGTTGCGTCAAACGCGCATCCGGGCCATCGCCAAGACACAAGGCATGCGCGGCCGTATCCTGGCCGTGGTCCACAACCAGCTCGATGCCTACCTCTCCGCCTGCCAGCTGGGCATCACCCTGGCTTCGCTGGGCCTGGGCTGGATCGGTGAGCCGGCGTTCGCCCGCTTGCTCGAACCACTCTTCACGCTGGTCGGCGTGACCAACCAGGAGCTGATTCACGGCGTGTCCTTTGTCTTCGCCTTCTTCGTCATTTCCTTCCTGCACATCGTGGCCGGCGAGCTGGCGCCCAAGTCCATGGCCATCCGCAGCCCCGAGAAGCTGGGCCTGTGGTGTGCCGTACCGCTGTACGGCTTCTACTGGGGCATGTATCCGCTGATCTGGGTGCTCAACGCCAGTTCCAACTGGCTGCTGCGCGTGGCCGGGCTGGGGGCCGGTCATGGTCACGATGCGCATTATTCCTCGGACGAACTCAAGCTCATCCTGCGTGCCGGCAGCAAGAGCGGCAAGAGTGGCAAGTTCACCCGCGATGAATGGAACGTGCTGGCGCAGAGCCTGAACTTCGCCGAACTGGACGTGGCCGACATCATGCGTCCGGCCAGCGAGATCGTGTCCCTGGGCGATGACAAGAGCCTGGAAGAGAACCTCGACATCATCTACCGCAACCGCTATTCGCGTTACCCCTACTTCGACGCCGAGGGCCAGCAGGTGCTGGGCCTGGTGCACCTCAAGGATGTGTTCCTGGCGCAGCAGGATGGCCGCGCCATCAGCAACCTGAAAGACTACCTGCGCCCTGTGCAGTTCATCTCCCCGGCCCTGCCGGCGCTGGACCTGCTGCGGCGCTTCCGTACCGGCATGCCGCACTTCGCCATCATCGGCAAGAAGGGCCAGCCGCCACAGGGTTTCATCACGCTGGACAACATGCTCAGTTTTCTGGTGGGCGAGATCCGTGACGAATTCCGCCACAACACCGGCGAATGGAGCCGCCAGGATGATGGCACCCTGCTGGGCAAGGGCAGCCTGCCCATCGTGACCCTGGAACACATGCTGGGCATCGACATCGAGTATGACGACAGTATCGACTCCGTCGGCGGCCTGGTGATGGAAAAACTGGGCGACCTGCCCAAGGAAGGCCAGAAGATCGAGTTCCCCGCCTTCGATGTGGTCATCAAACGCATGTCGGGGCCGAAGATCGTGCTGGTGAAGGTCTATCCCAAAACACTGGACGCGCGCGACTGAGCCGCATCGCCGAGTGCGCCTGCCGGATGGCGTGGTCTCAATGCAGGGTGGGCGTGCGCACCGCGCAGCAGTATTTGTATTTCTGCCCGCTTCCGCAGGGACAGGCACGTTCGTCATCCAGCACAAAGCCCTTGCAGTGCATGGGCAGCCCATAGCTCTGCTGGCGCTGCGGGGCGAAGTGGCGATAGATCTGCGTCAGGTCCGTCATCATGGTGTGCAGCAGTTCCTCCCGACAGTCTGCAGAGATGGCCGGTGGACGCGTTGCCGGATCGGGGGAGTGCTCATGCAGCAGGACCATGATGGCCAACATGCACTCACTCATCTCCTCGGTCTCCATCAGCGTGTGCCACCCCGCCGGACGACACCGCACCCCGCGCATGAAGCCCCAGGCCCAATCGTTGCCACCGACCATGCCGTGCTCATCCACCATCAACACGGGCAGGTAGATACCACCTTGCCTCATCGTCCGATGCAGGGCCGAGGAAATCGTGTTCCAGTGGCGCATGATGAGGCTCAGTACCGTGCAGGCATGGTCTTCACTGTCAAAGGCCGGTTCACCACCAAAGATGACCGGCAGATAGAGGGAGGCTTTGGTCACGGCATCACTGGCCTTGCGTATGGCTTCGTCGACAAAGGTTTTCAGGCCGGCCTGGTGGTTGATCTTGTCCACCTCGGTGACACGGCTCAACTGGTTGACGATGGCGCTCAGGTAGCTGGAGTCGATATTGTCGACCAGCAGGGCGTCGAGCGGCATGCCAATTCCGGGCGCCACCTTGCTCAGGGCTTCGCGCGTCTCGATGATGGCCTTCTCATGCGCTGCCTTGGCCGCCAGTTGCACCCGCTGGGCGGCCGACAGTACGGCTAGCTTGGCGCTCTTCTCGCTCAGGCCCGCAACATCGTATTCCGCCTTGGCCTTCGTCACGGCAGCATCGGCCGCCAGGACGGCATTGTTGCGCTGGACCAGCAGCACCGCCCGTTCGATGGTGCCGGTGGTGTCGGTGATGAAGGTCTGCGTGTGTTCACTGTAATTGCCGGCCGCATCGATGTGGCGCAGCTTGAGGACCACCTTGCCGTTGCCTTCCTTGGTATCGCCCTGCATGATCAGGCTCTGATTGGCCTTGAGCGTGATCCAGTTGCCCGGTGCGACGGGCTGCACGGTGGGGGCTCCGGATTCATTGCTGGTACGGATGGCCAGCGCGTTGTTGCCGGTACCGGTGCCGGCCTGCAACTGGAAGTGCAGCTCGGCGCCCGCCTCGCGCGGGCTGGCCAGTTCCAGCATGCTGCCGGTCTGGCTGGTGATGCCGTCGCTGCCGGAGATACCGTCATCGCGCCCGCTGACCAGACGCAGCGGCAGGGTGTCCGGCGCCACATTGTCGAACTTGAAGTACAGCGGCGTCTCCAGGGTATTGGCGTTGCCGTAGCCCCCGGTGAACTTCTGGCCCTTCTGTACGACGCGCGCCTTGACCCAGACGTCGCCGTTGGCTTCGGTCAGTTGCCCGGTTTCATAGATGAAGCCTTGTACGCCGGCCGGCGCATTTTTGGAAGTAGCATTCACTTCGCGCCAGATATCCCAGATCGGGTTGCCTTTGCTGTCGGCGCCGGTGGCCACGGCCACCTGCAAACGTTCACTCGTGCTGTCCAGCTCCTTGTTGAGGGTGATGCGCAGTTTGCCCTCTTTGGTGATACCGTCCTGGTTGCCCTGGGTTGCCGGGAATCTGCCGGGGTCGGCAGGGTCGTTGTAGAAGCTGTCGCTGACCAGCGTGAGCGGATTCTGCGCGACAAAGCGGGTCATGTCGGCCGGGGTGTTCAGGTCCACCCGCACGTCGTTGCTGCTGATGCTCCACAGGCCATGGTTGGTGCGGCTGTTGTTGCCGTCGGTGACGGTCACCTGAGCGATCACGGAGTGCTCTCTGTCGAGGGTATAGAGCAGGTCCATGCTCTCGGTGTCGGCGTGCAGGATGGCGCTGCCCTCGCCGTCGGCATGGGCAGCAGGCAGGGAGATGCTGAGCTCGCGGCCCAGCACGTCACGGCCATTGATGATCACCTGCACCTTGGCATTGGGCGTGGTCTTGACGCGCAGGTCGCCATCGAGGAAGTCGCCCTGGTCCAGCACCAGGGTCTCATTGAACGGTGCCGTCTGCCACGGCTTGGCATTGCCCACCACGGCATTGCGGATGGTGATGACCGGATTGGGTATGGCGACGTGGTTGCTGATCAGGTAGTCCGCCACGGTGGTGCCGGTGGGGAGGTTTTGCAGCGCGTCGAGAGTTTGCTGGGCGGTGTTGACGGCATCGCCGCTGGTGTTCGGATCCTCGAGGGTCGCCGTGAGCGATTCGCTCAACAGCGCCGCCTGCATGGCGCTGGCGCTGGCCAGGGTCTGGCCCTTGCTGTTGGTGGCCCATTTCAGGGCGCCGCCGGCCTCCTCCACGAATTGCAGGGCCTTGGACAGGCGGTCCAGCACGGTTGCCTGGTCAGGGTAGGTCTTCTTGTCCAGTCGTACCAGGTTGGCAATGGCCTTGAGGGCCGCACCATAGTTCTGGGTCTCCGTACCCAGGGAACTGTTGAAGTTCGGGTTGGCGATGGGGCGTCCGTTGGGGGCGGCTACCGTGGTGACCACCACCTCGGTGGCCAGGGCATCGACCTTGAAGAAGCCGCTCACGGCATTGTTGGCGGCAATGATGCGTTGCGCATTGACTTCGGGCTGGTCGGCCAGGCGCAGTACGCCCTGGTCCAGGCCGGCCTTGAGCAGCGCCAGTTCGGTCAGTGCCGTGACGTTGACGGTCTGGTTGCCGCCGCTGGCCACGACCGCCGCGCGCAGGGGCAGGGTGCCCAGGTCGGTTTGCAGCCGGGTGCCTTCATCGATGAAGTTGTCGGCCAGGCCCGGGGTGTTGTCGCGCACCACCAGCAGCATCGGGCCCTTGTAGAGGGCGCGGTTGAGTTTCAGGGTGTACTTGCCGTCGACCACCGCTACGGTCTCGCTCAGGGCATTGCCCAGTGCGTCATAGGCCGTAATGTTCGCATTCTGGATGGCGCCCAGCGCGACGCTGCCCCGGAGGTCGCTCGCGGACGGATCGGCCGTGCCTGCGCCGCTGCCGGCTGCAGCGCCTGCGCCAGCACCTGCACCGCCGCTGTTGCCGTTAGCAGCGCCACCACCGCCGCCACTGCTGCCACCACCACCACCACCACCGCCACCGCCGCCGGCCGCCGCCAGCAATGCCAGTGCACCGGCGGCAATGGGCCATTGCACGCCCCAGTTCTTTTCATTCTGCGAGTTGATTTCGGCATCGGCGATCTGGCTCTGGTTGTCGGGGGATTTCGTGGGCGTGAAGTTGGGGCGCTCGGTATTGCCGCCGCTGCCATGGGTGTCGGTAGCGACAGCCGGGTCGCGCTCTCCCGGTTCGACTACGACCGGCTTGTCGCCGTCCTCCTCCTCGTCCTTGCGGGCTTTCTTGTTTTTCGCGTTGTTCTGGTTGTAGCGGGTGATTTCCTTGGAGCTGACGGTGAGGTTGGCTTCGGGCGAGACATCGATCTTGTCGATCTGCTGGAATACGCTGGCCAGCGGCAGCTTGCCATCGGCGAACTGCAGGGAGGATTCCGGTGCGCTCATGGCACTGACGGCGCCATTGTTGATGATGATGCGGTCGCCATTCATCAGGATCAGCATCAGGTCCACGTCGAGGGCGCGCACGTCCTTGATGGTCTTGATCGAGATGTTTTTGAGATAGGCGTCGGCGTCGGACAGCTTCAGGACGGTGATGGTCATGGTGGTACTCCCTAGGAATTGACAAGTCGAAATCGGGTCACGCACGCTCTCCTCGATCAATGCAAGCCGATAGCACGACATGGACGGTGTGCCATGTCGGTGCGTCATGAATGCGCAAGGGGATAAATAACGTGCTCAGTGACAAACGCCTGCCATAGTGATGGCGTGAATTTGTCCTGATAAGGGGATCAAGGGAATAAAAGGGAAAAACAAAAAATTAACGAAATGCGACTCTTAGCATTTCGATGTTTGTCTCGAAATATTTCTTATCTACTTTTGAATTTATTCAAAAACAAAGCGTAGTGAAAGATGGATGTGCTTGGAAAGCCGCTACGGAAGCGGATTTCAGGGATTGGCGTACGTTTCTTGAAATCGGATGGACAGCCGAGAGAGAAAATTCGCCAGAGTTCGAAGAAATTTATTGTGCCAGATGGACGATAAGTTTTTATTGCCGACTACCGGGTTCAGTTGAGCAACTGAAAAGATGAATTTTTATTTGAGTGCCGACACTGATCTGCAAGACGCTGGTCGGGATGGCGACAAAAAAATGGCTCCCGACCAGTCAGTCGGGAGCCATGTTCGGTGCCGGGTACAGCGCCTGATCCGGCGGCTGATTCGGTGGCCGGTTCAGTGCATCAGAAGCCCAGGGTGCGGCCATCCGGATTGCGCGGGTCCGAGAAGCCGTCGAAACCATCCGGCTTGATCTGGATGGTCTGGGTACGGCCCATGGAAGGTTGCACGCTGATCTTCTGGCCCTTGTCCTGGAGAATCTTGAGGGTGTCGGCCGACAGGCCCTTTTCCACGCGCAGCTGGTCCGGCACCCACTGGTGGTGGATGCGCGGGGTGATGGTGGCTTCGGCCACGTTCATGTCGTGGTCGATCACGTTGAGGATGGTCTGCAGGGTGGTGGTGATGATGCGGCTGCCGCCGGGGCTGCCGGTGACCAGGAAGGGCTTGCCGTCCTTGAGCACGAAGGTGGGCGACATCGACGACAGCGGGCGCTTGTAGGGACCGACCGCATTGGCGTCGCCGCCGATGAGGCCGAACGCATTGGGCACGCCCGGCTTGGCGGCGAAGTCATCCATCTCATTGTTGAGCGTGATGCCAGTGCCGGCGGCGACGATGCCGCTGCCGAAGTTCAGGTTCAGCGTGTAGGTGGTGGCGACCAGGTTGCCGTCCTTGTCGGCCACCGAGAAGTGGGTGGTCTGGTCGCTTTCATACGGTTGTGGCTGGCCCGGCTTGATCTCGGCCGAGGGCGTGGCGCGGTCGGGGTTGATCTTCTTGGCCAGTTCGTCGGCATAGGCGCGCGAGATCAGGCCCTTGACCGGGACCTTGGTGAAATCCGGATCGCCCAGGTATTCGGAGCGGTCGGCATAGGCCAGCTTCATGGCTTCGGCCATCAGGTGGATGGTCTGGGCGCTGTCGGCACCGTACTGCTTGAGCGGATAGCGTTCGAGGATGTTCATCATCTGGATGATGTGGACACCGCCCGAGCTCGGCGGCGGCATCGACATGACCTGGTAGCCGCGATAGTTGCCCGAGACCGGCACGCGTTCGACGACCTTGTAGTTCTTCAGGTCTTCGGCGCTGATGAGGCCGCCGTGCTTGTCCATCTCGGCCACGATCTTCCTGGCGATGGCGCCGTCATAGAAGGCCTTCGGACCTTCCTTGGCGATCAGGCGCAGCGACTTGGCCAGGTCCTTCTGGACCAGCATCTCGCCTTCCTTGAGCGGGCGGCCGTCCTTGAAGAAGATCGCCTTGGAGGAATCCCACTGGCCCAGGTGTTCGCGCTCGGCCGAGAGGATCAGTGCCAGGCTGCGGCTGACCGGATAACCCTTGTCGGCCAGTTCGATGGCCGGCTGGATGACCTGCGACAGCTTCATCGTGCCGTACTTGGAGAGCGCATGCGACAGCCCCGCCACCGTGCCCGGCACGCCCACGGCCAGATGGGTGTAGAGCGAGCGGCCCGGGACCACGTTGCCCTTGTCGTCCAGGTACATGTTGCGGGTGGCGCGCTGCGGGGCCATTTCGCGGAAGTCCAGGGCGACGTTCTTGCCGGTCTTGGCATCGTGGATCATCATGAAACCGCCGCCGCCGATGTTGCCCGCGTTGGGCAGCACCACAGCCAGCGCAAAGCCCACGGCCACACCGGCGTCAACCGCATTGCCGCCCTTTTTGAGGATATTCACGCCGACCTTGGTGGCCAGTTCCTGTTCGGTGGCCACCATGCCGTGCTGGCTGTGGACCGGGCTGATGATGTCATAGGTCAGGTCGTACTTGACCACGGGCGCCGCAGCGGGCGCCGTCTGGGCGCTGGCCGGCAGGAAGGCCAGCGCGCCGCACAGGGGCAGCAGCGCCATGGCGGCGGGTTTGCAAAGACCGGTGAATGTCTGCATGAGGGATACTCCTGGTGATCCGGATTTGAGAATCTGGATATTATTTATAAGAATGTCGCCCGCCTCTGCATTTTTGCATCACATGAAGGAAATGCTGCTGCACTTCTGCATTGCCGCAAGGACGAACGACATTGTCAGATTGTAGAGAATGGCGGTTTTCTGTCCAGAGCCACGACACGACAATGGATGGATGATTGGCGCCGATTCGTCCACCGATGCGGGGGATGCGGCTCGGGTCGGCTACTGTCGCGCTTCAGGTACTCTCGCGCACGGCCAGCTCGAAACCCAGGTCCAGCCGGCCCTTGGGGATGTCCTCGCCCTTGAGCTGGCGCACCAGCATTTCGGCGGACTTGTAGCCGATGTCGTAACGCGGCGTGACCACGGTGGTGATGGAGGGCGTGGCACAGGCCGCCCAGGAGAGGTCATTGAAGCCCGCAATGGCCATCTCGCGCGGCACGCTGATGCCCTGGCGCTGGCATTCGAAGAGGGCGCCCAGGGCCAGGTCATCATTGCAGCAGAACACCGAATCGCAGTGCGGATGCTGTTCCAGCACCCGGCGCAGCAGTTGCGCGCCCATGTCCACGGTGGTGGGCTCGGGCAGCAGGACTTCAATCTCGGGCGTGATCCCGGCTTCCAGCAAGCCTTTGCGGAAGCCTTCGCGGCGCTTCATCATGCGCGGATCCAACTGCGCCGCCAGGAAGGCCGGACGGCGGTAGCCGCGTTCCACCAGGTGTCTGGCCACCGCATGACCGGCGCGGGTCTGGGAGAAGCCGACCGAGAAATCCTGCTGGCTGCGGCCCAGGTCGAACATGCGCACGGCAGGAATGTCGCGGCTGGCGGGACGCGCCTGGAGGATCTCATGCTGTTGGCTGCTGGAGAGCAGGAAGCCGGCCGGCGCATGCGCCAGGTAGGTGGCGATGAGCTGCTCCTCCTTGGCCCGCGCATAGCCGGTCTCGCCGATGAGGAACTGGTAACCGGCGTGGGCCAGATAATCGCGGATGCCCGAGAGGGTCTCGATGAAGACCGCATTGGTGAGCGAGGGCACCAGTACCGCGATCACCTGCGAGCGCGCCGAAGCCAGGGTGGAGGCAGCCTGGTTGGGCACGTAGCCGAGCCGGGCGATGGCCTCCAGGATGCGCTGGCGTGACTGTTCCTGCACCAGACCGGGATTTTTCAGCGCACGCGAGACCGTCATCGGACTCACCCCGGCCTCGGCCGCCACGTCAATGATGGTGACGCGCCCGGTGGCACGGCTGCCACGCACGGCGGATGGGGACTTGGGCTTGGACTTGGGTGCTGCGCGCTGGGTCATGGAGGCAGGGGCGGACGGTCGTTCAGAGTGGCGACATGATACCTGCTTGCGCTGCGCTCTTGGCGGCCTGGAAGTCCTTTCATGTATTTCTGCAAAACAATTTATATCACCGCCTCATCTGCTGTGCCCGCGCTTCTGACGCACCGCAACACAACAAATGTTTGACCCGCTCAAAATGTTAGCGTTATCATCGCGCCCCATGTTAACGCTAACATCCGAACCTCCGGGCACACGGCGGCGGCTGGCTGAGACATACCACACTCAGGAACGGAGCTCGTCGCACCCCGGCGGGTTCCGCAATAAAACACTACGCAGATAGTGCAGATGCCGTGCCTTCCATCAGGACAGGCCGCAGGAGACGTTTGCCCCATGCAGCCAGGTGGGCCGCGCCGCTGCGCTCATGTCCGGTTCGGTACGCCATCGGCTATCGGCAATCGGAGATCCCATGCTGGGCATGAGCCACGACGCCACCTTGCTGTTCAATGCAGTCATTGCGATCCTCGCGCTGATCCTCATGATCACGCGCCTGCGCATCCACCCCTTCATCGCCCTGACGATCACCTCGGGCTTCCTTGGCCTGATCTCGGGCATGCCACTGCCCCAGATCGTCAAGTCCTTCCAGGACGGCTTCGGCGGCGTGCTGGGTTTCGTGGGCATCGTGCTGGGCCTGGGGACCATGCTGGGCAAGCTCATGGCCGAATCCGGCGGGGCTGACCAGATTTCCCAGACGCTGGTGCGCGCCTTCGGCCGCGAACGGGTGCACTGGGCCATGATGATAGGTGCCTTCCTGGTCGGCATTCCGCTGTTCTTCGAGATCGGCTTCGTGCTGCTGATCCCGCTGGTGTTCATCGTGGCGCGCCGCTCGGGGGTGCCGCTGTTCAAGATCGGCATGCCCATGCTGGCCAGCCTGTCGGTCATGCACGGCCTGGTGCCGCCGCATCCGGGGCCGCTGCTGGCCATCGGCATCTTTGGTGCCGATATCGGCAAGACCATTTTCTACGGTCTGCTGGTGGGCCTGCCGACCGTCATCATCGCCGGTCCCTTGTTCGGTGCCTTCATCTCTCGCTACGTCATCATCAAGCCCTCCGAGGAACTGATGGAGCAACTGGCGCGTGAGCCGCAGACCACCAACCTGCCGGGTTTCACCACCACCCTGGTGACGGTACTGCTGCCAGTGTTCCTGATGCTGCTCAAGACCTTCGTCGACATCAGCCTGCCGGAAGGCCACGCCATGCGCGACCTGATGGACTTCATCGGCAACCCCATCGTGGCGCTGCTGGCCGCGCTGCTGCTGGCCATCTGGACCTTTGGCATCGCCCGTGGCTTCAGCCGCCAGCAAGTGCTGAAATTCGTCGACCAGAGCTTGGCCCCCACCGCGGCCATCGTGCTCATCATCGGCGCCGGTGGCGGCTTCAAGCAGATGCTGGTCAGTTCCGGCGTGGGCACCGCCATCGGTCAGCTGGCCGTGCATGCACAGATTTCGCCGCTGTTGCTGGCCTGGTTCGTGGCGGGCGTGATCCGCGTGGCCACCGGTTCGGCCACGGTCGCCACCATCACCGGCGCGGGCATCGTGGCCCCGCTGGTGGCGCTGATCCCCGGCACCAACAAGGAACTGCTGGTACTGGCCACCGGTGCCGGATCGCTGATCCTGTCGCACGTCAACGATGCCGGCTTCTGGCTGGTCAAGGAATACTTCAACATGAGCGTCGGTGAGACCTTCAAGACCTGGACGGTGATGGAAACCCTGATCTCGGTTGTTGCTATCATCTTCATCATGTTGCTCAACCTGGTCGTCTAAGACCACACGCAACGCCCGGCTGGTCCGGGCGTCTTGCTTTGTCCCATAAGGAAAATTCACATGTCCTCTTCCGCACCTACCATGCTCGGCGTCGATATCGGCACCACCAGCACCAAGACCGTGGTCTTCACGCTTGATGGCAAGGTGGTGGCCCAGCATGCAGAGCAATATCCGGTCCTCTGTACCGAACCGGGCATGGCGGAACAGGACCCGGACCAGATCGTGGCCGCTGCGCTGGCCTCCATCGCCGGGGCCGTCAAGGCCGCCGGGGTGGCACCCGGAGACATCGCGCTGCTGTGCTTCAGTGCGGCCATGCACAGCGTCATTGCGCTGGATGCGGAGGATCGCCTGCTCTCCAACAGCATCACCTGGGGCGATATCCGCGCCTCGGTCTGGGCCGAACGTATCAAGCACGAGCATGACGGCAATGCCATCTATCGCCGTACCGGCACACCGATTCACCCGATGTCACCGCTGTGCAAGCTGATGTGGCTGCGCCATGAAAAGCCGGAGATTTTCCACAAGGCGGCGCGCTTCGTTGGAATCAAGGAATACCTGCTGTACCAGCTCTTCGGTGAGTGGGTGGTGGACCATTCCATCGCCTCGGCCACCGGCATGTTCAATCTGCGGGAACTGGCCTGGGACAAGGGCGCGCTGGACCTGCTGGGTGTGCGGCCCGAGCAGTTGCCCAAGCCAGTGCCGACCACGCACCGCCTGCCGGCGTTGTCGCCGGAGATGGCCCGGCGCCTGGGCCTGTCGGTCGATACGCCCTTCATCATCGGCGCCAATGACGGGGTGCTCTCCAACCTGGGCGTCAACGCCATCGAGGTCGGCCATGTCGCCGTGACCATCGGCACTTCCGGTGCCATGCGCACGGTGATCGACCAACCGCTGACCGATCCGCATGGCCGCCTGTTCTGCTATGCCCTGACTGAAAATCACTGGGTGGTCGGTGGCCCGGTCAACAATGGCGGCAACATCTTCCGCTGGGTGCGCGACGAGCTGGCCACGGCCGAAGCGGCAGCGGCGCGCGAAGAGGGCGTCGATCCCTATGAAGCCCTGACCCGCATCGCCGAGCAGGTGCGGCCCGGTGCCGAGGGCCTGCTGTTCCATCCCTTCATGGCCGGGGAGCGCGCGCCGCTGTGGAATGCCGACCTGCGCGGCTCCTTCTTCGGTCTGGCCCTGCATCATGGCAAGCACCACATGATCCGCGCGGCGCTGGAAGGGGTGATCTTCAATCTCTACAGCATCCTTCCCGCGCTGGAAGAACTGGTCGGGCCGACCAAACGCATGTTGGCCACCGGCGGCTTCGCCCGGTCGGCCCTGTGGCGCCAGATGATGGCCGACATCTTCAACCGCGAGGTGGTGGTGCCGGAGAGTGTGGAATCGTCTTGCCTCGGTGCAGCCGTGCTGGGTGCCTGGGCGCTGGGCCTGGTGCCGTCGCTGTCGGTCATCTCCGGCATGGTCGGTTCGACCAATCAGCACGTCCCCGAGGCAGATGCGGTGGCGGTCTATGGCCGCCTGCAACCCATCTTTGCAGCCATTCCGGCCAAGCTGGAGGCGGAGTATCACGCCATCGCCGCCTTCCAGCGCGAGACCGGAAAGCAGCACTGAGTCCTGTTTTGCGCCATCACGGGCAGGGCAGGGTTTGACAACGAAATTTCCGACAAGAAGAAAGACACCTCATGACCATCAAGACCACCCCCTTGCCCGCAGGTTTGCAGGGCTTTTCCCTGGAGGGCAAGCTGGCCCTCATCACCGGTTCCTCCGGTGGCATTGGCCTGGCGCTGGCACGCGGCATGGCTGAAGCGGGCGCGGCCATCGTGCTCAACGGACGTGATGCCGGCAAGCTGGCGACCGTCGCGGCGCAATTGCGTGCCGAGGGCCATACCATCCATGAAGCCAGTTTCGATGCGACCTCTGCCGAGGACGTGAAGGCCGCGGTGCAGAAGATCGAAAGCGAAATCGGCGCCATCGGCATCCTGGTCAACAATGCCGGCATCCAGCGCCGCAATCCGCTGGAAGAGTTCAAGGAATCGGACTGGCACGACCTCATCAACACCAATCTCAACAGCGTCTTCTATGCCGCGCAAGCCGTGGCGCGCCACATGATCCCGCGTGGCGCGGGCAAGATCATCAACATCTGCTCGGTGCAGAGCGAGCTGGGCCGTCCCGGCATCGCCCCCTACACCGCCACCAAGGGCGCGGTGAAGATGTTCACCAAGGGCATGGCCATCGACTGGGGCAAGTACGGCATCCAGGTCAATGGCCTGGGTCCCGGCTATTTCAAGACCGAGATGAACATGGCTCTGGTCAACGATGCCAAGTTCACTGACTGGCTGGTGGGGCGCACGCCCTCGCGCCGCTGGGGCGATGTGGAAGACCTGGTGGGTGCGGCCGTGTTCCTGGCCAGCGACGCCTCGCGCTTCGTCAATGGTCACATCCTGTATGTGGATGGTGGCGTGACGGCTACCTTGTAAATCATTTGGCTCATTTCGGAGAAGACCATGCAAGAAGGACTCGTCATTCACGCGCCGCACGACCTGCGCATCCAGGCCCTGGAGACCGGCACCCTGCAGCCGCAACAGCTGAAGGTCAAGGTCAAGGCCGGCGGCATCTGCGGCTCGGACCTGCACTACTATCACCACGGCGGTTTTGGCGTGGTGCGCATCAAGGAACCGATGGTACTGGGCCATGAAGTCTCGGGCCAGATCGCCGAAGTCGGTTCGGCCATCACCGACATTGCACCGGGCACCCGCATCGCCATCTCGCCCAGCCGTCCGTGTGGCGTGTGCAAGTACTGCCAGGAAGGCAAGCAGAACCACTGCCTGGACATGCGCTTCTATGGCAGCGCCATGCGCACGCCCCACGTGCAGGGTGCGTTCCGCCAGGAAATCATCATCGAACGTTCGCAGGCCCACATCGTGGCCGATCATGTCAGCGATGGCGAGGCCGCCATGGCCGAACCGCTGTCGGTGGCGCTACATGCAGTGCGCCGCGCCGGTCCGCTGGTGGGCAAGCGGGTGCTGGTGACCGGTTGCGGTCCGATCGGTGCATTGGTGGTGGTGGCAGCGCGCCGCGCCGGTGCGCTGGAAGTGGTGGTCACCGACGTGGCCAGCATGCCGCTGCAAGCGGCCCTGCAAGTGGGTGCGGACCGAGCCATCAACATGGCCGAGACGCCCGATGCCCTCAAGGGCTATGCCGCCGACAAGGGAAGCTTCGATGTGCTCTTCGAAGCCAGCGGCAATGAACGCGCGCTGGTGGGCGCGCTCGAAGCGCTGCGTCCGCAAGCCATCATCGTGCAGGTCGGCCTGGGTGGCGATATCCAGTTCCCGGCCAATCTGCTGGTGGGCAAGGAGCTGGACTGGCGCGGTGCCTTCCGCTTCCATGAAGAGTTCGCCATGGCCGTGGAACTGATGAATCGCAAGCTGGTGGACGTGAAGCCCCTGATCACGGCGACTTATCCCATCGCCCAGGCGGTGGAGGCCTTCGAGATTGCCGGGGATCGTTCGCGCATGATGAAGGTGCAGATCAGTTTTGACTGAACCTGCACGGCGGCTTGCGCGCGGGGGCGCCGTCAGATGGAGGGAGAATGCCATCGCGCAGTGTTGCGCGGTGGCATTTTTCTTTTCCGCCTCCTGCATGGTGGATACCGGCCTTGATTGACAAGCCAGGCCGTGCGCTATAAGTTCGTTGCCAAAACGGCAGGGCGCAGCTCGGAGGGAGCGCGCTCTGGCATATCGCCATCGCCACACCTCTGGGGGGAGGAAATCATGTCCAGGCCAGGATTTCGCACGCTGACCGTGGGTCAGCGCCTGTCGGTGCTGATCCTGCTGGCTTTGCTGGGGCTGGTCGCCACGGCGGCTGTCAGCTTGCGTCAGATCGAGAATGTCTACAACGCCGCCAATTATGCGCAGCGCAACACCGTGCCCAGCGTCACCACGCTTGACGATGCACAGGCTGCCTTCAATGCCATCCAGGGACGCCTCTATCAGTATCTGGTGGATCTCGAGCCGCTCGACCGCGCCCGGCTCCTCAAGGAAGTGGAGGCGCAGCACGCGCGCCTGAACCGTTATCTCAAGAACTATGCGGATGCCTATATCACCGACGAGACCGATGCGGCCATGCTGGCCGATGATCAGTCCCGCATCGTCGCCTTCGATGAGGTGGCGCGGCGCTTGCTGAAGGTGGCCGATGAAGACCGCAGCGAGAACAAGCTGCCTCAGGCCATGCTTGAATTCCGGGCCGCCATCGATGCCGTGCAGGTGACTTTCGGGCGCCACCGTTCCTACAACGTTGCGCTGGGCGAGGCCGGTGCGCTCAGTGCGCGCGCGATCATCAGCGATGCGCTGGAGACGGTCACCCTGCTGGCTGGCGGGGTGCTGCTGATACTGCTCGGTGCCGGCTGGCTGCTCGGACGGACTCTGTTGCGGCAGATGGGCGGCGAGCCGGGAGATGTGGTGACGGTGATGCAGCGGCTCGCCGATGGCGACCTGGTCCAGAAGGTCAAGGTCAAGACGCGTTACCGGGACAGCATGATGCACGCCATCCAGAAGATGATGGATCGTCTCTGCCTGGTGGTGAGCGAGGTGCGCGGCAATGCCGAAGGTCTGGTCAGTACTGCCGAGGAGGTCAGCGCTACCGCGCAATCCCTGTCACGCGCCTCCACCGAGCAGGCTTCCGGGGTTGAGCAGACCAGCACGGCACTGGAGCTGATCCACAAATCCATCCTCAGTACCGCGCAGAATGCGCGGCTGACCGACCAGATCGCCTCTGCCGCCGCGGTCGAGGCGCGGGCCTGTGCCGATACCGTCAAGCAGATGGTGGACGCGATCCAGCAGATCGCCGGCAAGATTGCGGTCATCGACGACATCGCCTACCAGACCAACCTGCTGGCCCTGAACGCGACCATTGAAGCGGCACATGCCGGCGAGCACGGCTCCGGTTTTGCGGTGGTGGCTGCCGAAGTGCGTCGGCTGGCCGAGCGCAGCCAGTGGGCTGCGCAGGAGATCGACGAGCTCGCCCGCAGCAACGTGACGCTCGCCTGCGCCGCCGAGCGCCAGCTCAACGACATGGTGCCCACCATTGCCCGCACCTCGGCGCTGGTGCAGGACATCGTGCAATCCTCCGAGAATCAGTCGGCGGGCGTGAGCCAGATCAGTCAGGCGGCCAGCCAGCTGGCGCAAGTGATTCAGCAGAATTCGCTCAGTTCGGAAGAACTGGCGGTGACCTCGGAAGAACTGAACCGCCGCGCGGTGCAGTTGCAGACGACCGTGAGTTTCTTCCGGTGCCAGCCGGCGCGTGGCAGGCCGGCCAGCCTGACCCGGGAAGCGGCGACCATGGTTTGATCATCCGCTTGATCGGGGCCGTCGGGTCGGCCCTCCTGAGGCGACTGCCTGTATCGGCTTGCTCAACGCAATGCGTCGACGATCTGCTCCAGCTTCACCGCATCGGCAGCGAACTGGCGGATGCCTTCGGCCAGTTTTTCGGTAGCCATCGCATCGCCGTTCAAGGCCAGGCGGAAGGCTTTTTCGTCCAGCGAGATGCGCTCGATCTGGGCGGCATCGGCCGCTTCCTGGCTCAGCTTGCGCTCGACCGGACCATCGGTGTCGGCCAGCTTTTGCAGCAGGTCGGGGCTGATGGTGAGCAGGTCGCAACCGGCCAGTTCCACGATCTGCGAGGTGTTGCGGAAGCTCGCGCCCATCACTTCGGTGGCGTAGCCGAACTTGCGGTAGTAGTTGTAGACGGACTTGACCGACTGCACACCCGGATCATCGCTGCCGGTGTACTCCTGCCCGGTGGACTTCTTGTACCAGTCATAGATGCGGCCGACGAAGGGCGAGATCAGCTGGACACGCGCTTCGGCGCAGGCAATGGCTTGCGGCAGCGAGAACAGCAGGGTCAGGTTGCAGCGGATGCCATCCTTCTCCAGGATCTCGGCGGCACGGATGCCTTCCCAGGTGGAAGCGATCTTGATCAACACGCGCTCGCGGGCGATGCCGGCCTCCTCATACAGGCGGATCAGCTCGCGGCCCTTGGCCACCGTTCCCGCGGTATCGAAGGACAGGCGCGCATCGGTCTCGGTGGAGACGCGCCCCGGGATGAGCTTCAGGATTTCCAGGCCGAAGGCGATCAGCAGGCGGTCGATGATCTCATCGGTGCTCTTGCCGGCATGGGCCTTGACGACCGACTCCAGCAGCGGCTTGTACTCGGCCTTCTGCACGGCTTTGAGGATCAGCGAGGGATTGGTGGTGGCATCTTGCGGGGCGAAGGCTTTCATCGCCTGGAAGTCGCCGGTATCGGCCACGATGGTGGTGTACTGCTTCAACTGGTCAAGCTGGCTCATGGAAAGTCCTGTTGCTAAAGAGAATGAAGGGGACAAGGCATTGTACGCATTGGCGCTGCGCTGTCTGTCGGTCAATGAGTGATCCTTGATCCGTCGCAGTCCTCTCAACGGAAGAAGGAGTCGAACTGCATGTCGAATTTCTGCAGGGACTTCTGGGCGTTCTGCATCTTCTTGCGGAATTCGGGTCCGCGTCGCAGGGCCAGGCCCACGGCGAGGATGTCGATCACCACCAGGTGCGCCAGGCGCGCCGAGATGGGCGTATAGGGATCGATGTTGAAGGACAGGTCGATGGGCACCAGTACCGTGGCCAGTTCGGCCAGGGGAGTGCCGGACGGACCCAGCACGATGATGTCGGCACCGCCCTTGCGCGCCAATTGAATCGAGCGCAGCAGGGCGGCATTGCCGCCGCGCTGCGAGATCGCCACCACGCAGTCACCGGCTTTCAACAACGAGGCAGCGATGCTGTGGATGTGCGGGTCAGAGTAGGCCACCGTCGGTACACCCGAGCGGAAGAACTTGTGCTGGGCATCGTTGGCCACGATACCGGAGGTGCCCTGGCCGTAGAACTCGATCTTGTTGGCGCGCGCCAGCACGTCCAGAGCCAGCTGGATGGCGTCCGGATTCAAATGGTTGCGCAGATCCAGCAGGGTATTGATGGAGCGGCTGCAGATCTTGTTGACCAGATCGGCCGCCAGGTCATCCTGGGCCAGCGTCTCATCCGCGCCCGGCAGGGCCAGCGCCAGACTCTGCGCCAGCTTGAGCTTGAAATCATGCCAGCCCTCGTAACCGATGGCGCGGCAGAAGCGGATCACGGTCGGTTCCGACACTTCCGCATTCTTGGCCAGCGCCGTCAGGTTCTCAGCCAATGCCAGCTGCGGATTGGCGAGGATGGTCGCGGCCACCTTCTTCTCCGACTTGGAGAGGGAGTTGATGTGGGTGCGAATGGAGTCGAGCAGCATGGACATGACGTGGACCTGATGACGCTAGGGGCCGGGCCTCAGACCTCGGGCAGCGCTTCTTCGCGCCACTGCAGGCCATCGCGACCGATGAGGGCGCTGGCCGCCGCCGGTCCCCAGGTGCCGGCATTGTAGGGCACGGGGTCGGCTTCCTGCTGGTCCCAGTAGTTCAGGATCGGTTCCACCCACTCCCAGGCGGCTTCCAGTTCGTCGCTGCGCATGAACAGGGTCAGATGGCCGCGCAGCACATCCAGCAGCAGGCGCTCGTAGGCATCCATGCGCGGGGTCTTGAATTTCTCGCGGAAGTCCAGCTCCAGTTCCACCGGGCGCAGACGCATGCCGTCGCCGGGCTGCTTGGCCATCAGGTTCATGTGCAGGCCCTCGTCGGGCTGCAGGCGGATCACCAGGCAGTTGGGCGTGTCGTTCTGGTGGGCGAAGATGGAATGCGGCACGCTCTTGAAGCGCACCACGATCTCGGCCAGCGAATCGGCCATGCGCTTGCCGGTGCGCAGGTAGAAGGGCACGCCGGCCCAGCGCCAGGTATCGATCTCGGCCTTCACGGCCACATAGGTCTCGGTGCGGGAATCGGGATTGGCATCGGCTTCCTTGCGATAGCCGGGGACGGCCACGCCATCGACGTGACCGGCGCGGTACTGGCCGCGCACCACGTTCATGGCCAGCGTGGTCGGGGTAAAGCGCTTGAGCGAGCGCAGCACCTTCAGTTTTTCGTCACGCACGGCATCGGCCGAATTGGAGACGGGCGGCTCCATGGCCACGATACACAGCAGTTGCAGCAGGTGGTTCTGCAGCATGTCGCGCAGGGCGCCGGAGGTGTCGTAGTAATCGAAGCGGCCACCCACGCCCAGCTCTTCGGCGATGGTGATCTGCACATCGGAAATCCATTCGCGGCGCCACAGCGGCTCGAACAGCACGTTGCCGAAGCGCAGCGCCAGCAGGTTCTGCACCGCCTCCTTGCCGAGGTAGTGGTCGATACGGAAGATCTGCGATTCCTGGAAGAAGCGGCCCACCTGCGCATTGATGTTGCGGGCGCTTTCCAGGTCGCGGCCCAGCGGCTTTTCCAGCACCACGCGCGAGGTTGGCGTGACCAGGCCGGCCTTGGAGAGATTCTCGCAGATGGAGGCGAACAGGCTGGGCGGCGTGGCCAGGTAGAACACGCGGGCCAGGCCGTCGACCTCGCGCAGGGCCTCTTTCAGGTGGCTGAAGCTGTCGGCTTCCCTGGCGTTGACCGAGGCGTATTGGAGGCGACCGGTGAAACGTTCCCAGACGGTGGCGTCCATGTTGGCGGCCGGTACGTGGGGTTTGGAATCCTTTTCCACCAGCTTGAGGAAATCCTCGCGCGATTTGTCGTCGCGGCCCAGGCAGATGATGCGCGCATCTGCCGGCAGGTCGCGGGCGCGATCGCGGGCGTAGAGTGCCGGCAGCAGCTTGCGCATCGACAGGTCGCCGGTGCCGCCGAATAAAACCAGATCGAAATCAGAAGTAGCCATGGTGTGTGTTGTCTCTTGTGCGTGAAGTAGCGGATCGGCGCTACGTGGTTGCTAGCCTTGCTGCGCAGCGCGGCTGGTGTCGCGGGCCTGGCGCGCCAGGGCGATCAGGGCGCTGGTGGAGGCGTCGTGCTGCGCGGCATCCGGTGCGGTGTCGGACTTCAGTTCGGCCAGGATGGTTTTGGCCAGGACCTTGCCCAGTTCCACGCCCCACTGGTCGAAACTGTTGATGCCCCAGATCGCGCCCTGCACGAAGGTCTTGTGTTCGTACAGCGCAATCATCGCGCCCAGCGCATGCGGGCTCAGTTCGGGCAGCAGCAGGGTGTTGCTGGGACGGTTGCCGTCAAAGGTTTTGTGCGGGATCAGCGCCGCGAGTTCCGCTTCCGGCAAGCCCTGCGCCTGCAGGTCGGCGCGTACTTCGTCGGCATCCTTGCCGCGCATGAAGGCTTCGGACTGCGCGAAGCAGTTCGCCAGCAGCGCCTCTTGATGCTCGGCGATGGCGTGCGAGGGCTTGAGCACGGCAATGAAATCGATGGGCGTGATGTCCGTGCCCTGGTGCAGCAGCTGGAAATAGGCGTGCTGGCCGTTGGTACCCACATCGCCCCAGATGGCCGGGCAGGTTTGCACCGAGACCGGTGTGCCGTCACGGGTGATGCGCTTGCCGTTGCTCTCCATGTCCAGTTGCTGCAGGTAGGCCGGGAAGAAGCGCAGCCATTGATGATAGGGCGCGATGGTGAGCGAGGCGCTGTCGAGGAAGTTGCGGTTCCAGATCCCGATCAAGGCCTGGATCACGGGCATGTTCGATTCCAGCGGTGCTTCGCGGAAATGACGGTCCATGGCGTGGGCACCGGCCAGGAACTGCGCGAAGTGGTCGTAGCCGATCAGCAGCGCGATCGGAAGACCGATGGCCGACCACACCGAGTAGCGGCCGCCAACCCAGTCCCAGAAGGGGAACATGTTCGCGGTATCGATGCCGAAGGCCGAGACTTCCCCGGCATTGGTGGAGACGGCCACGAAGTGCCTGGCCAGATCTTCGGGCTTGCCATGCTGCAAGAACCACGCGCGCGCCGACTTGGCGTTGAGCATGGTTTCCTGGGTGGTGAAGGTCTTGGAGGCGACGATGAAGAGCGTGGTCTCGGGATCGATGCGCGAGAGCACCTCATCCAGATCATGGCCATCGACGTTGGACACGAAGTGCGCCGTCAGGCGCGCATGGCGATACTCGCGCAGGGCCGTGCAGACCATCTGCGGACCGAGGAAGGAGCCGCCGATGCCGATGTTGACGATGTCGGTGATCTCGCGTCCGGTATAGCCGCGCCAGGCGCCGCTGCGCACCCGCTCGGAGAAGTCGCGCATGTGCTGCAGAACGGTGTGAACCTCCGGCGCCACCGGCTGTCCGTCCACTTGGGCGGTGCGGTCATCGGCCGGTGCGCGCAAGGCCGTGTGCAGGACGGCGCGTTGTTCGGTAAAGTTGATCTTCGCGCCGCCAAACATGGCTTCGCGCAGCGCTTCCACGCCGCGCTCACGGGCCAGGCTCATCAGCAGGCCGAGCGTGTCGGCGTTGAGGCGGTTCTTGGAGTAATCCAGCAGCAGCCCGGCAGCACGCACGTGCATGCGTTCGAAACGGTCGGGCTGGCGCGCGAACAGGTCGCGCAGATGCCATTGAACTGCCGTGGCGTGATGTGCTTGCAATGCCTTGAAGGCGGCCGTGTCGGTCAGGGCGGTGGTGTGCATGAGTTGGAGGTCGGTTGGCGGTCGTGATCGGGTAGCAGCGAGGCCGTGCCGGTCATGTTCTCGGGACAACGCAGACGACTATACATCAAATGTCGTCAAAGTGGTAGTTTCACTACAGTTTATGACCGCCCCGTTACGTTGCTGCACGGCATCGGCGGGATGAACGTCAAAGTCCGAAGTGATACGGGTTTTGAAGCGCAATGATGGTGACCAATGAAAAGACGGGCAGCACTGGCCTGTCGCGGTGCTCTAAGTGTATGATTTCATTCGGCCAAAATTGTGTAGTAAAATTACAGTGTTAACGCTAACAGGAAACCGACAATGCCTCTCCACGCTACCTTAGCCAGCGTCACCCAACGCATCGCCGAACGTAGCCGTCCTTACCGGACCGCTTATCTCGAACGCCTGGAAGCGGCTCGCCGCAAGGGCGCACAGCGCGGCGCGCTGGCCTGTACCAACCTGGCGCACGGCTTCGCCGCCTTCCCTGCCAATGACAAGCTCAAGCTCAAGGAAGACAAGGCACCGTCGCTGGCCATCGTTTCGGCCTACAACGACATGCTGTCGGCGCACCAGCCCTTCGAGCGTTTCCCCCAGATTCTGAAAGATGCCGCCCGTGAAGCCGGTGCCGTGGCGCAGTTCGCCGGCGGCACTCCGGCCATGTGCGATGGTGTGACCCAGGGCCAGAGCGGCATGGAACTGTCGCTGTTCTCGCGCGACGCCATTGCCATGGCCACTGCCATCGCGCTGTCGCACAACATGTTTGATGCCGCGTTGTATCTTGGCGTGTGCGACAAGATCGTGCCGGGCCTGCTGATCGGTGCGTTGCACTTCGGCCATCTCCCTGCCGTGTTCGTGCCTGCCGGTCCGATGACCAGCGGCATGAGCAACAGCGACAAGGTCAAGATCCGCCAGCTCTACACGGCCGGCAAGATTGGCCGCGCCGAGTTGCTGGAAGCCGAATCCAAGTCCTACCACGGTGCCGGTACCTGCACCTTCTACGGCACCGCCAACAGCAACCAGATGTTGATGGAGGCCATGGGCCTGCACCTGCCGGGCGCCGCTTTCATTACGCCGAATACGCCACTGCGCGATGCGCTCACTGCGGCGGCCGCCAAGCAGGCCGCCAAGATCACCGATCTTGGTTCGCAATACACGCCGGTGGGCCGCATGATCGACGAGAAGGCCATCGTCAACGCCATCGTCGCGCTGCATGCCACGGGCGGCTCCACCAACCACACCCTGCACCTGGTGGCCATCGCCAAGGCGGCCGGCATCGTGATCGACTGGGATGACTTCGACAAGCTTTCTGCAGTGGTGCCGCTGATCACCAAGATCTATCCCAATGGCACTGCCGACGTGAACCACTTCCATGCGGCCGGTGGCACCGGCTTCGTACTGCGTGAACTGATCGACGCCGGGCTGATGCACGACGACGTCACCACCATCCTCGGCCAGGGGCTGCGTCAGCATTGCAAGGAACCGATGCTGGCGGCCGAGGGTGAGAATGGCCGTCCCGGCATCGTCACCTGGCATGATGCACCGGCCAAGAGTGGCGACGAAGGCGTGCTGGGCACGGTGGCCAAGCCGTTTGCTGCGGATGGTGGGCTCAAGCTGCTGCAGGGCAACCTCGGCCGTGCGGTCATCAAGATTTCGGCAGTCAAGCCCGAGCATCGTGTGGTGGAAGCGCCGGCCGTGGTGTTCCACTCGCAGGAAGCCTTCATGGCCGCCTTCAAGGCGGGCGAGCTGGACCGTGATTTCGTGGCCGTCATCACCTTCCAGGGACCGCGCGCCAACGGCATGCCCGAGTTGCATTCGCTGACGCCGGCACTGGGCATCCTGCAGGACAAGGGGCGTCACGTGGCGCTGGTCACTGATGGCCGCATGTCGGGCGCATCGGGTAAAGTACCGGCGGCGATCCACGTCACCCCTGAAGTGCTGGGCGGTGGCCCGCTGGGCCGTGTGCGTACCGGTGACCTCATCCGTCTGGATGCCGATGCGGGTACCCTGCAAGCCAAGGTGGATGCGGCCGAGTGGGAAGCACGTGGCCAGGACAGCAGCGACCTGTCGGGAAATCAGCACGGCATGGGCCGCGAATTGTTCAGTCTGTTCCGCAACGCGGTGGGAACCGCAGAAGAGGGCGGCGCCACCTTCGGCCTGCCGCCGATTTTTGAGAAAGAGAAAGTCACGGTATGAAGACCACACTGGAAATCATGCGCGCCTCGCCGGTCATCCCGGTGATCGCCATCGACAAGTTCGAACACGCCGTGCCGCTGGCGCGCGCCCTGGTCGCGGGTGGCATCCGCGTGCTGGAAATTACCCTGCGCACCGAACACGGCCTGCCGGCCATTCGCGCCATTGCCGAGTCGGTGCCGGACGCCATCGTCGGTGTCGGTACGTTGACTTCGCCCGAAGAGTTCACGGCCTCGCGCGATGCGGGCGCGGTCTTTGGTGTCTCGCCCGGCCTGACCCCGGCGCTGATCGAAGCGGCCAAGCGCAGCGGCCTGCCGCTGCTGCCGGGCGTGATGACGCCTTCTGAAGTGATGGCGGCGCGCGAAGCGGGCTTCCGTCAGTTGAAGTTGTTCCCGGCCGTGCCGGCCGGTGGCGTGGGCATGCTCAACGGTATCGCCGGTCCCTTGTCGGACGTGTCTTTCTGTCCCACGGGCGGTATCACGCAAGAGACCGCACCGCAGTTCCTGGCCTGCAAGAACGTGGTCTGCGTGGGCGGTTCGTGGCTGACCCCGAAGGCGGCCATCGAGGCCGGTGACTGGGACAAGATCACCGAGATTGCCAAGGCGGCGGCTGCGTTGAAGAAGGCTTGAGTTTTCCACAGCCTTGAGAGAAGGCGGCCGCGGGTTTCTCAGGCCGCCTGATCGAATCAAAAAGCCCCGGTTTGCAGCCGGGGCTTTTTGTTTTGGTCATCTCCTGCTGCCCAGCCAGTAGGCTGGTAGTGCGATCATTTCGCGAGCGAGGGAATAGGCATCTCGGGCTTCAAAGTAGTTGGCATGTGCTGAATGAACGGTGTCGATGCCGACACGGTTTAGCGCGTAACGACTGCGCGGAATGTGGAAGAACTGTGTGACGACCAGGGCGCTTCGGAAACCATGGGCCTGCATGATGGCTGCACTATTGACAGCCGTTGCCCTGGTGGTGTTGCCTTGCTCATCCAGAAGGATGGCCGAGCGGGGAACGGATCGCCTTTCGCTCAGGTAGGCTGCCATGACCTGAGCTTCGTTGAACCCCTCCTTGCCAGTGCCTCCGCTGACAATGATGCGCGGGAATATGCCTTGCCGATACAGTTCGGCGGTCTTGTCCAGCCTTGCGCGCAGTCGGTCAGAGGGCGTCCCGTCCGGCATGACCTTGGAGCCGAGTACGATGCCGAGGTCGCTCTTCTGGATGTCATCGAGCAGACCGGTCAGTACGATGCCCAGCAGGGTGCTCAGGCCGATCAGGAGCACGCTTGTCGTGATGATGATGAGTCGTCTCATTGGATTGTTCAGGATCGTGGCTGCATGGTGATGAACCAGGAAAAAGGGCGGGCGCGATTGATTCGCTGCCCGCCCTTTTTCTTTACCTGCTTTTACTTTTCATTCCTTGGCGACCGCTGCCGGCACCAAAGGCGGCTGCGCTTGCTGCTTGAGCCTGTAAGCCAGGACCAGCAGAATGATCCCCAGCACGATCATCGGCACCGACAGCATCTGCCCCGCCGAGATGGTGATGCCACCGAAATGCACCTCATAATCCGGCACCCGGAAATACTCGGTGAAGAAGCGCGCGCAGCCATACAGCAGCGAGAACATGGCCGCCACCGCCATGCGTGGACGGGCATGGCGCGCGAAGATCCACAGGATGATGAACAGCAGGATGCCATCGACCAGCATCTGGTAGATCGGCGAAGGATGGCGCGGGATGTTGTCCACGTTGGGCCAGATCATCGCCCAGGGCAGCGAGGGATCGGCCGGACGGCCCGGCAGTTCGGCATTGATGAAGTTGCCCAGGCGGCCCGCTGCATAACCCAGCGGTACCAGGGGCGCGATGAAGTCCATGATGTCCATCAGGTTGCGCCCGCGCTTGCGTCCCCACAGGTACATCGCCAGCAGCACCCCGAGGAAGCCGCCGTGGAAGGACATGCCGCCCTTCCACACCGCGATCATGTCAGCCGGATGGGCAAAGTAATACGCCGGGTTGTAGAACAGGATCTCCCCCAGCCGCCCGCCCACTACCACCCCGAGCACGCCATAGAAGAGCATGTCGTCCAGGTCCTCCTTCTTCCAGCCGACGGCGGCGATGTGCGGTTGCTTGATGCGCAGGCGGCCCACGGCGATGAATTGAGCGAAGGCCAGCAGATACATGAGGCCGTACCAGTGGACGGCCAGCGGCCCGATGTGGATGGCGATCGGGTCGGGCATGGGGTGGACGAGCATGAGTTTGATCTTTCTGTTGTTGGGCGGAACGGCGGTTGGAACGCGCCAAGCGGCGCAAGTTCGCCGGGCGGATTCCCGTGCGTCGGGATCAGGTGGGCATCTCCAGCAGATCCAGCAGCGCGCGCAGCACGCCGGAAGGGTTGTCACGGCGCCAGGCCAGGCCGGTCTGGATCTCCGGTGCCGCATCCGAAAGCCGACGGTAGTCCACGCCAGGGCGTTTCAGATTCGACACGGATTGTGGCACAAGCGCCATTCCCATGCCAGCCGAGACCAGGCCGACGATGGTCTGCATCTGGATCGCCTCCTGGCCGATATGGGGTGTCACACCCGCATCGCGAAAGCACGACAGGATGGTGTCATGGAAGGCCGGCGCAATGCGCCGCGGGAAGATGATCAGCGGCAACTCGCGCAGGCTGTTGAGCGACACCGGGCCGCGTTTGCCGATGGCGCCTTCAGGCAACGCCGCAATCAGCGGCTCCGAGAGCACCGGGCGCACATCCAGCACGGCCGCGGCTTTCTCCGGCAACGGCGGCAGCAGCAGGCCGGCGTCGATCTTGCCCTGCATCAGGTCGTCCAGCTGGATATCGGTGGTGGCTTCGCGCAATTCGATCTGGACTTGCGGGTAGCGGGCGCGAAAGCGCTGCAGGAGCGGGGGCAGGATGCTGTAGTCCGCGCTCGATATGAAGGAAAGGGATAAAAGTCCGGAAGCGCCGCTGGCCGCGCGCCGGGCCAGGTCGGGCAGGGCGGCGGCCTGTTGCAGGATGCGCTGTACTTCCGGCAGCAGAGCTTCCCCGGCGGGCGTGAGGGCCACGCTGCGCTTGGTGCGCTGGAACAGGGGCGTGCCCAGTTGTTCTTCCAGCGCGGCGATGGTCTGCGACAGCGGTGGCTGGGTCATGTGCAGCCGGGCTGCGGCGCGACCGAAGTGCTTTTCTTCGGCGACGGCAGCAAAGTAGCGCAGCTGGCGCAATTCCAGGCGAGGATGGTCGGACATGGACTGATATGAGATCCGAATGAGTCGGGCGCCCATGATATCCCCGGCCCATCATGGCGACAAGCCGTGGCCGGGGCGATCTTTCCGTCATGGAATTTGATCTATGACAGATATACGCCGGAGCAGATAGAGGGGCGGCTGCGAAGCCGGGTAGAATAGCCCCGCCTGCGAAGCGCCTGGAGAATGCCGCTGCAGGCGTGACCGTCGTCCACTGCTTGCTGAGGAGCCCCCATGAAATACCTGTTGTTGATCGCCACCCTGGTGGCCGGTTCGGCCATTTCCGCCGAAGCCCTGGCCAATGCGCAACTGGCCAAGTCCAAGAACTGCATGGCCTGCCATTCGGTGGATGCCAAGATCGTCGGCCCCGCCTTCAAGGAAGTGGCCAAGAAATACAACGGCCAGAAGGATGCCGAAGCCAAGCTGACCCAGAAGGTCCTCAACGGCGGTAGCGGTGTCTGGGGCGCGGTCGCGATGCCGGCCAACAAGGGCCAGGTGACCGAGGCCGAGGCGAAGGAGCTGGTGAAGTGGGTGTTGAGCCTGAAGTAAGCCTCAGCAATACGCCATGAAAAAAGGAGACCGAGGTCTCCTTTTTTCATGCAATCATCGTCGCTTTCCGATCACTGTCAGCCTGGAAGGACCAGCATGAGCAAGCGTATTTCACTCTCAACGCTACCGCCTTTTGATGCAGCCTTGTTCCTTGTTGATGAAGACAGCATTGACGTGTATCTGCGCGAGATACGTGCCAGCAACGATCCTGATTTACTGGCTAGCGCAAGCGAAGATGTCGAACGTGCGCGCCTGATGAACCAGTCCGCTCGCCCGTTGGACTGACCGAACTGATTCATCACTACCTCGAGCATCTGCTTACTTCAACCACTCCCTGATCCGCCGGCTCAACACCTCGCAACTGATCCCATACCGGTCATGCAAGGTCGGCAGCGCCCCCGCATCGAGGAAGGCATCCGGCAAGCCCGCCATCTGGAAACCTGCGGGCTGCACGCGATGACGCATCAGCGTGGTGGCGACGATCTCGCCCAGGCCGCCGATGACCGAATGGTTCTCGGCCACCACCACCAGGCGGTTCTTCTTCCTGACCTGTTCCACCACCGTGGCTTCGTCGAAGGGCTTGATGGTCGGGCAGTGCAGCACGCCCACGCTGACGTTGTCGGCCTCCAGCGCCTTGGCCACTTCCAGCGCGCGCATGGTCATGAAGCCGCTGGAGATGATGAGCACGTCGTTGCCGTCGCGGATTTCCCTGGCTTTGCCCAGCTCGAACTGGTAGTCGTATTCATCCAGCACCAGCGGTACGTTGCCGCGCGCCAGGCGCATGTAGACCGGCCCCTGGTGCGCCGCGATCTGCGGCACGGCCTGTTCCAGGTCCAGGGCATCGCAGGGGTCGACGATGGTCAGGCCGGGAATGGCGCGCATCATCGCCAGGTCTTCGGTGGCCTGGTGGCTGGGGCCGTAACCGGTGGTCAGGCCGGGCAGGGCGCAGCAGATCTTCACGTTCAGGTTTTCTTCGGCGATTACCTGGTGGATGAAGTCATACGCACGACGCGTGGCGAAGACCGCATAGGTGGTGGCGAAGGGCACCAGCCCTTCCTTGGCCATGCCGCCGGCCGCGGCCATCAACAACTGTTCGGCCATGCCCATCTGGAAGAAGCGCTCGGGATAGGCCTTCTGGAACAGGTGCAGGTCGGTGTATTTGGCCAGATCGGCGGTGAGACCGACGATCTCTGGACGGTCGGCGGCATACTCGACCAGGGCCTTGCCGAACGGCGCCGCCTGCACGCGCTGCCCCTCGGCGGCGATGGAGGCGATCATGGCCGACGTGGTCAGGCGCGGTTTCTTCTCTGCGACAGTGTTCATGCTTGGCTTCCTTGTTGATAAGTCTGGTCGAGAATGGACAGCGCCTGCTGCCATTCGGGCGGATCCACGCGGATGAAGTGGTTCTTCTCGCGCTGCTCCAGGAAGGGCACACCCTTGCCCATCAGGGTATCGAACAGGATCACGCGCGGCTTGGCGTCCTTCAGGTTGCGCGCATTGTCGAAGGCCTGCACCACGGCCGCCAGGTCATTGCCATCGACCCGTTGCACGTACCAACCGAATGACGCCCACTTGTCGGCCAGCGGCTCAAAACCCATCACCTTGCTGGAAGGACCATCAGCCTGCTGGTTGTTGATGTCGACCAGGCAGATGAGATTGCCCAGCTGGTGATGCGCCGCACCCATGGCCGCTTCCCAGGTCGAGCCCTCGTCCAGTTCGCCATCGGACATGGAGTTGTAGACGAAGGCCGAATTGTTGTTGTAGCGCAGGCCCAGTGCCATGCCCACGCCGATGGCCAGGCCCTGGCCCAGCGAGCCGCCGGAGATTTCCATGCCCGGCGTATAGGTCGCCATGCCCGACATGGGCAGGCGGCTGTCATCGCTGCCGTAGGATTCCAGCTCGTCGTCGGGGACGATGCCGGCTTCGATCAGGGCCGCATACAGCGCGATGGCGTAGTGCCCGTGCGAGAGCAGGAAGCGGTCGCGGCCGCTCCATTGCGGGTCGTCCGGACGCAACTGCATGGCGTGTTTGTAAGCCACGGCCAGCACATCGGCCCAGCCCAGTGCCTGGCCGATGTAGCCCTGCCCCTGGACCTCGCCCATGCGCACGGCATTGCGGCGGATGCGATATGCGCTGGCGCGCAGGTTTGCCAAATTGTCAGACATTGCGTGTCCTTGCTAGATGAATGAAAACGTAAAAATCACAGGAAACCCACCGAGAACCAAGGCACGAAGGCCACGATCAGCAGGCCCAGCACCAGGGCGCCCAGGTAAGGCCAGATGCGCTTGACCGCCACGTCCGGATGCACGCGGCCGATGGTGCAGGCGGCGTAGTAGCCCAGACCGAAGGGCGGCGCGAACAGGCCTACGCCCATGGAGAGGATGATGACCATGGCGTAATGCACCTCATGCACGCCAATGGCCTTGGCCACCGGGAACAGCAGGGGTGCGAACAGCACCATGGCGGGGATGCCTTCCAGCACGCTGCCCAGCACCACGAAGGCGGCAATCGACACCAGCAGGAAACCGTATTTTCCGCCCGGTACGCTGGTCATGGCCTCGGCCAGTGCATGCGAGAAGCCCGACTGCGTCAGCGCCCACGACATGCCGGTGGCCGTACCGATGATGAAGAGGATCGCGCCCGACAAGGCGGCGGTGTCGACCAGCATGGGATAGAGCCGCTTCCAGTCGAACTTGCGATACACCACCAGACCGGCCACCACCGAATAGGCGATGCCGATGGTGGAGACCTCGGTGGCCGTGGCCACGCCCTCGACCACGGCGGTACGGATCAGGATGGGCAGCAGCAGTGCGGGAAGGGCGATGATGAGCGTACGCAGCACCACGCGGCCCGGGGCGCGCTGGATGCCTTCCATGATCTCGGCACTGCGCCAGCGCGCCAGTATCGCCAGCAGCACGGCCAGCACGATGCCCGGCATGATGCCACCGGTAAACAGCGCCGCAATGGACACGCCCGCCACCGAACCGATGGTGATCAACACCAGCGAGGGCGGAATGGTCTCGGCCATGGCACCGGAGGCCGCCAGCAGCGAAATGAGTTCGCCCTCGTGATTGCCGCGGCGCTTCATCTCCGGCAGCAGCACCGGGGCCACCGCCGCCATGTCGGCGGTCTTGGCGCCGGAGATGCCCGAGACCAGCAGCATTGCGCCCAGCAGCACGTAGTTCAGGCCGCCGCGCACGTGGCCCAGCAGCGAGGCCAGGAAGTCCACCATGGCCTTGGCCATGCCGGTCATCTCCACCAGGTGTCCCAGCAGGATGAACAGCGGCACGGCCAGCAGGATCAGCGAGGACATGCCTTCATCGAAGCGCCCCGCCACCACCGCCAGCGGACTGCTGGTCACCGTCAGCATGAAGGCCACCGTGGCCAGGCCGAAGCAGAAGGCGATGGGAATGCCCATGAGCACCGACACCGCCAGTACCAGGCCGAAGAACACCACCAGGTTCCAGTTGCCGATGGCCTGCAGCCAGTCCGCGCCGAAGTACATGGCAGCGGCCACCAGCGCCAGCAAGGCCAGCACGCCCACCAGGTCGACCAGCTTCTGGCGCGAGATGCGCAGCAGCGACAGCGCGATCATCAACGCCGCACCGACCCCCACGGCGGCGGCCCGCACGGTGTTGGGCCAGCCCAGCGCCGGGGTCTGCACGAACATTTCGTCTTCGGCGTATTCCCACATCGGATGGATCAGGATGAGCAGCATCACGCAGGGCGCGATGATGGCCAGTGCTTCAGCCCAGGCTTTTCCGCGTTCGCTCAAGAAGCCCACCAGCACCGTGGTGCGCATGTGGGTGCCGCGCCGCAGGGCGACCGCTGCCCCCAGGTTGGCCAGCCACAGGAAGAGAATGGAGGCCAGCTCATCGGCCCAGGGTATCGGGTTGTTGAAGATGAAGCGCATGATCACGCCCGCCAGCAAGACCACTACCTCGCCCACCACCAGGGCCGCAGCGGGAATCTCGATGGCCACGCCCAGCCAGTGCTCCAGGCGCGCAGACAGCGAGCGCTCATCGCTGACCGGCTGCTCCAGCGAGAGGGCGCTCATCCCAGGCTCCCGACGGCGTTCTGCAGCAGCTTCCAGGCATCCTCGCCGAACTTGGCGCGCATGTCCTTGTAGAAGTTGGCCTGCGCCAGGGCCTGCTTGAAGGAGTCCTTGTCGGCCTCGATGATCTGCAAGCCCTTGCCCTGCAATTCATTGCGGGCGAAGCCGGCCAGTGCGGCGATGTCGGCGCGTTCATCGGTGGCGGCCTTGTCCAGCTCGCGGCGCACGATTTCCTGGATGTCCTTGGGCAGCTTCTCGAAGGCGCGGCGGTTGCCCAGGATCCAGTAGGCATCCCATACGTGGTTGGAGATGGTGCAGTACTTCTGTACTTCATAGAGCCGCGCGGTGCTGATGATGGCCAGCGGGTTTTCCTGTCCCTCCACCAGCCTGGTCTGCAGCGAGGAATAGACTTCGTTGAAGTTGATCGGTGTGGGGCTGGCGCCCAGGGCGGTAAACAGCGAGGTCAGCATCGGTGCTGCCGGTACGCGCAGCTTCAGTCCCTTCAGGTCGGCGGCAGTCTTGATCGGCTTGGTGGAGGTGGTGATCTGGCGGAAGCCGTTGTCCCAGGGCTTGGACATGGTGAGCAGGCCGACCTTCTCGATCTGCGCGCGCACATAGGCCCCCAGCGCACCATCCATGGCTTGCCAGACTTCCTTGTAGTCGTGGAAGGCAAAACCGGTATTGACGATGCCGGCCGCCGGCACCAGGGTGGACAGCACCACGCTGGCCTGGTTGAAGAATTCCACGCCGCCATTGCGGATCTGCGACATCAGGTCGGTATCCGAGCCCAGCTGGTTGGCCGGGAACAGCTTGATGTCCAGACGACCCCCGGTGGCTTCGCGGATGCGGTCGATGGCTTGCTGGGCACGCTTGTTGACCGGGTGCGACGGGTCCTGACCGGTGGCGAACTTGTAGTTGAACTCGGCTGCATGGGCAGGACGGGTCATGATGGAAAACAGCGGCAGGGCCGCACCGACGGCGCCGGCCTTGAGCAGTTGGCGGCGGCTCAGGGTGGTCTTGCCGGATTTGCTGTTGTCTTGGGTCATGTCAGGTCTCCTGTTTGTTCTGATGTGGTAAAGGATGCCGGCCAGGCCGGCGCACGAGCATTAAGCTGCGTTTAATGAATCAGCATTCCACCATTAACGTCCAGCGTGATGCCGGTGCAGTATTGCGAGAGATCGCTACCAAGGAAGACGCAGGCGCCGCCGATGTCATCGGCTCGGCCCAGGCGCGCCAGCGGAATGGTCTCGGCGATTTCGGCCTTCTTTTCTTCGGTGAGCTTGCCCTTGATGATGTCGGTGCCGATCAGGCCGGGGGTGATGCAGTTGACGCGGATGCCTTCCGGACCGAACTCGCGCGCCATGGCGCGCGCCAGGCCCAGCACGCCGGCCTTGGCCGCCGAATAGTGCGGACCACCCAGGATGCCGCCGCCACGCTGGGCCGACACCGAGGAGATGCAGATGATGGAACCGTTCTGTTGCGCGCGCATGGCCGGCAGCACCGCCTGCGACATGTAAAGCGTGCCGCGCAGGCTGACGTCGAGGATGCGGTCATAGTCGGTGCCGGTGATCTCCAGCGTCTTGACCGGCTGGGTGATGCCGGCATTGTTGACCAGGATGTCGATGCGGCCAAAGTGCTTGAGGGCGGCGCCGACGGCGCTCTCGCAGGAAGCCTTGTCAGTGACGTCGGCCACCAGACCCAGGTGCTGGCTGCCGATGCGCGCTGCCGCCGCAGCCGGGTCGGCCTGCGCCAGATCCAGCACCACCACGCGGGCGCCTTGTTCGGCCATCAGGCGTGCCGTGGCGTAGCCCAGTCCGTTGATGCCTGCACCGCCGGTAATGACGGCAACCTTGTCCTTGAGCAGCATGTCGAGTTCTCCAGATGTTTGCGTTGAGGTGAGCAACAGCGGAGACAGCGCGGATGCGCGATGGCGCGTGCGGCCGCGCAGCATGCGAGGCAGCATGCAGGGCAGTGGACCATGTCTCCGTTTTTGTTCTGATGCGCATGGTCGGACTTTCCTCGCGTGACGACAAGCGAAGTCTCGTCATGTTAAAGTGACGGATCTTCATCTTAGCCAGAGAGCCCGTCCATGGCCGTTCTCCCGCCTCTACCCAACCTTCAGGCCTTCGAAGCGGTGGCCCGGCGCAAGAGTTTTGCGCTGGCCGCCGCCGAACTGCATCTGACGGCCTCGGCGGTGAGCCATCAGGTGGCACGTCTGGAATCCTATCTGGGCATACGTCTGTTCGAGCGCAGTGCGCATGGGGTGCGCATCACCACGGCGGGGGAAAGCTATCTGGCGCGCATCCAGGGGGCGATCTCGGCCATCACGGCGGCCTCCGTGGATGTGCGCCAGGGCGTCAACAACACGCTCTACATCCACAGCGCGCCCAGCATCGCCAGCCTGTGGCTGATGGCGCGGCTCAATGATTTCGCGCGCAATCATCCTGAGATCACCTTCAATCTTTCAGCGGCGCATTCGCAAAGCAATTTCGAACTGGGCGAAGTGGATATCGACATCCGCTACGGCATTCCCAACTGGCCGGGCCTGGTGGTGGAGCCCTTGTTCGAGGAACGCATCGTGCCCCTGGCCAGCCCGGCCTTCATGCGCGAATACAAGCTCAGGAAGCCCGCCGATCTGCTGGGTGTGAAGCTCATTCGCAGCAATGTGAGCGTGGTGCAGTGGGCCGACTGGTTCGGGGAGTTTGCGCAGGTGCGCGCGCCGGACCAGTTCGCGGTGCGCTTCGACCGCGCCCAGATGTCACTGGATGCGGCTACCCAGGGACTGGGCGTGGCGCTGGAGAGTGCGACCGTGGCCGCACGGCATATCGAGGAAAAGAAACTCAAACCGGTCTTTGGCCTGGAGCGCGCCATCAAGGTCAAGGCGCACTTTGCGGTTTATCCGGCGCACCATGCGCGGCGGCCGGCGGTGGCGGCGTTTCTGGAGTGGTTGCGCGAGCAGGCCGGTGGACAGGATTAGGGCCTGTTCACATTCAATCTGTGAGATGCGTTGCCCCCAGAAGGCGTGGTGGCAAGGCGCGCGTCAGGGCTGGTGGTGGTGCCACCAGCCCTGACGTGCAACGCG